>JBBQFV010000001.1:0-39759 GCA_038322405.1 Patescibacteria group bacterium
CTTCGGAGAAAGCGTTGAGCTGCACCACGTCAGACCAAGGGGTAAAGTTCGGGTCCCGCCCATTGGAAAGCACCGCACTTTCTACCTGAATAAAATTCTGGGGCTTGTCAGCAAGTTCTGCCGCTGTCCCTTGAATAAAATACTCTGGATGCTCACTCGCCCAGGAGTGATCGGCCGCTACGTGATTAGGGACATAATCAAGAATGAGCCGCAAGCCGTGCTTTTTAAGTTCACTCCAGGCAGTTGCAAGCCCCTCACGCCCACCAAGCCACTCGCTTACCTCATAGGAACGAATGCTGTACGCGGAGCCTATCACGTCGCGCTCAAAGTTAAAGTCCGGAAGCACCCGGCGCATTTCGGGCTCGAAATTTGGATCTGCCTTATTGATTGCAATGGCCCGTTCGCTGCGCTGCCATACTCCCATAAGCCAGACTGCGTTAAAGCCTAACCTGGCCAAGCGTTCGTATTCCTCAACCGGAACCGTGGCCAGGGTGACCGACTTGCCGGCCTTTTCACTCAGTCCCGAGAGCCAAACGGCTGTATTAATTTCGTACAGGTTGAGTAGGGCGTTTTTATTGGACATCGTAAGGCTAAGTATAGCAAAAGTACCCGTGCGTAGAGCGCGGGTAGATTTAGATACGTACCAAATGACCTGCATCACTGCATAGGAGCGGGTTATAGAGCCCCCCTGCGTAATGAATTACCCCTAAAAACCCATGAATAACCTACATTATTTTTTAAAAACCTCGTGAAGTATGCAAATGAAAAGGTGATTGGTCAACGTGCCTGGTTGCTTAATCTAATGATCGTCGTATAGTGGAAGTGCTACGCTTAGACTAGTCTGAACTCGTAATGCCAAACCGTCTCTCTTCGCTGTTCGAGAACGATGCCCCCTTCAGACACATGATCGAAAGCGCCGACGAGGGCGTATGGGTGGGCGATATCTACGGAAAAACGCTCTACGTTAATCCAAAGATGTCCCAGATGTTGGGCTAGACCAACCAAGAGTTGTCCAGCCTGCCATCAGAAAAGTTTATTGCCCCCGAGAGCCTCCCCTTCCTCAGGGAAAGGCAGTTAGAGTTAGCCCACAACATTGCCGGCAATGTGCGCCAGCGTTACGAACTGCAGCTACTACGTAAAGACGGAATAACAGTCAACGTAAGGATATCGACTGTGCCTTTTTACGATGACCACAAAAAACCTGCCGGTACGCTGGCAATGATTACGGACATTACCGAGCTAAAACGCCAGATTGAGGCAAAAGAGTTCCTCTCCAAAGCCACTGAAATACTCTCCTCTTCGCTCGATTACACTACCACCCTCGCCGCAGTGGCCAAACTAGCGGTGCCGCGCATTGCTGACTGGTGTGGCATCGATATTATTGATGAAAAAGGCTCCTTAAACCGGCTTGCTCTTGAGCACGTCGACCCAACCAAGATAGAACTGGCCTACGAGTTCCAAAGGACCTACCCGCCTGATCCTAAAGCCCGCCAAGGTGCATTTGAGGTTGTGCGTAGCGGAAAATCGGAAATACTTCCGGTGCTTACCGATGAAATGATTGAACTCGGGGTAGTTGACGAGCGCCAAAAGGAAATGATCTATGCCCTTGGATTTAAGTCCTACATGATTGTCCCGCTAAAGGCGCGCGGTAAAACTATGGGGGTCATTACCTTTGTGACCGGAGTAGAAAGTGGAGTTTTTTATGACGAACGCGACTTAGTTGTTGCCGAGGAGCTGGCCCACTACGCCGCCCTCGCTATTGATAATTCCCTACTGCATACCCAAGCTCAGAATGAGCTTAGAGAACGTGTATCAACAGAGGAAAAAATTCGTCACCAAGCCCTACACGATTCGCTTACCAACTTGCCTAACCGCATTTTCCTGCAGGAACAGCTCACCCAAGCCTGTCGCAAAGCGATGAGGGAAAAGAAACGCTGTGGCATATTGTTCCTCGACCTCGACCGCTTTAAGCTGGTTAACGACTCGTTGGGGCACCATGCGGGTGACGAATTGCTAAAAATTGTGGCCGAGCGCTTACTTGAGAGTATTGGCCCAAGTGACACGGTAGCCCGCTTTGGTGGTGACGAATTTGTGATTATCACAAACAATGCATCGACCGATGAGGATTTAGTAGTGTTAGCTAAAAAAATATTTAAGGCCCTCGAAGTGCCTGTCTATATCTATGACCAAGACGTGTATGTAAACACCAGCATAGGCATTGCCATTTACCCGACTGACAGCAAAAATATCCAAACCCTTATCAAGCATGCGGATAGCGCACTTTACTGTGCCAAAGACGAAGGCCGCAGCACCTTTTGCTTCCACTCCAGCCAAGGCGGCAAAGACGCTAGCAAGCGGCTTTCTCTGGAATCCGACTTGCGCCTAGCCTTAAAAAACACTCAGTTCGAGCTACACTACCAGCCCGTCTACAGCATTGTGCAGGAGCGCATAATTTCTGCCGAAGCTTTAATCCGCTGGAACCATCCCTCTCAGGGGCTTCTCTCTCCAGCCAGCTTCCTTTCCTACGCCGAAGATACCGGCATAATCCACCGGCTTGGGCGTTGGATTATGCAAGACGCCTGTCGCCAACTTGTCGAATGGTCAAAAACAGAGTTGAAAGATATTGCCGTGGCCGTAAACATTTCTCCGCTTCAATTTTTCCGGCCCGACTTTGTGAGCCAGTTCAAGGAGATTATCGAGGTAACCGGAGCCGACCCTCACAAAATTACCTTGGAAATTACCGAGAATGTGGCCATGCAGCACATTGATACGGTCATAATTCGCCTCAACGAGCTGAAGGCCTTGGGCTTTAAAATTGCCATCGATGACTTTGGCGTCGGCCATTCCTCTCTTGGCTACCTTAAAATGCTCCCAATCGACACTCTTAAGATTGATAAGAGTTTCGTGCAATCGGCCTTGCATAGCATTGCCGATGACGCCATTGTGACTGCCGTATCTACCCTTGCCCGAACACTTGATCTGAATGTCATTGCGGAAGGGGTTGAAGGCGAAGAGCATGTACGTCACCTTTGCAGCAACGGCTCCTGCGACCAAATTCAAGGCTACGCCGTGAGCAAGCCTCTGTCCTCTAAAGATTTCCACTCGTTCGTTATACGCGGTGCGCCATTGCTTGGTACCCTGGCTTAAATACCAAGATTGGTCAAAATGCGGTCATGAATGACCATGGCGGCAGAGGCGCCTTGCCCCGCCGCAATAATGATCTGGTCAGGGCCCGTATTGCAGGGGCCCACGGCGAAAAGGTTAGGGACCGAACTTTCAAGCGTCTCAAAGTTGACCTTTATGTAGCCGTCTTGGTCGCGATCAACCACGAGAGTTTCGGCATTTAAAAAGATGTCGTGCCGTTTGACACCGAGGCGGGTATAGAGGATATCCAAATTAAGGTTGGCACCATTGGCAAGCGTTACTGAGTGCAGCTTGCCGTTTTCGCCGTTGAAACAAATGAGCGGTGAAGAGTGCACGGCAATGCCCTCGCTCTCGGCCAACACAACGAGGTCGCGGGAAAACGCGGTATCCGGGCGGTCTGGCAGCACACAGAGCGCCGACCCTTTTTGCATAGCGTTAAACGCTCGAGCGGTAATGAGTCCCATGTCACTATTGGTTATGATTGCCGTTTTACAACCTTTAGTTTGATACCAGTTGCACGCAGCACAAGGAAAAACTGACTTACCAAAATAGTCGTACACGTCCGGAGCATCGGGCATGACGTCGTGCACGCCGACCGCCACAATAACGTAGTCGGCCAGGTAGTGAGCTGGTTTGTCGGTGTTTACCATGAACCTGCCCTCGGGAGTTTTGGTGACAGCGGTGACTGTTTCTTCCCGCTTGTCTATGTCAAAGCGCTTGAGCTGCTGGTCGATATTATGCAAAAAGTCTGGTCCCGGCAGCGGTTTAGTGAACCCTAGTACGTTTTCCAATTCGTAGGCCCACGCCGTGCGGCCACGGATGGTTTTGCCGGCATCGAAAAGAGTGACTTGCTGGTTAAAACGGGCCAGATAAATAGCGGCGCTCGCCCCACCCGGCCCCGCACCAATGACAATTGTTTTTTCTTGGGTCATATTTCAATGGTACTAGGTTCTCTCAAAAAACAACACCGAGGGGTGAAAACCTGGCCTTTCTGCTATAAAGAGGAAAGCCTTGGGTGGTATATGGAGGAAAAATGACAACAGATCAATGGGTTTGTAAGTGTGGGACACACAATTCATTCCTAAGGAAAAAATGCCGCAACTATGTGTGCAGACTTTCCCAAGCAGAGGGGAAAGTGACGGAAGAGACGTGTATGGAAGTAATAGGGTTAGTCGAAACCCATAACATGCTGCAAAAGCTAGGCTACCCTGTCAGCTATCCCGGGGAAGGCTAACTGCCTTCCCCTTTTCTATTAAGTTAGGCCCCTTGGGTGTTTAATGACTCAGCACCGTTGACCAACTCCCACTGCGCATTAATTTCTTCTTCCGAATAAATGCCCTGCAAGATGTTCCGAAACAACTTTTCCTTGATATCTTCGGACAAGTAGCGGTCAACGGCTACCGGCAGGCCAGCTTTTTTCCACTCCTGGTAGGCCTCCCACACCTCAAATGACACTTCCGAGGGAAGGCTGACCAGTAAAATGTCTTGAATTTCGTCATCGTACTGTAGGTGGGCTTTGGCCCGGTCTACTTGGTTCTGCTTTTTCGCTAAAACTTCAGGCGTGTCGTTAATCGTGAACTGAATGCCCGTAGTTTCCGGCATATCTGCTTCTTCAATCCGTACGCCACGTTCGTGGTGGCGTTTACGTACAATAAAGTCTACTTTTTGCAAAACGTCCTGGTAGATATCGGCAGGCTCGAGCGTAAAGTCCAGGTTAGTGTCGTATTGCAGACGCTCGAAAAAGGTAGCAATCACCTGTTCGGCAATTTTACCCTTACGTTCAATGTGGTCTTCCCGTTCCCCGAGCAAATTATTATATGCCTCAGTTACGTATGTCCGGTTTCGGTTGCTGTTCAGCTCATCGAGGTAAATTTGCTCATCTAGATGGTTGCGAATTTCCCGCTTGGCATTTTCCACCAGGTGGCGCTTGCGCACGGAACGAGGCACAGTTTGGGGATCGAGATACAGCCTGTACCCCCTTTTCTCCGCCGTTAGTACTTCGCCCTCGCTCAGCTCACATTCCAGCTCGTTTACTGCAACGAGATAACGGCCGCCTTCGAAAAGTACTGGCAAGGAACCGGGCTCAATTTCCGCTGCCATTTCCGGCTTGTCTATCCCTTCCAGTTCTTGATAGAGTTTTTGCATACACTCCTGTTTCAAGAACTGCATTTGATATATCTCCATTTCGGCACGCACCGCGGTACCGGAGCGACGGGCATAGCCCTGCACAGTACCGATAATTTCGGTATCGAGATCTTCCCGTCCTTTGCCTTCTTGCTCAGTTGATACATCTTCCCGGGCCAGTTCGTTCAAGTTTTCCAGCCGTTGTTCAAATTTAGGATGCACAAGGAATAGTTAGCTGCTTTCTTAGTCATATTCTACCGGTTAGAGACTAAATAGGATACATTTGACCAGGTAGTTGACTTCCTTGGGTTAACCCACTATAGTTAACATATAGGTTAACTATAAATGCCCCCACCCCCTACCACCTCTGAGCAGCTAGACGCCATTTACACGGCCCTTGGCAACGCTAAGCGCCGCGGAATGGTCAGCACCCTTTCGTTACGCCCTGCTACGGTGAGCCAGTTGGCAGAGGAGCAACAGCTCTCCCTGCCCGCCATCCATAAGCACATCCGTCTGCTTGAAGATGCCACGCTCATCCAGCGCAAAAAGGTCGGCCGCACCAACTTTGTGGCCTTACGCCGCACTGGTTTGTTGCAGGGCCAGGCCTGGCTCGCAGGATTTAGGGCCGATTGGGGCAACGATAGCGAAAACCTAGAAAATTATATATCCGCATTGACTAGTAACTAACACTTTTATGTAAAAGTACGTCTACCTATTTCACGTGAATGGTCCACTGGAGATGACTGATGAACTTACTAAAGCTAACATGGACTGGTTTACCAATCTGGGAGAGAAGCTTATCGATAGCGGCAATCCCTTCAACCCAGATTCCGAAGTCCAAGTGAGCGAAGTCCAAGTGCAACACGACGCCGATTCCGTCGCCGGTTACTGCATTGTAAACGCTGAAAACCTGGAAGAAGCCATTAAAATTGCCCAGGCTAATCCAATTACCACACTTAAAGGCTGCTCCGTTAAGGTTTACGAGACAATGCCCATGTAAGATGGTTGCGCTAAAAGAGAGCCTACGGGTTCTCTTTTTTATTAGCCGCGCAATGGAAGTTGGGGACTTATTGTAGTGCGTTTCGGTTACTAGCCAACTGGTTTGCTCTGCGCCCCAACGCCGCTTCCACTGAGCCGGGGTAAACAGGTATTCAATGCCCGCCAGCTTATCGTTTATGGCCTTTTCAATAATGGTTTTCGATAAAATAGTAAGCGGGCTAAAATCGTACCAAACCGGGTCAAAGCCGGAATAGTAGTACATGAGGGTTCCCCGGTAATAAAACATATTGCATGAGCTTTGGCAGGGCATCTTGTAAAAAACTCACCTGTTTTTCAGCAGGAATGTGGTTGGTGTGCTCAGGCCCGCGCCTACTTTTGGCCCGTTCACGCTGCACCTGCACAAGCTGGTCAATAGTTTCGGCGGCCTGGCCTTTTTTGGTAATGAAATCAATTTTCCAACTCACCCCGCTTTTCTTTATTGCCTAAACAGCCTGCAATTGTTATATGTTAGATAGTAAAAATAAGCCCGAACGCACCCTATGACCCTCATCCCCTACCTGTTTTTCATCGGCAACTGCGAAGAAGCAATGAATTATTACCACGGCATTTTTGGTGGTAAACTGAAAACTGTTCCAAACGAAGGTGGCCAAGGCCTCATGCACGCCGACTTGTCGGGTGGTGATATTTGCTTTATGGCAAGCGACGGTACTCGCACCACACCCTATGAGACCAGCTATGTCACTCTTTCCCTAAACGGTACTGACTCCGAAAAAATTACCGGTGCTTTCACCAAGTTAAGTGAAGGCGGCATTGTCACCCACCCGCTACAACCAATGCCTTGGGGTGACACCCACGGCGCGCTTACCGATAAGTACGGCGTTGACTGGATGGTAAATATTGCGGCCAACTAATTTGGGATTATGTTTGCTCCTAGAGCAATTTATATGGGATAGCCAAAATGCCGCACATCCTCTTCTATTCCTCCTGTTGCCCGGTAAAACGCTAGAGCGCCGTTATCGGCAATGTCCGCTTGGACGTATATTTCCGATACGTCTAGCACCCGGGCCCGCTCTTTGAGTTCCTCGAGCAAATTGCGGCCAACGCCTTGGCGTTGATGATCCGTTAAAACAGCCAGGTCGTAAAGGTACATTTCATGCTTTTCCGAATATACCGATGGCAGCACATAGGCGGTCAATCCACCAATCACCTTTCCTTCGGAGTAGGCTGCCAAAAAAATAATTGCCTTATTGGCAATTAGCGACTGAATATGGATTTCTCCCGGCACTCTTAATTCAGGCAGTTCGAACACTTCCTTATACAGTTCAATAAGGCTTGTCAGACCGGCAATATTATCGATTTGTTTATAGGTACAGGGCATATACCCATTATCCCATATACCGCTTGAACCCGCCACCAAACCAGTAAAACGGCTTATTAATTGCTTGGCGGTTTGACATGGCGTAATACTTGATAAGTAAAGTTTAAGCAATTCCAATGCCTACCATTCGAAATTGGGAGTACAAACTGGCTGCAATCGCCTTTTCAATTGGCCTTGTCATGGTTATAACAACCTATGGGGCGCCTTTTAGTAAAACCGAAGCCGCCGCTACACCATATACCTCTACTTGGGATGCGAGCGAGTTGATCGGTGCCCAACTTGAGGGACACGGCTTTCCTTACGATATCCCAATTGGGGTTGCCCAATGGCAAGTGAAGGGTGGGTATAGCGGAGCCTCGTTTAAGGAAACCTGGAACACCCCTGGCGGGCCGGCCATGCAGGTAACTGCATCTACGGGAACCCTCGATAGCGGCGGATCCTACCGGCACGACGGCATTCAGTTTCAAAACAAGGTTAGTTTTGACCCAAACCAGTGGCTAGTTGCCATTCCATATGAAGCCCCCATTAACAACAAAGAGCCTACCTATCATTTTTACATTGATACACCAGCAAACTTTGCCAAAAAGTATGCCAGCACAAGCCAAAACCACGCCAATGGGGGCAGTGGAGCATCATGTAACTTTTTGACCGGAGGCATAACCTGCATGCTTGCTACCGGTTCGTATGGTTTTGGCTTCAACGAAAGCGGCCACCAGCAAGCAGGTAGTATAAACTACATCCCAAACACAGAGTTTTTGCCTAACAGCTTTGCTCCCCTTCACTGGGATATTACCGGCACTTACTGCGACAGCCCGACTGACACAGCGTGCCAATAAAGACGAGAGCATGAAGGCTTCATTAGCCCCGGGCAAAAAATTAGTTCTCCTCACCAGCCTGGTCTTTATGGCAGGTGCTACTTGGTTGAGCTTTAAGCATATTGCAAAAAGCTTGCCTTCACCTGCCCCCCTTTCTGGAGACCCTCAAATTGCCCGTCAAGAGGCCGTTGCCGCAGCCAAAGCAAAAGGCAGCAACCATTACGAGTACCAGTCTGCCTTCATGCCGGGTACTGCCCATGCGCCTAATGGGGCCAGTAAATGAACTCCTCCCGCTTTCACTATCGGGTATTGGCTTGCATAGCGGCCGGAACAGTTGTTTTTGGTATCGCTTTATTTGTACACATCCGCAATGTAGTGCAAAACCAAACTAGCCCTGAACAGGGTGTGCTACTGCTACCAATTGAAACAGTGGCCGTAACGGGCAGTATTAGCCCACAGAGCACCTGCACCGACCCTGTGGTAGTGACCGATGCTTCTTCCCAACTCCAACTAGAGGCTGGCGCCCCGGCGGGTGCTAAAGTTGCTAACAACAATACCTTCACAACCCCTATTTTTGCTAAAAGTGAAACTGGGTTGACTATCTACTCAGGCGACGGAAAAATATGCTTCGTAGAAGCCGTAGCCGATAATTCCACCCACACAATTACCCTTTCGCCAGAAGGCGCCGCAGCAACCATTAACCCTGTCGATGGCCGGTTTAATGGTATAACATTTGACCAAGTCAAAAAGTTTCCTTCTTACCCAGCTTACCTGGCTTACCTGACCGAAAACCTGAAATCGGCGTTACTAAGTGACCTAGTTACTACTCCTGAATACCAGGCCCTCTATACAAATATCCAGTCAGACGTAAGCGCCCGTGCCGGTTCACAATAGGCCAATCGCGGAAGTGGTATGCACTCCCAAAACTCATATTTGCTATGATACTGCTATGCAAGCCAATTACTTTTGAACTATGGAAGAAATCATTAAAAAGCTCTTGCGCGAGATTGGCGAAGACCCTGAGCGTGAGGGACCGCTAAAAACCCCAGCCCAGGTTGCCAAGTCGTCGCCTTTCTAACCGAGGGCTATAAAATGGACATCTGTGACGTTGCAGGAACGGTATTCACTGAAGAATATGACGAAATGGTACTGGTGAAAGACATTGAACTGTACAGCTTGTGCGAACACCACATGTTACCCTTCTTTGGCAAAGCGGTATCCAAAATAGCCCGCAAAGTGCGTACGCTCCGACAATGATAACGGTTAGACTCAAGGTTGGCATAATTGCCCACCTTTTTGAAAGGAACTCTCCGATAGCGTAAAAGCTAATAGATACGGTAAACCATACCCAAAAAGGAAGGCTTGAGGAGATAGTTTGGATATTATTCACTTTCCTATTTTAACAGATGTATTTTGCAGGGCTGTCCGATCCGATGCTCGCAGGCTCGCTTCGGACGATTCTTGATAATTTTCAACACTGGAAAGCAATTAGACAATATCTGGCATATACTTGAACCATACTTCTTGGTACAAAAAACTATGCTAAAACATCGGCTCTACGCCACCAGCTTCGCGAGTGTCTATCCCTATTATGTTGCTAAGGCAGAGAAAAAAGGGCGTACCAAAACAGAGCTGGATGAAATTATTCGTTGGCTCACTGGATATAGCCAGCAGGAGTTAGAAGCACACCTGAAAAAACAGACTGATTTTGAGACCTTCTATACAGAAGCGCGGCTTAACCCTTTGCGGTCTTTGATTACCGGTGTCGTTTGCGGGGTTAGAGTAGAAGATATTGAAGACCCGCTCATGCGGGAAATCCGCTATCTGGATAAATTAATTGACGAGTTGGCAAAGGGAAAACCGATGGAGAATATTTTACGGAAGGAAACGTAGAACTGCCTTTGACTTAGTGTGCCATACCAGGAGGAGAGGGCTGGACGCTCCCAGGCGATAAGTTCCTGACCTGTGTCGTACGTGAATATATCACTGGCTTTGTAAAGGAATGGTTCCCTGTGCAGTTCCCTGGTTGATTTTCCACTTTCATGGTAGTGGCATCTGTTAACTCAACCAGCATTTGACCTTTCAAATTACCCCCGGCCATAGCGCCGCTACTGCTGTAGCAGTACAGCGTATTCAAACTGGTAGTACTCGGCTCAAGATTGGTGCTGCCACTGGATGTCGGCTGGAAATGAAACAGGCCTGCATTGGTAACGGTGCCCCCTACTGAAAAGATCCCTACGTTGGGGTCAATAATATCATGGACAATGGCTAGGTTCGAAGTCCAATCGCCATAGTCAGAGCCTTGCACAAACCAGTTACCCTGGATGGTATCCACCTTATCTTGCATAACACTGCCACACAGTGGCTCAATAGTTCGCTTCACACCAGAGCGGCCAATTTTAGCGTAGTGACCTGTCTTGATATCCTTAGGAAAGTAGTCCAGCGTGCAAATAGTGTGAAATATTTGATCAGCCATTTCATTGGTTTTCAGCGCTTGGTCGATATAGGCTAAAGGAGCCGTCCGAGTATCCCAGCCACCAAAGTCAAAGCCTACCGCCGCTTCTTGCGTACCACCCGCCGTTCCCAGCACCGTACCGGCCTTGGCTTTATAGCTTATGGTGTAATCGCAGAATTTATTGACAACCGTGGGAGAGGCATTCTGAGCCTGGCAATGAGCCGTAGCTTGGTTGGCATCCATTAAGGCTACTAAGTCTTTGTTAAGCACCGGGATGTGATTGAAGTAAAAGGTAGCTTCCTTGCAGGGGTTAAAGACAAGGCTGTAGTCAGAGTTCAGCTTGCCGTTAGTAGTTACCGTTTGGGCATGAATTTTGCTAATAGTAATATCGCCCGGAGCTAAGAGATCGGTAGGATCAGCCGAAGCGGTATCAGAAGCTGCCCGTCCTGCCGCATTGGTAAGGCCAATACCGGGGTGATCGGAAGGGATGACGTGACCATGGGGTTAATATTGCCAAGGGGAGAAATTTCGTAAATGTGACTCGCCGCCACAGGCAATGCACTAAAAAGAGTAGTGCTACTGCAACTTGCCAAGCTGACAGTTGAATCAGGTGTGGCATTGGCCCCTGCTTGGCCTGGGACAGAAGACGGGGTTACCGTTTGAGATACTACGGGAGCTAAAGATTTCGTAGGCTTGTGAAGTACGGCATAGCCAATTCCCGACACAAGAAGCAGCAAGAAAATAAGTGTGCTGATTAATACAGTTGAAACTGGGAAGGGCGTTTTTATTACTTCAGCTGGTTCCGAGGCAAGTTGAGGAACCTCTTGCTGGTTATCCATATACCCCTTCTTTTTAGAAGTTACTCTTATACTACTAAAGAGTTGTTTTTGTGTGAAGGAAAAGGCGAATAGGTAGTAAGTTACGGATTAACCGAAGGTAAAGGCGAAGGCCTCAGTTCCCGGTTTTTCGAAAACCAGGGTAAGCACATGCCAGCCTCCTGCATTTTCCAAATGAACCAGGTGGTATAGCCGGTCTTCAGAAACAAGAACAGTTGAACTTTTTACATCGGCTCCTCCCGAATTCCCCACATCCTTACCGTCAAGCAGTACATGAATGCTGCCCGAGGCTCCGCTTGGCGGTCTCATTACAAGGTATACTTCCTTTCCGGTAAATTGGAATGAGAGTGAATCGCGGACTGCGCCCGAAGTAATTGAATCGTTGCCGCTCTGCCAGTTTCCAGAAAGGTTCCACTCGTTATTGCTAAGTTTCAGGGGATCAGAAACGGTAGAAAAGCGGGCTCGGCGACTCAGTCCTAGGTAGGTTTCCGGCGACTGCTGGTCGGTCGGTGTTGTATCGGCTAGTGCCGGAGCCATTGTGGGAAGGGCGGCGACTTTGGCCTCTTTGAGTAACGAACGAATGTTGGCCTCGGTCTCGTCATAGTTTCCTTCCCCAAAGTGGGTTTCACGCACCCGCCCCTCTGCGTCAATGAGATACTCGGCCGGCCAGTACTGGTTGGCGTAGGCGTTCCAGGTCACAAAGTCGTTGTCCTGGGCCACCGGGTAGTGAATGCTGTGCTCTGTGATTGCCGCCGCTACGTTCTTGCCGTCTTTCTCAAAAGCGAACTCCGGTGAATGTACACCCACCACCACAAATCCTTGGTCTTTGTAGGTGTCGTACCAGGATGTCACGTGCGGAAGCGTCCTTATGCAATTGATGCAAGAGTAGGTCCAGAAATCGACCAATACAACCTTGCCTTTTAGACTCTCGAGCGTAAGAGGCTCGCTGTTTAGCCAACTGGTGATGCCAGAGAAGTTAGGAGCTTTCCCTAGTACCGGCAGGCCCGATGAAGCACCGCCTACGATCTGCGAAGAACTTGGCATAGTGTTGTCATCATTGCTTTTTAGCTTTTTCAACTGCCCTTTCACCAGGTCACTTTGTTCCAGCTGCTGGGTAAGACCGGAACTGATACTGCTCGGCAGTTTTGCCAGCAAGCTGGTTTGAAGGGTACGGTCAAGGCCAAAGAGCATTGCTATAGCAGTCAATACCATAACGGCCCCGAATGCCATCTGCACTTTAGGTATGGCTTTGTTAGCCGATCGTAGGCGGCGTAACATCCCTTGGCCACCATAGATAAGAATCAAAAGTGGAACGCTGGTACCGAGAGCATAGGCCGCGGTAATGAGGACCGAAGTGAGCGTTACGGTGCTGGAAGCGGCAAGAGAGATAACCGAGGCGACGATTGGCCCGACGCAGGGCGTCCAAACCAGACCCAGGCTTATGCCGATAAGGATACCCCCCAGAAAGTCTCCGCGCTTGGAATTAGTCTTTACCTGTGGAATAACCCGGCTTACCCAGACCTCAAAGGACGTAAGCAGCTTAGGTATGAGGAGCATAACCCCGAAAACCAGAATCACAACGATAGCGAACAGGCGTAAGGCGTCCGGGCTTATTCCTAAGTGCCGGGTAAGCCAGCTTAAGGAGAGGGTAAAGAAGGTAAAGCTTACTACCAATCCAGCCATTATCCCCAAAGGACGCTGCTTGCCCCCGCTAATTCCAGCCGAAAGCACTACTGGTAATACCGGCAAAATACAGGGAGCGAAAATTGTGGCGATTCCAGCCAGAAAGGCGAAAAGAATAAGCAGGGCCATAAGTTAAAAGGCTAGGACGTCATCATAGTTTGAAAGAATCTCTTGTTTTACGGATTTCCCTTGGGCATCAATACGTACGAAAGCGGTTTGGTGGGTGATGACGTACTTGTTCTTCAAATCCTTTTCCTTGTCGTAATCCGCCTTGATTATTACCGTGTTAGCACCCAGCTTGGAGAGATCATCGGCATTTTCTAGCTTTTTTTGGATGGCCTGACAGTCAGGGCACCAGGAGGCGTCAAAGAAATAGACAACGTCCTTACCGTGGTCTTTCACTAAGGCTTGGGCGTCAGCTTCCGAAGTGTAGGAAATGAAGGCGGCGCCTGCATTCTTTTTCATAGCCATGGCTTCCTGCTCTTTTTCTTTCATCATCATGGCTTCATCGGGGGTAGCGGTCGGTACCGCTTCCTTTTTCATCGCTTCTTCCGACTTCATCATGGCATCGGTGGAATTTTTCTTGAAAAGGCCGGACTGGCTAGCATACACTGTGCCTCCCGCTACAACTACGAGAGCTACAATCCCTGGAACGAGGTATTTGTTCATGGTTTCCTTAGTTACTTATATCGATGGTAAAGAAAGGCAAACAGCCGACCCGCCACGGCAAGTCCTAGCACCATCCAAAAGGTCATGGCCAGCTCCGAGTGGGGGTAAAATATGGTAGCTGCCAGAAGTCCAGCTATAACGACGTAGAGAGCTGTACTGTCAGACTCAAGCTGTAGGAAATGCTCGCGCTCATCTTTCTCTCCGGAACTCACTACCTTAGTAAGAATGACAAGCAGTAAAATAAAGACTGCTGACACCACCGTTGTCGGTCCCATACCGAAATGCGGGGTGAACAGACGTTCTAGCGCGTAGATTAAGATACCGAAAACTACGAGACCGGCTAATTTTAGGTAGGTATTTGGTTTCACTTTAATTCGGTTAGCTGGAAAATATCCTCAACACGCACCTTAAAAAAGGTGGCAAGCCGCAAGGCCAGAACCACCGACGGCTGGTACTTGTTCTGCTCAATGGCGATCACCGTCTGACGGATCACACCGATTTCCTCAGCCAAAGCCTGTTGGGTGAGGCTGTACTCAGCCCGTAATACTTTGATTCGGTTTGTTAGCATGACTCTAATGTATAGTTTGCTATACATTATGTCAAATGTAACATACCTATATCCTACCGTACTTACCCCTTATCTACTAAGCACGATATCTTGGCATTTAGTGTTTTTGTGAGTTCCTGTATGGAAGACTGTCTATTTAATTATTCGGCTAATTTTTCACCGAAAGCTTCAACTTCAGGATCCTGGTTCAGAAAACGAAGAAGTAAATCAGCTTGATCCTCACGATTAACCACAGCCTCAACAGCGGGCTCTGGTTCTGCACTAAATATTGTCTCAGCTTCGAAACTCATAGCCAAAGTATACCCTTTAGGTAATAAGGCATCTAAACGTAATGCATGAGGCATCAAAGAAAAAGACAACTCTGAGAGCTTTTTTTACTTTGGCTGGCTGGGTTGGATGAGTTCGACTAACAGTACAACTGACTATGAGTACCGACCATATCAAAAATTATAGCCTCATCCTTTTGGAGATATAAAATTCGTACATCTCCACTCACATTAATACTTCGATACTCTTTATACTTCCCTTTTAAAGCATGGTTACGCAATGCTGGATCAAGCGGATTTTTACCAAAGACCTGGAGGCTTTTGTAGAGTTTTTCCTGAAGATCAGGTGATAGTTTTTTGGCCTGTTTAATAAAATTTTTAGAGTAGGCAATACTCATTCCAGTTCAGATGCCAAAAATTCGAGCGCTTCTTTATCAGAGGAAAACGTATAGAAATCGCTCTTATCAATAGATTTTCGAGAATCCGCCAAGAGCTTGGCAGTTTTGGCATTGGGCACTTCCAGAAGCTCAAAGGTTACACTCTGTTCGGCAGCAAAACGCCTGAGCTCATTATTGAGTAGCATGCTAATACTAATACCCAGCTTATCGGCAGCTTCTACGGCACGCCTTTTAAGCTCTGGGTCTGTTTTCAGATTGATAACAGAGTACTTATTCATACCGATAGTATATACTTTTGGTATGATTTTTGTCAACTGGCTGCCTGGGTAGGATAATCCACTTTCTCGTCGGAACCGGTTCTCGTCGGAACCGGCCTACGGCCTTTCTGCGCGAGAAGCGTGAACGAACCTGGTTTCGAATCCGCTATCGCAGATAGCAAAGAAGAAAGACAGTACAAAGTACTGTCTTTCTTCTTTGGCTGATTTTAGCCGGAAGCAGTTTATGAAGATTTGGGAGCTCGCGACATAACGTTGCTTGCAGATAAAAGGAGGACTCCCGCAAATGAGCGAGAGTCCTAAACGTTGAGAGATTCACTTAACGTGAATATCTGGTAATCAGTTTTATCCGCTCAACATCTCGAGTCTCCCTCTGGGAACGTAAGCCGTCTTCACGTGTAGCGAGGGCGTTCCGCTTGATATTTTCCCGCTTGGCAAGGGCGTTCCGCTTGCTTTCCTCGCGGTCAGAGAGAGCTTGCTTTCGAATATCTTGCTGGTCGGCAACAGCTTTTCTTTCCAGGTTTGTCACCGCCCGGTCGTAAATACGATTTGCCACTTCAACCGTTTGTTCGTACTCGTCGTTGGCTGCTTTCACAACCAGCTCGTACTCGCCGTTGGCTGCTTTCACAACCAGCTCGTACTCGCCGTTGGCTGAACCAAAAGCCTTGTCGTAAGCCTGGCCTAGCAACGAGGCATTCCTCTGATGATCCTTATCCAACCCTTCCCACTGATCTCGAAAGGCAGTGTTCGTGGCGCAGGTAAGCGCGATGTCTAATGCTTCCTTTTGCTCATGATAGGCCTCATCAGGATTCTTAGACGCGAGAAGAAGGCTGATGAACGATACCGCAATAGCGTGCTTTTTCATTTGTTTTCCTCGGTCAAACTGAACTATTGTCGACCGTCCCACGTAAACACCTAGCCAGAGCTTTCCCTGTCCAATTGATGCGTTCAGCTTCTTTATAGCTCAAAATGCCTTCTTTTACAAGAGGGGAGGGTTAAAAAGACAGCTATCAGAGCTGTCTTTTATTTGGCTACCGCCTCGCAGTAGGAGTCGGTACTGCCGAGTAGAGTTAGCAGGATACTGAAGCCGTAGGCGGCGGTAATTCCGACCGCGATCAGCACCGACATATTCAGATCTCGTTTCTTCAGGGAGAAGTAGGCCGAATACAAGAAAAGCCACCCAGCGTAAAAGTAGACCGGGGTTGTGAGGATAAAGAGCAGCCACGGAACAGGAATGGGACTATAAAGTTGCAGCCCAAGGATTTTCGCCCCGAGTGGCGAGTAGGCAATGATCGGCAAGGTGAAGGCAAGCGCAAAGAAAAACTTGCGCTTGATATCCTGCTCCATAAGACTCGCCATCTCCCGTCCGGCAAGGCCGGTGTGATCCATGCCCATGGTCATCGTCATGCTCATCTTGAACTTCTCCTTGCGGAGTTTCAGAGGGTCATAGAGACAAAGCGTTTCAGAGGCCAGATGGCCAGAGGAACTAAGGGACGAGAACCGCGGGAGAGAAGACCTGGTAGTCAGCATGCCAGACGTCCGGGACCGCAACGGGATAGGCCAAGACGAGCCACCCCTGGCGGCCGGAGCCCCAGCGGTAGCCGTTGGTCAGGAGCGGCCCGTCCTCACCTTTCGGCTGCTTTTTGATCATTGCCGCCACGTAGGTGAGCGTCGTTTCAGCGGCTGCTTCGCCACCGAGCTCACTTATGATCGGGCTGTCAGCCGAGGTCTTGCAGAGCTTGTGCACCCGCAGAGTGGCGGACGAAACGTCCTGCTCGACATGACTGGATCCGCCCAGAAAATGGCTTTCGAAGTAGCTCCCGAGGTCGAACTTGATCCCATCCGGCTGCTTTCTCTCCTTGAAGAAGTCAGCGGCCTTAAAGGTTTCTGCTCCAGGAACTTCCACCGTAGTGACGGGTTCCAGGATGGTGGGTTTCGGGATGGCGGTGACAGCGTCCTCAGTCGGGCAGATCTTTGCTTCAAAACGAATGACCCGTAGCACATCAGCCAGGGTCTGGCCCACGCATAGGCTTTTGATCTCCTCGTTGGTCCAGCCGCAGCGGCGGAATGCCAACTTGAGTTCGTTCGCCTGTCCAACGTCGAGCATCAGCTCAGAGTCTTTCATTGCACTTCTCCTTGTATGTTTCGCTTTCGGCGAAACTAAACCTCAGTCCGACACTGTCGGATCAGCAGGCGCATCTTCTCATTGAGATGAGCACCCAGCACGCCACGAACGTGACGAAATAGGTGCTCATCTCAAGTGCGGTTTTCGATCTGTAAAAGAACGGTGTGAGGATACCATAAAGGTATCGTTTTATCAATCCTAGAGCCGGAATATTGAGCTTTTGTCATATTAGAAGAACCAAATCTAAACCAGTTTTTCTCAAGCTCGCTGATTAGACCCACACTCCGGCCGACACAATAACTAAAATATCACAGAAATGCTGCCACAGTTGCCATTGCCACTTCTCAATTTAGCTGGTGAATGAAGTTGGCAATCAGGCATCCTCCCGCTTTGAAGTGCCTCGCTCCCTAAAGATTGCTTCTACATCGGCACTCGTTACAACCTTAAAGGCTTCAGTCCGGATATTCTCATCCATGAGATTAATCCTGACCAGAACTTCTCCGACCATGATGGCCGCCTCAATTCGCCCTAAAGAACCTCCGTGGAGACCGGCATAATCAGCTAATCCTCGTAGCTTTGCTGCGGAATCCCCTAGTGCAGGGTTGTGAGGATCGACAATATCAATCACATACTGCCATCGCCCACCTTCCGTATAAAAATGAAGTCGGGATAGAGCGTCTTAAACTGCCCGGAGTCGCCAAGGTAAGGGATCGCCAATGCCCAAGGCTTTCTTGGAATGCTTCGAAGCCAATAGCTAACCGAAGGGTCGGAGAGCTCGGACCTAACCACTTCCTGCTCCCACTCATTTAGCTCTGCAAAATAAGAGCCCGTTTCGCTTTGGTAAATATGCTTTTCCCAGGCCGTACCAAGCTTGGGCACGTCTAGAGTCTCAGGAAATCTGAGCTGAGAAAGTTCGGGTTCTGATGCAAGGCCCATGATTTCTTCGTAAACCTGAGTCCTTGGGAGAATGGCTACCAGGAATCATTCTATGGAAAATTCAAGTTAGAACTGGGAAGCCTCAACCACTGCGCAACTATCGGAGAAGCGGTGGCTGTCATTCACCTCCAGATCACCTACTACAACACCCGCAGGATTCACACTGCACTTAAAATGCCACCAACAATCTTCAAGGAGCGCTGTGCTCACCAAATGGTTGAGAACAAGGCTCTAGAAAGATTGAGCTAATGTGTATGAAGAAAGGGGTCATTTACACAAGCGCATTGAACGGCAGTCGGACTCGGATCTTGCCTACCTGGATACCGCATCTTTGATCTTCGATCTTTTCCAAGCTGCCATAGCGATCTACCTTAAGGGAAATCCTGAGCAAAAACGCCAGATATTCAGCCATGTATTTGAGAAGCTTGTTATCCGCGGCAACGTACTTGAAGCCACGTACACAAAGCCCTATTGGCTAATCTCCCAAGCGGTGGAACAGACTAACCGTTCGAAGGGCGTCAAATTAGGCGAAATTCCAAAGTTTATCTTCGAACATCAAGTTATAGACTCTGTAAACAAGAAAGACCAACCTTTGGGGGTTGATCATCCTTGTTGGCTGGCTAGCTGGTTCGATTTTAGAACTTATTTTATCAGTAAGGCTTAAGTATTTTTTCCAGTGAGCCTAAGCGTATTTGAATCATCACTATGAGTTCTACCCGAATCAACATGGTCATCACTAATTTTAGCTCCATTCTTTATAATATGAACTAATGCCATTGCATGACCTCTACCTAATTCAAAATCTTCTTTTAGCCAATTAACAATTTCCATAGATTTTGTATCTTTGTTAAAATCTTTTTTGCTAGCTAAAGCGATAAATTCATTTGGCGTTTTTCCTGTTTTTTCCTCTATATTGTCTAGATAAGCTTGAAATGACATAATTTTAAAATAATGTTGATAATAATCAAATTTTTATTAAGGAAATCATTTTTTCTAATCTACGATCTTGAGTTTCTTTTGATTTAGCATCATTAATCTGCCGAACAAATTCTTTGCGCTTGGAGTAGGCTAATTTTGAAAATACCTCAGTTAAATCTTCTTTTATAAGTGCTGATTTTAATACTGCGGGTACTTCCACTTCGCGTACATCACTATCAAGTTCCAGACTTACTCTAATTTCGTCACCCGCACCGATACCAGTTGCCTCTCGATAAAACTTTGGGAAAGAAATCATAAATTTACCCTTCATTACAGCAACAGTACTTTTATACTGAAATCCATTAACACTTACGTTGACTGGTGGTCTTTTACTTAACCCTAACTCTGCAATATTTTCTTCTGGAACTTGAATACCTGTATTATTACCAATTCCTAATAATTTTGTACTAAATGCTGTTTTCATATAGTTATAGTAGCAAAAAATAATAATTAGATAACTATGTTCATGTTCGATAAAAATAAGGTGGCTGCCTGGGTAGGATTCGAACCTACGGTAACCTGATCCAGAATCAGGCGCCTTACCACTTGGCCACCAGGCAATGAGTGAAACGAGTTGGCTGATGGACGAGGGGCAATCCCACTTGGCCACCAGGCATAATGACTACATAATTCCCTACACCAAACTCCAACAGGTCCAGAGCTCAGGTATTCTAGCCTATTCCCCCACCCCGAGCAAGTTGTTTATTTAGGAAACTCGGTTTGGTCAGGCTTGGCATCTAACTTGGCGGCCCAGCGAATGAGCAGGGCGGCCGCAATCACTACAACCGCTACTTCGGCCACCGTGAGGGCGGTTTTGCTGGCATCGCCCCAGGTTACCAAGCCAAATATGGCCAATATCGCAATTGTCGCAGCAATAGTTACCAAAACAATGACAAGCGTTTGATAGATATGTTTCATAGGTTGTCCTCCTCTTTAACAGAGGGATTTAGGTTACGGTTTGCTTCAAGTTGACGGAATACATGGGCGCCAGCAACCCCCACCAGCGGCAGGGCAATGAGCAGTCCAATAAGTACGGCAATTGTCCCAAGCAATAAAATGCCGCCGCAGATAACCATAAACCAGAGCAACTGCCAACGTACCCCCTGGGTAAGCTGGCTGCTTTCTAGGAGCGATTTGCCGATGCTTGGTTCGCCATCGACTAGGGCAAAGAAGCCGAAACCGAAACGAATGTAGACATATAAAATAGGGAGCAGAACGGCAAGGGTAACCAGTATTACCGCAATGGCAGGATAGGTAAAGGCAAAACTAAGTAAGAACGGTCCGGCGTGACCAAACTGCACAAGTAAGGCAAAAATGATCCCTAATATGACATAGCCAATGGCGGCAATAATATTCACCACAATGGTGGCCCCAATCAGGCGAACAAGCATTTCGGGAGTAATGCCCTTAAATAGTGCGGAAAAGTTTTTGGCCGTGCCATCGACAAACTGCAGGCAAACCCGAATGGCGAGTGCCGTGAAAATTGCGCTTACCGCCAAGGACAAAAGGGAGCGCGCCAGCATGGAAACCGGCGAACCAGTCGTCCCCAGTACCGCCACCTGCCAATTTAAACCTGGAGAAATTATGGCAGAAATAATCCAGTTCAGCACAAAGAGCAAGGCAATAACCGGTATGAGAAGCGCCCAGCGCTCGCTAAAAGTTTTCCAGCTAAACTTGAATGCTTCTTTGATCGAGAAATAGGACATTAGGTGCTGCTTGCTTTTCTCTAGCCTACAGGTTTGCTCACACCCCTGCAATGACTAGGCGCAACCGGGCTACTGATTCATCCTTGCCGAGTACCGTGAGCATTTCAAATGCTCCTGGGCTGGCTGGCACACCTGTAAGGCTCGCCCTAATTGGCCAAAGCACCGCCATGTTGCTGTGTTCGCCCATGACAATGAACAGGCGTAGCTGTTCATCCAATTTTTCGTGAGTCCAGTCATTTTCGGGAATATTTTGCAGGTAATCGGTCACTTTTCGTAATACCTCGATGGTACTGGCATGATCGCCTTTTTTAGGAACTATTAATTCTTGCATCTCAGGAGTTATGGCCGGTCTCTCGAAGAAAAAACTGGTAAACTCGGGTGCTTGGTCGAGGTGTTTGAGCCGTTCATGTACCGCGGCAGTGACGGCGAGCAGGAAATTGCCGGGCTCTGCTGCTATGCCTGCCCTTTGCAAAAATGGCAGGATCATATTGGCCATTTCCCCTATCGAATAGCGACGCAAGTACCAACCGCTCACAAAGTCGAGCCGCTCAAAGCTAAATTTGGCGGGTGAGGTTTGTACTCGTTGGATATCAAACCGCCTGATGAGATCTTCCCTGGTGAAGAACTCTTCTTCAGTGCCTGGGGACCAGCCGAGGAAGCAGAGCATGTTGAACAGGGCGTCGGGCAGGTAACCGCGCTCCCGATACTGGGCCACATTTACGTCCCCATCGCGCTTAGAGAGCTTGTGCCGGCCATCTGGCCCTAATATGACAGGAACATGAGCAAAGGCCGGTGGGGCCCAGCCAAAGGCCTCATAGAGCAGTAGGTTCTTAGGTAGCGACGGTAGCCATTCCTGGCCGCGAATGACCCGGTCAATTTCCATGAAGTGGTCATCTACCACGCTTGCTAGCTGATAAGTAGGAAAACCGTCGGTTTTCAGGAGCACGTAGTCGTCCAAATCTTTGGTATTGAATACTACTTCCCCAAAAACGGTGTCCTGGGTCTTTATTTCCCGTTCGAGGGGCAATGCGTGCCTAATTACAAATGGCTCGCCTGCGGCTGCCCTTTTGTCACTTTCGGCGCGGGGCAGGTCACGAAACCGGCGGTCATAGTGCGGCGCTTCGCCTTTGGACTGCTGCGCTTCACGCATCTTTTCTAGTTCTTCACTGGTGGCGAAGCAACGGTAGGCATGGCCGCTCTCGAGCAGCTCGTTGGCATATTTTTGATATATTTCCAGCCGTTCCGACTGAATATACGGCCCTTTGTCACCTTTTTGTACTACATTTCCAGTTTCATCAAGGGTGACGCCTTCGTCGGGCAAGAGGCCCATCCAAGCCATGTCTTCCAGTTGACGCTTGAGCGAACCTTCAACGAGGCGTGCTTGATCGGTGTCTTCGACCCGCATGATGAATACGCCGTCGTGCCCACGGGCAATGAGCCAGTTAAAAATGACAGTGCGTAGGCTGCCGAGGTGCAGTTCACCGGTTGGACTTGGGGCGTATCGGACACGGACGCTCATTCGAGGACGTTTAAGTAGTGGTTTATGACAGGAGTATGATCTGGTTCCCAGTATAGCGTAACCACATCAAGACGCACATTGTTTTCTGGATACTGCGCGGCGAGCAGGTTGAGCGCCCGGCGTAGCCGACGAAGCTTAGCGGCGCCTACTGCTTGGAGCGGATCCGCAAACCTGGTAGAGCGGGTTTTCACCTCAACAAGCACAAGGCAGTCGCCATCTCGGCAAATAATGTCAGCCTCACTGAAACGGGCCCGCACGTTTGTGGCAATAATATGATAGCCCTTAGAACGCAAAAGCTCGGCGGCTTGGGTTTCCCCTTGCGCACCGAGCTCTGATCTCATACTTCGTTAAGCTTTTGGGGCTTCTTCGCTTGGAGCAGAAATTGCTTCTGACTCCTCTGGTACAACTTCTGGAGCATCGATAGCTCCTTCCTCAGGAGTAATCTCTGGAGCTTCGATAGGAGCATCTTCAACAGGAGTTTCCGCTTCGATCGCCTCCTGCAGAGTCTCCGCGGTGGTGCCTTCAACCGGAAGCTCAATAACGGCGTCTGGCTCTGCCCAGGTCAAAGCGTTCTGAGTTTCGTTCTTAAAGCGCGCGTTCTTCCCCTTGCGGTCACGCATGTAGTACAGCTTGGCCCGGGAAACACCGGCGGTTTTGACCCGTTCAACCTTCACAATGTTAGGTGAGTGCAATGGGTAAGTACGTTCAACGCCAATCGAACCGGCGCCAATCTTGCGCACGGTGAAGGTGCCATCAAGGCCACGGCCGTGCTTTACGGCAATGACTAGGCCCTCGAAAATCTGCACGCGGCTCTTCTCGCCTTCTTGAATTTTTTGATGTACCCGAATGGTGTCCCCGCTTTTAACGGCTGGTGGGTTTTTCTTACCGTATTTGTCCAGCAACAGCTTGGCTACTTCTGTCTTTAACATGAGGGTTAGTTCTGGGGCTCTACGCTCACAATGCGGGTAGGCCGAAGCTTGCCGGTGAACTTGCGCACCATAATTTTCTTGAACTTCACAATGCCAGTGACGAGCGCGTAAAGGCTGTCATCTTTGCCACGGCCAACATTGTCACCAGGAGCGAACTTGGTGCCACGTTGCTTGACGATAATATTTCCCGCCTGGGCGTACTGGTCGCCGAATACCTTGACGCCGAGGCGCTGTGAAGCGCTATCGCGGCCGAGCCTAGTACTACCGGCAGCTTTCTTATGTGCCATGAGAGATTAACTGAACCTGTTTTAGTTCGAGCTGCGCTAAGCGCCAGCCCGTATGCTTACTATGTCCCGACGAACCAAAGAGTCCGGCCGGTCGTAGCAAAAGAGTACCTCAGTACTATAGCCAACCTGATTCAATCTGTCAACGACTCGCTTGAAAACGGCCGCTTCGGTGCCGTCTTGGCAGAGTGCCCGTGGGAAAATGACAATCATTTTTTCGGGTTTTTCGGGTGATGTGCTCCAGTACGTAAAGAATTTGAGATATATCTGCACCAGTTCATCCAACCATTCTTCTTTTTCCGATGCCTGCAGCTTGGCCCGGAGTGGCTTACCCAAATACGGCTCGGTAACAATTACAAATTTATGACCAATCGCTCGGCCTGGTCCTTGAGTGGCATCGGCATGCCAAATAGATTCTTCGCTTACCGAAGTACCATATTCAGTATTCAGCCACTGGAGGTTCTCTTTGCTTGCATCTACTTGCTGCTCAAGCAAGTCGGAACCAAGGGCCTTTATGCCAAGCAAGGCTGCTTCAAGCAAAATGCGGCCGTTGCCACAGAACGGGTCGTACACCGCGAGCGAATGGTCGGTCCCTACTCCCAAGTTAATCAGAGTTTGAGCCAGCTTTGGCGGCAACATGCCCGATACCGGATCGGGCTTTGGAATAGCAAAGTCGCGAAAGGCATAGTCTTCAATGTCTTGCACGGTGCGCGAAAGGCCAATCCACCACTCCCCGCGCGTGGCAATGCACACCAGGTCCATGGCCTTGCCAGTTTTACTCGCGTTCCCGCCTACTAGCTTGTTATGAATCAGTTGAGCGGCCCCTAATTGGCTGTGACCTTCGGCTGGAGTCACAATTCTGACCCCCCGGCCCATTTCGGAAAGAGCCACCTTCAAAGGTTTGGCAATGCGAAAAGCCGGAGTTGCGGCGGCCTTGTCCGACCAAATATTAATGCCGATAGTAAGTTTGCCCTCTGGCGCAGCCTGTTGCTGCACCAGTAAAGCCGCCGCCGGAATGAGTTTCTCCCGCGCCACCTGGTTGAACAGCTCGGCAATGCGCACAGTGCCACCAAGCGTTTGCTGCAACAGCTCCAAGCTTTCTAAGGAAACGGGATTTTCGGCTTGGGCAAGCAATATTTCCGCATGCAACATTCGTACAGCAACCATCCCAAAATGGGCCGCTACCGCCTCGAATTCGAGTTGGGAAAGCGCTGGTGTACGGCCAAAGATGACTGCGTAAGAGTGAAGCATGTTGAGTATAAAAGAAGCGGTAGGTACACTAAGGTTGTCCAAAGGAAGACATCGATCGGCGTTTGCACGAACTGTGTGAACGGGCCGCGCAAAAAACTGTGAGAAGCGAATTGGGGCTCGTATCTCGCCAGACTGTACCCTATTTTTCGGAAACTGACCAGGTTTCTTGGCTCCTTTATGCCCGAATTCGTCCACCTTCACGTTCACTCCATGTATTCGCTGCTCGATGGGTCCACCCAAGTGAGCGGCCTGGTTAAGCGTGCCAAGGAGCTGGGAATGGACTCCCTTGCCCTCACCGACCACGGGGCAATGTACGGCATTATCGACTTTTACGAGGCTTGTCACAAAGAAGGCATTAAGCCGATCCTCGGTGTGGAAGCTTACATGGCTAAGCGCAAACACACTGACCACGAAAACAATCTGGACCAAAAGTCCTACCACCAGGTATTGCTGGCCGAAACGTATGAGGGCTACCTAAACCTCATTAAGCTCATTTCAACCGCTCATTTGGATGGCTTTTACTACAAGCCGCGCATCGACAAAGACCTGCTACGCCAGTACAGCAAGGGCCTAATCGGCACCTCGAGCTGCTTTAACGGCGAAATCCCCCGCCGGTTGGCCGACAACTGGGACGACGGCGTGGCCGCCCTGCACGAATATTTGGATATTTTCGGGCGGGAGAATTTTTATATCGAGCTGCAGCACCATCCAAACGACGAAGACGTTATGGAGAGTAACCGGCAGCTGCGCCGGCTGGCCAAGCAGGAAAACATGCCGGTAATCTGCACCAACGACGTACATTACCTTAACCCTGACGATGCCGAGGCCCAAGACGTGCTAGTCTGCGTCTCATCTGGCAAAACGGTAAACGACCCGAACCGCCTCAACATGCTAGGCAGCAACCTAAGCATGAGCAGCCCCGAGGAAATGGCCGAGTGGTTTGCCGATGTGCCTGAGGCCCTTTCTAACACCGTTGCCCTTGCCGCCCGCTGCAACGTGGAAATTCCGATGGGCGAAAATATCATGCCGGATTATCCAATTCCGGAAGAATTCCAGGTTAGCGGCCGGCACAAAAAGAAACGGGACAGGTACTACTTACGGGAACTGTGCAACCAGGGAATGTTGAAGCGCTATGGGGAAGCCTACACCTGCGATGACTCGCGCGACGAAGGCGAACTTTTGGAATCGCCGCTCAACGACCCTGCTATCCCTCTTTTTGAACGCGCCAAGGTACGCCTGGAGTATGAGCTTTCGGTAATCGAAAAAATGGGCTTTGAATCGTACTTCCTCATTGTGCAGGATTTTCTGAACTGGGCCCGCGAAAACGGCATTCTGGTAGGCGTACGCGGCTCGGCGGCAGGCTGCATTGTGAGTTACATCATTGGCATATCCAATATTGACCCGCTGCAGTACAACCTCATTTTTGAGCGTTTCCTCAATCCGGAACGTATCTCCATGCCGGATATCGATGCCGACTTACAAGACTCTCGCCGCGACGACGTTATCGATTACGTGCGTCGCCGCTACGGCGCCGACCACGTAGCCCAAATCATTACCTTTGGAACCATGGCTGCCCGCGCCGCCGTGCGGGACGTTGGCCGAGCCCTGGGCGTTTCCTACGCCGAGTGTGACCAAATTGCCAAGATGATTCCCTCCGGCCCTCAAGGTATGACAATTGGCGAGGCTTTAAAGAATATTCCAGAGTTAAAAGCGCTTTATGACAGCAACGAAGAAATTCAAAAACTGCTCGATGTTGCCACCAAACTAGAGGGTGTCGCGCGCCACACTTCCATCCATGCCGCGGGGGTCGTGGTAACCCGTGACCCGCTCACGTCCTACGTGCCAATCCAGCGCGCTGCCAAGGACGAAAACATCATCGTCACCCAGTACGCAATGAACCAGGTTGAGCATATTGGCCTGCTTAAAATGGACTTCCTGGGCCTGGCCAACTTGAACGTGTTGCAACAGGCCTTGCGGGTAGTGAAAAAGACCCGCGACGTTGACATTGACCTGGACGCTCTCCCCTTAGACGACAAAGCCTCCTACGAATTACTTGCCCGCGCCGAAAGCACAGGGGTATTCCAGTTGGAGTCATCGGGCATGAAACGGTACTTAAAGGAGCTTAAACCTACCCAGTTTGAAGACATTGTAGCTATGGTAGCCCTTTACCGTCCAGGCCCTATGGATGCCATCCCCGACTTCATTGAGGCCAAGCACGGGCGCAAAAAGGTTACCTACCTGCACCCAATCCTGGAGCCAATCCTGAACATGTCCTACGGCGTGATTGTTACCCAGGACCAGGTACTGGAAGTGGCCCGTAAGTTTGCTGGCTTTACCTATGGCCAGGCCGATGTGCTGCGCAAAGCAGTAGGGAAAAAAATCAAAGCCCTGCTCGACGAACAACGTGACAAATTTATTACCGGTGCAGTAGCTACCAACGGCAACCAAGGCGTTACCACCGCACTGGCCCAAAAAGTCTGGGATTTCGTAGAACCATTCGCTCGCTACGGGTTCAACCGCGCCCACGCCGTTTGCTACGCCATGATTGCCTACCAAACGGCCTATCTCAAAGCCAACTACCCAGTTGAGTTCATGGCCTCCTTGCTCACCGCCGACACTAATAACCTGGACCGCATTGGCATCGAAATTGCCGAATGTAAGGAAATGGGCATTGAGGTGCTTGCCCCCGACGTAAACGAGTCGTTTATTGAGTTTGGAGCCCTGTACTACAACCCTGAGCACACCACTCCCCAAGATAAAAAGCATGATTCCTACGTGCGCTTTGGCCTGGGCGGCATTAAGAATGTGGGCATGCAGCCCCCCGCCTTCATTGTGCAAGAACGGCTAGCAAACGGCCCCTTTGCCGACCTCCCCGACTTTCTGCGCCGCTGCGCGCCTGCCGCCAATAAGAAAGTACTGGAAAACCTGGCTATGGCCGGTGCCCTCGATTCGCTTGGGGAGCGCAACCAAATTTTGGCCAGCATGGAAAACCTCCTGACCTTTACCAGCCACATCAGCAAGCGCAAAAACTCAACCCAAATCGACCTGTTTGGCGACAGCGACGACGGGGCAAAATATGACCTGGAGCTCACTAAGGCTCCGCCCGCCAGCGAAAAGCAGCGCCTGGCTTGGGAGCGGGAACTACTCGGCATTTATATTTCCAGTCATCCGCTGGCTCCCTACCTGGCTGGCCTACCTGGCGACCGCCACCAAATTGCCGACCTTGGCTCCCGCCAAGACGGCGAATCGGTACGCATTTGCGGCGTGGTGACTGCCGTGCGGGTCATCCTCACTAAAAAAGACAGCAAGAGCATGGCCTTTGTACAGCTCGAGGACGAAACAAGTGTCACCGAGGCCATTTTCTTTCCTAAAACCTGGGCGAGTTGCGGCAAGAGTATTGCCGAGGGTATGGCCCTGTGTGTTGAAGGAAAACTATCGCGTAAAGAAGGCCGTGGTGACGCCGAAATTCTAGAAACCAAAATTTTAGCCGATAGCTGCAGCCAGCTTTCCGACGCTAAAATGCCCTCCCAAGACCACGCTGACCGGCTTATGGTAGCCGTGCCCCCAACTGGTGACCGGGGCTTGCTCCAACAGATTAAAGAGGTGTTGGAAAGCTCGCCCGGAAGCCTGCCGGTTAGCCTGTTACTTCCCTCGCTCGATGGCCAGCAGGAAATGAAAGTCACCCAGCGCGTAAAAATGGCGGATGCCCTGTATGGCCGCCTTGTCTCTTTAGTCGGGCCAGACAATGTGAAGCTCACTTGACAACCTTTTTAGGGAGGAATAGCATTTAGTCATAATATCGGCTCCCTCCTCCCTTAACCCCGCCGTCCTGGTGGGGTTCTTTTTTTAAAAAATATTGACAGTCCTCAATTAACGGCCTGATCTTGAAATGTTTCGAAAGGTTGTTGAAGTAAGCAGAATAAGCCTAGAACTGCGCAAATCTCTTCCTAAAGACCCCGCCAACCGGCTGGGTCTATTCTTTGTCCTCGCCACCCAGTAGAATAAGCGCATAATCACTCCCTCATGCCTACCTACAACAAGCTGGTGCGCGACAAAATTCCGGCTATCATTCAAGAAAAAGAAGGAATTGCGCCCCAAACTCGCCACCTGGAATCCTGGGAATTAGCCGACGCCCTATGCGCCAAGCTGCAAGAGGAAGTTGGCGAATTCCTAGCCGACCGCTCCCTGGCCGAACTTGCGGATATTGCCGAGGTTATCCGCTCGATTGCCGTGCATGTCTGCAAGGCATCGGCAGAAGAGTTAGAAGAAGTGCGCATTGGCAAAGCCGAGGCGCGGGGCGGATTTGACGAGGGTATTTGGCTTCAGGAAGGGCCTGAACAGTCCCCGGAACCAGAACCTACTCCGCAGTAAGCGAGTTCTGAATTTCTTGCTGCACATCGAACGGATCGGGCACGTCTTTAATGTAGATACTTGATTCGGCATCGCCGGTGTTCACAATTACCGTGCCGTAGCCAAACAAGGTCTGCCCAATTCCCTCTACTTTGTGCGAAACTTGGACAACCATTTGCAGCGGGGCCTCAAGAAACTCCCGTTTAAAAAGGCCTTTTTGATAGAAAAAACCGACTCGCTCGGTACTTACAATGAGCAGCGTGTTACGCCAACGGTAAAGCGCAATAAGCACTTCGATAACGGCAAGCACTGGCCCGCTAATGAGCAATACGCCTAGGATTAACCCGTTACTCAAAAAGGCGAAGGCCCCTAAAGAGAGGAGCAAAAACAACCCGGCGAGCAAAAATGACGGCAGGAGGACAATTGGGTGTTGATGGCTTACCAACCGGACTGACTCACTCGGCCGCTGGCCGTTGAAGTGCATCATTGGCAGGAGTTGGGTCGGTATATGGAGCAGGGTCGGCTACACCGTTACGTGGGACCGAAAGTACGTACTGCTTAATTTTTTCGATCACGGCAATTGGCAGCATTTCACCTTTGGTAATGTAATCGGCGGCACCCATTTGAAGGCCGCGGGCTTGGTCATCGACATCGGCGAGGGCGGACACAATGATGACAGGAATATTACGGGTGTCGGCGTCTTGTTTAATGTGCGCCAGCACGTCGTACCCGGAAAGCCGGGGAAGCATGAGGTCGAGCAGCACTAGCTTAATCTCGGGATGGGAATCCATTTTGTCGATGGCCTGCATGCCATCGAAGGCCTGGATTACCGTGAAGCCAGCTTGAATGAAGCGTTCAAAATAGAGTTCTTGCAGAATTTTGTCATCTTCAACCAGCAAAATAGTAATGTCTTGCAGGGCAGGGTCGGGAGCGGCGGCAACGCCGGGCAAGTTGAGGGGCTGGGTTGTATCCATAGCTCTATCTTAAGCCCGATCGGCCCTTTTCTCAAGGAGATAGGTCAGCCAGATAAAGATCAGCATACTTATGATTAGGACCCCAATCAGCAGGGCCTTTTCGCTCGCCTGCTGAGTACCAAGGGCAAAGACCCCAAAAATAACTGCAAACAGGCTGGTTACAAACACCACTACAGGGGGCTTGAAGCCTATTTTAAGCAACCGGTGATGCAAGTGGCGCTGATCTGCCTTGAACGGGCTTTCGTGCGCTGCAAGGCGCCTGAGCACCACAATGAAGGCATCGAAAAGCGGGATGCCAAGCACCAACACGGCAGTAGCTACTTTGGCGCCTGAAACTACCGCTACGGTACCCAGTAAAAAGCCAAGCAATTGAGAGCCAACGGTCCCCATGAACAGCTTCGACGGATACCAGTTCCAGGGCAAAAAGCCTGCAGTAATTCCGGCAATGATTACACATAACGTCGCCGCCCCCATGAAGCCGAGCTTAAGAGAAACCAACAATAAAATGATTGAGGCAGTGAAGGAAAGGCTGCCCGCCAGGCCATCTAACCCGTCAAACAGGTTTATGGCGTTGATCATTACCATAATCCAAGCCACCACAAAGAGGGCCGACCAGGCTGGGTTAATGGCTACCTGGCCCGCAAACGGCAGGCGCAGATACTCAACACGTAGCCCGCTCATAACAAGCGCGGCACCTGCTAAAAATTGGCCAAACACCTGAAAGAGCGGGCTGAGGCCAATCAGGTCATCGATCAAGCCGAATATAAGGACAATACCCAGGCCAGCAAAAATACCCCGCAATACCCCAGGTGCAAAGGAGAGTAATCCACTACGGTTCCCCGTCATAATAATGACCACCGCAAGGATAGCCACCAGCCACATGGCCACTCCCCCTACCCGAGGCTTGCGCTCGGTATGCACGTCCCGGTTCCTAATTGCCGGCAGTAGTTGCCAGCGGGTAGCAAGCGCATAGAAGGCGCCGGTCACAATATTGGCACCAAGAAGGATAGCTAGGAATATCTTCCAAGCCCCTGGGAAACTGGCGAGAATGCCGAAACCGCTGGGTTCGGCCATAGGGTGCACTTACTGCTGGTGACGCTTGTCTCCAAACATAATGACATGATCTGCCCTGTCGTAGTCCAGTAGGTCATCTTCTTCGAACCAGTGAGCAATCTCCTTCGCCGCTTCTTCAGGTAATTCCGAAGCGTGTACTAGGTTAAAAATACTACGGTTTTCGATGTTGGCGGCAGTTGGCGCATCGTGGGCAAAGTCCCCGCGAATGGTGCCTGGATCGGCAAAGACTGGCAAGGTAGCACCTACAATTTTACGCACTACCGAGACGGCGTGCAGGCCTTCAATTACCATTGGCACAACTGGGCCCATGGTGATGAATTCAATCAAGGCCTTGCGTACTGCCTTGCCAATTTCGAGTGGATCGTTGGTGCCCATTTCCTTTTTAGGGTCGAGGCCGTATTCCGCAAAGGTCTTGAGGCCTTTGCCGCCAAGGCGGACAAGCCATTCCTCGTCTTTAGGGTAAAAGTCATTAGCCTGTTCAAAGGTGGCATGCACCATTTTAAGGGCCACTATCTTGAGGCCGCGCTGCTCAAAACGCTTGATAATTTCCCCTATCAGGCCGCGCATAACGCCATCTGGCTTAACCATGGCGAAGGTCTTCTCGGTAGCCAGGTGATGGGTTTTGTACTTTGAGGTAAGTTTTGGCATAATTTTGTAATTATTCTTAGATTGTAAGTAATGCCTCGATGACCACTGTATCACCATGTGGGCCAACTGATGCTAGTCGCAAACGGTCCATTTGAAAGAGCTCTTTTGCCAGGGTTTGAACCTCGGCTGCTGTTACTTTTTTAACCTTTTCAAGGTATTCGGCCACGGTTTCCTGGTTATGTTCCTGCAAATCTTGAATTCCGTAGTATTCCGCTACCTCATCGGAACCCTCGAAGGTAATAGCAGCCTTGCCCACTAAGTGTAGTTTAGCGCGCTCCAACTCATCTTCCCCTACCTCTTCGTCACGCATCTTTTTGAACTCTTTCACAATTGCCTCAACAGCTTGCGGGAAGCGCTTGTTGTCTACCCCGGCGGAAGCATACAGGAAGCCAGTGTCCTGGTAGGTGTCGGTACCTGAGCGCACGTAGTAGCACAGTCCCTGTTGCTCCCGTACCGAGACAAACAAGCGGGAACTCATGGTAGAACCCAAAATGGTGTTGAGCACCCGGAAAATTGGCTGACGGGGGTCACCGGTCGGAAATGCTTTGGCGGCAATAATGAGGTGAGTTTGCTCAGACTTTTTTTCTTCCAATAGTACGCGCCGGTTTTCCTGCCACTGGGCCTGAGGGGCGGTATATGGGTCACCGTTTGGCAGCTCCGCAAAGTACTGGCTAACCAGTTCCTTGGCTTTTTCTGGCGTAATATCGCCTGCAATGGCAACAGTACACATGGAGCCGCGGTAAAACTGTTCGCGGTAACGCACAAAGTCTTCCCTGCCAAAGCCGGTAACGCTTTCTTTGGTGCCTAGGATTTGGCGCCCAAGGGCAGTATCGCCAAACAGAAGCTCCATAAGCACGTGGCCCACTTTGCGCATGGGCATATCCTCGTACATGTTAATCTCTTCCACAATCACGCCCTTTTCCTTTTCCAGCTCTTCGGCGGGAAAGGTGGCGTGCAAAGTCATGTCCGATAACACATCCAAGCCAAGCTCGGTGTGCGAGGCATCGGTCTTGGTATAAAACCCGGTGAATTCCTGGCTCGTGAAGGCGTTAAATTCGCCACCTACGGTATCGAGGGTCTGGGCCACCATTTGGGCGGTAGTGTATTTACGACCACCTTTGAACACCATGTGCTCAGTAAAGTGGGCGAGGCCCTGCTGCTCATCGGACTCGTTGCGCGAACCGACGCCCATAAAGACCATTGAGGTAACGGTGGCGGTGTTTGCAAGAGGTACGACAATGAGGGAAATGCCGTTCGGAAGCTGTTCGTGGTAAACCTGGTGTTGCATGTTTCAAGTTTAGCAGGTTATTCTAGAGCCACCTAGCCGTAATGTGGCCTCCGCCTTTCCCCCTATGCTTCACGTAGAACTCGACAACATTCTGACTCATGATGAGCTTGCTTCGAAGGCTGAAGAAGTGCTTCGTAAAGCCGATGAAAACAACCAAATCCTGGTTATAACCCGCAATGGCCGCCCTGCCGTAGCCGTGCTTAAGCTTGAGCAGCTAGAGGAACTTTCTGGCCGCCAGGTCAGCACCAACCAGCCGCCTGTTGAGCTGCCGCATATGAATGCCAATGCAGTTGCCACTCCCCCTCCGCCTGCTGCCCCAATGCCGCCGCTTCCCGACCAACCTATGGCTACAGTATTTACTCCTGCCCCAATGCCAGGTGAGGCACCGGTGGTATCGGACATGCCAACTGCCCCGCTTCTAGCCGATGCCGAATCAGGCCTTCCGGATATGCCAGACATGCCGTAACTAAAAACTCCCCTTCCGGGGAGTTTTGATTAGGCCTGAGGAGCGTTATTAGCAGAGGCGTTGCGAAGAAATAGAAGGTCGAGCACCATGCTGACCAGCCAGAAAATAATAGCGGCAAAGAGGGCCGTGCCAAAACTATTAATAGAAAAGCCTTGCACAATGTTGGCCACGAGCAGCAGCATAAGCGCGTTAATCACAAAGGTGAAGAGGCCTAAGGTCAAAATGTTTACCGGCAAGGTGAGCAAGAGCAAGATAGGCCGGATCAACAGGTTTACAATACCGAGTATTGCCGCAGCCACCAAGGCAGTCCAAAAGCTGGCAATGTTAAACCCTGGAACCAGGTAAGCCACAACCATAAGCGCGAGCGTGTTAAGCAACCATCGCAAAATAAGCATGGGGGTCGGGTTATTTCTTCAAGACTAAGAAGTACACCAAAAAGGCACCAATAATCAATATGGTGGGCAAGGCAATGAGTATAATCATGCCTGCAAAGGTCAGCCGGCGCACCGTGACGGTCTGTTCTGGCGTTTGACGCCGTTCTGTCACCTGGAGCATTTCAGCGCTTGGCAGCAGCTTCATGAGCAGCGCCTGGGCATGTTCCGCCCTTCCCCGCCACAGCCCAAGCTCTTCACGTAGGTCCGAGGTGCGCTGCAATTCTTCGTGATACCGCTCTTCGTAAGTTTCGGCGCGTTTGGCCCAGTAATCGACAGGGTTTCCCTGCTCGTCTGAAATTGCCACCCGTACGCTACCGTTGCGGGTAGTGACGGCGTGCTGGGCATCTTCTGTTGGTTCCGCGGGTTCTGGCTGGGGCTCAACAGGAACCTTGGGTTTGGGTGCCGGTTTTGGCTTGTCTGGCTCAATTTCGGCCCGTGGCTCAGGGTCGCTACCCAGGTTAAGCACCGTGCGCGTGTCATAATAGGCCAGAACATCCTCAGGCCTTACCAGGTATAAAAACCCAGTGACCGTTTTTTCCTTGTGATACGGAATTTTCTCCGCCTTGATGAGGCGGCGCAACGTAACTTCGGATTTGCCTACTGCCTTGGCAGCGGCATCGAGATGAAGGAAATCAGCCATAGTACTCTCCTGATAGTATGCCCAGGAACGGGGCAAAAATCCAGGTCAGCAGGCCCTGGGAAAGAAGGGCTACTTTTTCCGCCTGCGCTCGGCGCGGGAAATTTTCGGTTCCTCAATGGTGGGCGTGGGCAATGGCTTGGCAACTCCTACTGTCTCGGTGAGCACCTGGCCTTGCTTAGCAGGTTGGGCAACCTGCACATTCTCGACGCGCAGCACTGTACGTACCGTTTGTAAATCAATTGCCAAAACCAGTTGTTGGAATAATCGGTACCCTTCGTTGGTATAGACCACTAGTGGGTCAACCTGGGCATATTGGCGCAAAGAAACGCCGGTGCGCAATTCTTGCAGGGTAGAAAGGTGCTCTACCCACAGCAAATCGAGCGTATTGAGGTAAATGGAACGAACGACCGGCGTATATAAGTCGCCAAAGGCCTTTTTCTTGGTCTCCAAAGCATCTACTAGCTTGGCGGCTACCAGTTCTTCAACTGCAGCATCGCTATGGTATTGCTGCAATTCGGCCATGAAGGCCTGGGCCTGCGGCTCGCTGAGCCCAACTAGGCCGCTTACGTCGCGTACCAGCTGTTCCAGGTTCCACTCGCCTGAGCTGCCAGCGGCGTGCAAACCAGTCAGGTGGCGAGCTTCGTGCAACAGCGCTTCGTGCAGCGTTTGTTCAATGTCGCTAATGTCCGTAGTGGTAGAAAGGGTTTTGCGGCGGCGTTTGTAAATTACGTCGCGATGGCGGGTAAGCACGTCATCAAACTGAATGAGGCGCTTGCGCATGTCGAAATTGTGACCCTCCACCCGCTTTTGAGCCGATTCAATCGCCCGGTTCAGCATTTTGTGTTCCACCGCCTCTTCCTCTTTCACACCCATACTGGTGAGCACGTTTTTCATGCGGTCGCCACCAAAAATGCGCATCAAATCGTCTTCGGTCGAAATGTAGAATTGCGATGACCCCGGGTCACCCTGGCGCCCAGCGCGTCCACGTAACTGGTTATCGATGCGCCGCGACTCGTGCCGCTCGGTACCAACCACGTGCAACCCGCCAAGAGAAACTACTTCGTCGTGTTCCATCTGCCATTTGGCGAGGGCGGTTTCAAAGTCTTTGTCGGTAGCTCCCTGCGGAGCCGCCGCAGCGGCGTCAAACTCCACTCGCTTTGGTGGCACACCACCTAAAATAATATCCGTACCGCGCCCAGCAATGTTGGTAGCCAAGGTTACGGCGCCCTTACTTCCAGCTTGGGCCACAATGTGCGCCTCACGCTCGTTATTCTTGGCATTCAAAACTTCGTGAGGAACCCCTGCCTTGCTCAACAACGCACCCAATTGCTCGTTTTGCTCCACCGAAATGGTACCGATAAGCACCGGCTGGCCAGTTTCGTGGCGTTGCTTGATTTGGGCAATTGCCGCCTTCATTTTGCCCGCAGCAGTGCGGTAAATTTGGTCTGGCAAGTCGTTGCGCACCATTGGCTTATTGGTCGGAATGGTAAGCACCTCTAACCCGTAAATCTTGGCAAATTCCTCGGCTTCGGTAGCGGCGGTCCCGGTCATGCCGGCTAGTTTTATATACAGGCGAAACAGGTTCTGAAAGGAGATAGTGGCCATTGTCGTGCTTTCCCGCTGCACCACTACGCCTTCTTTAGCTTCAATCGCTTGGTGTAAGCCCTCCGAATAGCGCCGACCGGGCATGAGGCGTCCAGTAAATTCATCGATAATTACTACTTCCCCTTCGTGCACTACGTAGTCTTTGTCGCGCTTGAACAAGATATGCGCTTTCAACGCTTCTTCCAGGTGGTAAGCGAGCTGCACTTCCTCACCGTAAATATTCTCTACGCCAAGCAGCTTTTCCATTTTGGCAATGCCGGCGCTGGTCAAGCTGACCGCCCGGTCTTTCTCATCGACGGTATAGTCGTCCTCAACCTTGAGGCGCGGAATGAGGCCGGCAAAGCGCTGATAGGCATCGGCCGATTCTTCAGCGGGCCCCGAAATGATGAGCGGAGTGCGCGCTTCATCGATCAAAATGGAGTCCACCTCGTCCACAATGGCAAAAAACTGGTCGCGTTGAACCAGTTGGGCCACGTCTTGGGCCATGTTGTCGCGCAGGTAATCGAAGCCAAATTCGTTGTTGGTGCCGTAGGTAATGTCGCAGGCGTAGGCCTCGCGGCGGGGCACCGAAACCAGTTCGCCTGCTTCAAAACGGAACGAGGCGGTGTTGGTAATGACGCCTACAGTCAGGCCGAGCAAGGTATACACGGCGCCGTACAGCTCTACGCCAGTTTTAGCCAGATAGTCGTTCACGGTAACCAGGTGGGCGCCGCGGCCAACCAGGGCGTTGAGGGCTAATGGGAGTGTTGCAACTAGGGTCTTTCCTTCACCAGTGCGCATTTCGGCAATATTTCCCTGGTGCAAGGCCAGGCCTCCAAGTAACTGGACATCGAAGTGGCGCTGGCCAACCGCCCGTTTGGACGCCTCACGGACCAAGGCAAATACCTCGGGCAGCAGGTCATCTAAAATAGCGTTGATCTGCTTTTTTTCTTTGATGCGGTCATTGATTTCTTCCAGGGCGGCAAGTGGGTCTCTGGTGTGTTCGGTCAGTTTTTCTTGCACCTCCTCCCGCCAGGCAGTCATTTTTTTGGCAAAATCGGCGTCTTTAAGCCCCTGCATTTCAGGTTCAAGCGCATTGATCTGATCAATACGGCGGTTGTTGCGCTTTACGAACGTGCTGCTGGCATCGCTTAAAAATCGGTCGAGAAAGTGGGGCATGGAGTTCTTTTATTGCAGGCTCCACTATAGCGGGAGAAGGGCTATAAGAAAAGAATAGGCTACGGCCGGCAAATCTCGCTGAACCCGGTATAAGGAAGCAGTACGTCAGGAACCTTAATACTCCCGTCTTCTTGCTGATAATTCTCCAGGACTGCCACCAAAATACGCGGCGAGGCAAGCGCAGTATTGTTCAAGGTGTGCACAAACTGAGCACCTTCTTCGGTGCGGTAGCGAATACCTAGAGAGCGGGCCTGCCAATCGGTATCGTTGGAACAAGAATGGGTCTCACCGTACTTGCCCATACCAGGCAGCCACACCTCAATATCCCACTTTTTAGCTTGTGGATGCCCCAAATCGCCACTGCAATTAAGCATCACTTGGTAGTGTAGGCCGAGCAGCTGGAGCATTTCCTCGGCAATACTGAGTAAGCGGGCGTGTTCCTCGGCCGAATCTTCTGGCCGCACCAAACTGACCATTTCTACCTTTTGAAACTGGTGTACCCGGAACAATCCCTTGGTTTCTTTGCCGTAGGTGCCGGCTTCGCGCCGATAGGCGGGCGAAATTCCTACGTAGCGCAAGGGCAGCTCTTGAGAAGTTAAAATTTCCCCGGCCCGGTAGTTTACCAACCCCACCTCAGCAGTCCCTGCCAGGTATAAGTTGTCGCGCTCAAGGCGGTAGGCATCGCCATTTTCGGCGTCTTCGGGAGTGGCAAAATGGCCAGCCCCGTAAAAGGCCTCTTTGTAAGCCATATGGGGAACGGTCATAGGCGTAAACCCCTTGGCCCGGGCAACGTCGAGCGCCCAGCGCATGACTGCCTGCTCCAAAATGACCAGTTCATTTTTAAGATAGTAAAACTTCTGTCCCGCCACCTTTACGCCCCGTTCCATATCCAACAAATCTAGGTTCAAAGCCAACTCTTCGTGGTCGCGGACGGGAAAGCTAAAGTCGGGTTTTGTGCCTTCAGTGTGAATTACCTGATTATCTTTATCGGAAAGGCCGGTCGGCACCTCGTCATCGGGAAGGTTGGGAATTTGCCGGTGCAATACCAAACAGCGCTCATCAAGCTCAGCAAGGGCACGTTCGTTGTTTTTGACGTTGTCGGAAAGCTCGCGCAGCGCAACGCGCAGGTTTTCGCGCTCTTTAGGTGAAGCCTGGGCCATAGCGTTTGACTGCTGATTCAGGTCGGCTTGGGTCTGTTCGGTAAGGGCGCGCAGGTCACGGCGCTCGGCATCGAGGGTGAGCAGGTCATCTAAAACAGCCTGGTCGCTCCCCTTGCAGGCCATGCCAGCGCGTACCCGGTCGGTTTGTTCACGGATCAATTTGATATCTAACATGTGCCCAGTGTCGCACATCTGGACAGGTTGGGAAAGTATGGTATTTTATACAGGTGCCCAGAGAAAGAAGTTCGCAACTTCCTTGGACCCTAGGTTCTGACATATTCATACATGTCGCTAATGCGCCGGCTATTCCGGACTAACAACCCGGATCCGCAAGGACCAGGTACTCATCCAGGCAACAGTCCTAAGCATGCACGTGCGCTCCGCCGTACTGATGAGTCTCATCCCGCCCCAAAACAGGGCGGGATTTTTTTCTCAGAGCCTAAAGAGGCTGGACAACTTGCTAAATTATGCTAAGATTGCGACACTTTTCGTATGGAGTGTGATATGGAATCTGAATCTTTACAAGTACTCGAAGAGCGTCAAGAGCCGGTAAGCCGACTCGAGGTTCTTTTTCTCAGTTTTCTCGGCATTAGTTTCGTCGCAGGCATCATTATGTATTGTGTC
>JBBQFV010000002.1:0-38402 GCA_038322405.1 Patescibacteria group bacterium
CAAAACAACTGGCCAGGCAGATTTTCAAAATTACATTAACCAATGAGCAAACCTTTAAACCACCGGCTCGTCCACGGCGCGCTACTGGTTATTGAGTTTGTCCTGTTGTGGTTATTGCTTACCGCTTTAGTTCAGCCACAAGTAGCCGTTAGCACGTTCACTTTGGTCGGTGCGATAGCCTTGTTCTTTGTCTTCACTGCCCACCTCATGGCCATTGCGCTGCAAACCATTGTCCCGCGCTTCTCTACCGAGCGTCATAGTTTTGCCATCTTGCTTTCTATTTTAAGCGCCATCCTCCTTGCCGTGGTGCTCAGTTCTGGTATCATCATCCTCATGTCTGCCCTCAGTGGCGGGTTCTAAAAGAAAGGTACTGTTTAGTGAATCGGCTGCGCAATTTTTGTATTATCGCCCATATTGACCATGGTAAGTCTACGCTCGCAGACCGCATGTTAGAGGTGACCAATACTGTGGCCAACCGCGACATGAAGGACCAAATGCTTGACCAAATGGACCTAGAGCGCGAACGTGGCATTACCATCAAGCTCCAGCCGGTGCGCATGGAGCACGGCGAGTACGTATTGAACCTTATCGATACCCCCGGCCACGTCGACTTTTCCTACGAGGTTTCGCGCTCCCTTGCTGCAGTAGAAGGCGCTGTTCTGCTTGTCGATGCCTCGCAAGGCGTGCAAGCCCAAACCCTCACTACCCTCTACCAAGCCATCGAACAGAACCTGACCATCATTCCGGTCATCAATAAAATTGACCTCCCCCATGCCGAGCCGGAACGCCGGGCGGAGGAACTCATGAAGCTTATTGGCTGCACACGCGAAGACATTCTGTTTGCCTCCGGTAAGACAGGGGAGGGCGTGAAGGAAATTCTCGATGCCGTGGTTGCCCGCATTCCTGCCCCCCAGGGCTCCCCTCAGGCTCCCCTGCGGGCTTTGGTGTTCGATAGCGTGTTTGACCCATACCGCGGCGTTGTAGCCTATGTGCGCGTGGTAGACGGCTGCGTTAAAAACCGCCAGCTAGCCCAGCTCATTCAAGGCAAAACCGACACCGAGGCACTGGAAGTCGGGTACTTTTTCCCTAAACGCTTTGCCCAAACCGACTTGAAGTGTGGCGAAATTGGCTACATCATTACCGGCCTTAAAGAAGTAAGCGAAATGGGTATTGGTGAAACCATCACCATTTCCTACCGCAATACCGTGGGTGCAGCCGGCCCTCACGAACTACCCGTCCCCCTTCCTGGGTACCGGGTAGTGACGCCAATGGTATTTGCTTCGCTCTATCCCGCCGACAGCGACGACTACAACAAGCTGCGCGACTCAATTGGAAAGTACAAGCTGAACGACTCGGCCCTGTCCTACGTGCATGAACACTCGCCTGCCCTTGGCTTTGGTTTTCGCTGTGGCTTTTTGGGCATGTTACACCTGGAAATTGTGACTGAAAGATTACACCGGGAATTCGCCGCCGATACCATCACCACCGTCCCAAGCGTTGCCTACGAAATTGTGACAACTTTGGGCGAGGTAGCCGAGGTGCACAGTCCAGCCGAAATGCCCGACCCAACCCGGATTAGCGAAATTCGCGAGCCATGGGTAAAACTGGAAGTGGTCACTCCTCAAGAGTACCTGGGCAATGTCATGGAACTCACCTCCCTTCACCGCGGCACCTACCTAGCCACCCACTTTTTAGATACTGACCGCGTACTGTTAACCTACGAAATTCCCCTTGTGGAAATTGTAGTTACCTATCACGACGAACTGAAGAGCGCGAGCTCTGGCTACGCTTCAATGAGTTACGAATGGATTGGCTTTCGGGCAGGCAAGCTCATTAAGCTCGACCTCATGGTAGGAGGCGACATTGTTGAACCGTTAGCCACCATAGTCCCCGTGGAGCAAGCCGAAATTATAGGCCGCAAGCTGTGTGAAAAGCTCAAAGATTTAATTCCGCGCCAGAACTTCGACATTGCCGTACAAGCGGCTATCAATGGCCGCATTGTGGCCCGCCAAACCATTAAGGCCTATCGCAAAGACGTCACCGGCTACCTATATGGCGGCGACGTGACCCGAAAAATGAAACTGCTTAACAAACAAAAGGAGGGCAAAAAACGGATGAAAAAGTTCGGCAAAGTAGAAATTCCCGGCAATGTTTTTGTCGATTTGCTTAAGCGCTAGGCCGCCGCAACAGGAATGCGTAAGGTGAATGTAGTGCCCTTGCTCGCAGCACTCGTAAAGGAGATATTCCCGCCAATTCCCTCCAAAATATGCTTGACCAACACCAAGCCAAGTCCTGTGCCGTTGTCGGTTTTAGCCTTGGCACCTTCACCCCGGAAAAACTCGCTGAACATGCGGCCCTGTTCGGCCTCGGGAATGCCAATGCCGTGGTCGGCTATCACCACTTCAATCATGTTTTGATGCACCTCTGCCGAAAACTCAACCGTACTGCCTTCGTTCGAATATTTAATGGCGTTATCCAAAATATTGATGACCGCCTGCTTAAGGTAAGCCTCGTCAGCCAGCACGAGCGGCAACTGTTCAATGGGGCCTAGTTGAATTTTAACCTGATGTTGGACTGCCATAGGCTCATACTGCTTAAGCACGGCATCGAGCATGAGGTTCATGTTGATAGGCACCAGGTTTTGGGCCCTGTCGCCTTTATGCACAATGCGGAACACCCGCAGCATGTCGCCTAAAAGTTGGCTCATGGCGTTAGCCTGGTCGAGGGCGCGGCTGGTGAGCTTGCGTGTATCGGCGTCTAGGCCCTGCTTTTCCATTACCGATTGCAGGCACCACTGCACAATGGCCACCGGCGACTTAAGCTGATGCGAAGCGGTCATGAAGAACTCCGTCTTAGGGTCGGAGTGCGCGTCGAGTGGCGGTAACGTGGGTTCAGCCATGCCTAACGGTTAATGAGTTCCCTGTCCTGCACCAAGTGGTCCAGCCCATACGAATGACGGACAAGCGGCTTGATGGTCTCAAGGCTTACATCCACCTTTTTTCCTGGATTGAGAAAGTTGTGTGGGTCAAATACCTGCTTCACGTGTTGGAATATCCGGTACAGATCTTCCCCATACTGCGCCCTTAGATACGGAGAGCGCAACAAGCCGTCGTTGTGTTCGGCCGAAATGCAGCCCCCCATTTCAATGACCAGCGTATGAAACTCTTCCACGAAGGGCCAGATTTTATCCCGGTCTTCGGCAAGGGACAGATTCAGGAAAGGTTGCATGTGCAAGTTAGCATCGCCGGCATGGCCCCACACGGCAATTTTAAGGCCGTACTTGGCAAACAAGGCGTAGGCGCGCTTAAAGAATTCAGGGAGCAAGGCGGCGGGCACAATGCCGTCTTCCACAATGGGGAGGGCTTTTTCAGGCCCACTTACCGTCCAAATGACTGCGGCGGCGGAGCGGCGCAGTTTCCACAGCCGGTCTTGTTCCTCAGCCGATACAGCTTCCCGAAAGGAGCTGGCGTGGTGACGCAAAATGCTCTTGGCCGCTTTCATTTTGGCAGCCCGCTCAGCACTCGAGTGATCGTCAAATTCAATGACCAGTACAATTTCTGGAATTTCTGCGGGCAATAAGCCGTGCAAGTGGCCCGGCTGCCGCTCTTCTACAAGCTCCAGCAAGTTTCTATCGACAATTTCTAAGGCACTCGGCCGTAATATAAGCAGCTGTTCAACTGATTCGGCAGCGAGCTCGGGAGAAGCATAGTAAGCGGCAATGAGGGCAGTTCCTGAAGGCACTGGGTCGGTGCGCAAGGTAATTTCGGTAATAATACCAAGGGTACCTTGCGAGCCCACAAAGAGCTTGACGAGGTTAAAATGGTCATTTTTTTGCACTTCCCATACCGCGTACCCTGTCGAGTTTTTAGTGACGTGAAACTTGGGCAACGCATCTTCGCGGGGGTGGGTATCGAGCAAGCGCTTTAACTCGCGGTACACCTGCCCTTCAAGCGTGTAGTGATGCATTTTGCCCGCCAGCTCCGCCCTGTCCAGCGACCGAACTTCAATTTCGTCACCATTGGCCAGAATTACCTTGAGCGAATTGACGTAGTCGCGGGTGTCACCGTACTTTACCGTTTTCTCACCTGAGGAATTGTTGGCTACCGCCCCCCCAATGGTGCAGAGCTCAAGCGAAGCCGGATACGGCGGCAAGTAGCGCCCGTGCTTTTTTAATTCGGCTTGTAGCTCGCCATAACGCACCCCTGGTTGGCAACGCACAAAGTCTTCACCAATCTCTAAGATTTGGTTCATATGCGCACGCATATCTACCACAATCCCATCGCCAAGTGGCCCACCGGCCTGGTCGGAACCAGCCCCACGCGCCACTAAGCTCGGCACCTGTTTGCCTTGCTCGGCCATTGTCCACAGCAAATGGGCGACGGCTTGAATGTCCCCCGCATCTTTAGGTGCCAGCACCGCCGCCGGCGTTATTTCGAAGATGCTCCCATCAACGCTGTAACGTTGACGGGTAGCGTCATCTCGATGAAGTTGACCGCGCACGAGCGCGGCAATGTGCTGGAAAATGTCCAACTTCAGACTCCTTGGGTCCTAGTAATTTCCGTTGTATATAACGTCTTTGATCAAGTCACAGACATGATCAGGATCTTCTGCTTGCCAAACATTGCGGCCTACGGCAACACCAGTAAGACCCGCGCGCATGACCATTTTGCATTCTTCAGCGTACTCTTCCGGGGTAACGTGGTCACCACCGGAAATGATAGTCTTGCACTTGCCAGCCGCCATGCCCATCCAACGCAAAGCGCCTTCGTTACCTGGGTTATAGGCCTTTACCATGTCTGCGCCTAGCTCAAGGCCAATGCGGGCAGCATAGGCACAAAGCTCAGGAGCCTTTTCGTCTTTGATTTGCTCTCCGCGTGGGTAAACCCATGCAATAGCAGGAATGCCACTAGCGTGAGCAGCGCTCACAATGCCAGAAAATTCCTGCATTTGGTCTGCTTCGTGACCGGCCCCAATGTGCAAAGTGTAACCTACGGCTACTGCGCCAAACTTAATTGCCTCTTCAACACTGCAGTTCTGCTTACCCCACGATTGTGGCTTGTTGAAACGGGTGTGGCCATTCAGCTTAACAATGAGCTGAATATCGTTCTTATAGTCTTGGTGATAGTGCTCGGCAATACCGCGGCCAAAAATGACAGCGTTCAACTTGTGCTTGATACCAATCTGGTAAATATAGTTCGGATCAATGTTTTTTTCATTGAAATCCTCTGGACCATGTTCCATACCTTGGTCACACGCGAGAAGAATGGTCTTCCCGTTAGTAGTCAAGTTAGAGATATCAATATGTGACATACCCACTCCTTTGTTAGATGTTTACCCTGTTGTCATCAAATAAAACCGCCAGCGCCGCACCTGCTAACCCGCCAAGCAATGGCATGAGCAGGTACGTCGTACCTTCACCTCCGAATATGGCCGATATAGTAGGATTTAACATTCCGCCTCCCGTCACCGTGGCGACAGTCAGCCCAATCATAAATGCAGCACCTATCACCAGTCCAGCCTGTTCTTTGCGCACCCTTCCAATTACGGACATGGTAACGGCAAAGACAAGAAGAAGGGCGCCAATGAACTCACCAAGGCTGGCGGCACGCGTAAAAACTAACGGGGTATTTGGCTCGTAGCCGGTAAGTTCAATGATGAGGCGAAAACCGATCCAGGCACCGGCAATCTGCCCCAATAGGTTGGTAACAAATTGTGCCATGGTTATTTTGCGAAAGGCCATGAGACCAAAGCTGATCGCTGGGTTAAAGTGACCACCACTAATATCTGTAAAGAGACAGTACACAAGCATCAAGACGATCCCTAGGGCGAACGGAATGAAAAGCACTGGGTAGCTGCCCGGCAAGAAATGGGATTGGGCAACACCAGCAATTCCCGCAACCGCAGCAAGAAACATAGTCCCTAGCGCTTCGGCGGCAAACCAACGGACAAAGGTTAAATACGGCGTTGTGGCGGTAGTCTTAGGCATAGTTAGATGCTTCGCTTGCCCTGCTGCTTTGCAAGGAACAGGCCAGTTAGAATGAGTAACATCGCCACCCCAAACAGCACCAAAAGTTGGGCCGATGAAGCAAGGGTGAAAATATCGAAGCCAAACAGCTTAATGGCGCTCAGCCCAATGAGCCCAATGCCTCCGCCCACCAACAGCTTGAGATTAGTAAAGCGGCCAAAGGCAATGGCAAGGGCGCCAATTACCAACCAAGAAATTGACTGGTAAGGAGTACCCAGGTCAAGGTAGCCGATAGCAAAAAGGATAAGGAACGAAGTACTGCTTAGAGCAGCGGCAATGACTGGGACAATCCGCTGTTCCACCCCTTTGAATTTCGATTCCTGGTACCAAATGGCAAGCGCCGGAAGGAACATGGCAATTATGAGCCCAAGCCACACCCGGTCCCGCAGCAAAAGAGGGCCCGCAATTTGGGGCGCATTCAGCATGGTGAGCAAGTAATGCAAAACACCAATTGCCAGTAGTCCAAGACCCGCATTGCGGGTGGAATAACTAGGAATGACAAACCCTCCGGCGGTCACCACTACGCCCAGTATGAACCAAATGAGGGTTACCGAGGTAGAATCGAGCAATAAGTAGGCAAAGAGCAGCAGTGCGCCAAGAGCGGTTGCCAAAAAGTATTTGGCATAGGAAAGGCGGCTGTGGGAAAGCCAGCCCACATAGGCCAGCGCAGCGTAACCAATGACAATAAGCAAAAGGCCGGACAGAAGATTCTCTAAAATACTGTAAGGGCCAACTACGGTAATCACGCTTACCGCGAGTACCGGCATGATGGCAATGGTTATACGGGACAAGTCACGGCGCTCTACGTGCCGGCGGGCTGGTGCATAGGGAACCACCGCTAGGACAAGGCCCATCATGGCCGCAGAGAGGGCCGCCACAGCTTCAGGTTGGCCCAGCACTCCCATTCTCCAGTACGTTTGTCCCAGGGAAACTATAACAAGGCCAAGTCCTGCAGCGGAAAGAATATCGAAGTCTTGCTTCTCCCAACCCGCAATCCAAATGACGGCAAAGCCAGCAAGGGCCGCCATGAGCGTCGTCATAGGGTCTGGGGCAACAAAGAGCAGCGCAGTAAGGGCTATGATAGCGCCCAAACTATAAGTTCGCTTACCCTTCAAGGGAGCAACTACTCCAATAAGGATAAGCACAAAGGCGGCGGGCATGATTTGCAGGAGCGGATCATTCGTACTGCTTGCCAAGGACCAGCCGAGCACAAGGGAAAGCAACAAAAAGCCAATCGCCAAAGCTATATACTCAGGACGAACGTTAAGCCATTCACTAAAGGCTGCTATTTTTGGCTGATGGTGCAGGTCATGCGCCTTAAGTCGCTTCTCAGAGCGGGCCTCTTGGGCCAGTTGCAGGTGGGAATCACTTTTGGCAATCAGACCGCTCGCCGCCAGTACCAGGGACATTCCCACAATGAGCACAATGCTCAAAAGAAGACCGACGATGGCGGCCCAGCTTGCCCAACCGAGTAAAAATCCAAGGAGGGCAAACGAGGTACAGCCCCATCCTATTACACGGGCTTTGTCTTCGGAGGATTTAAATGGGATGGCAAAAAAGGCCTCTACCTTGCTCGGCGCATGTTCAACCTCACTCAAGCGTTGCTCAAGTTGGCGAATACGATTCTCAACCGTTTGTTGCGCCATACCCGTTCCCTGTAGTTATCTGTGATTAGTATACGGGAGTGGCAACCAGCAAGGGAAGAGGGTGCATTAAAGTAGCCGCCAGTCTGCATTACTGGAACATTTAGGTAATAGAAGCGTAGTCGTAATTCAAGTTACAGGAGAGAATATGGGATTTTCCCCAGAAATGCCACCTGCGGAAGCTCAACCACAAGAGGGCTCTGTAGATGAAAGCGCTCAAGGGTATGAGCAAGATGTTGAGCAATCTGAAAAAAATACGCAGCAAGAACTCGATACAGTAATTTCAGAAGCTGATAAACTATTACCCGCCAAATTCCCTAGTATTCTCTCTTGGAATACTGACAATTTTGCAAAAATGAAGGCTGACCTAGGAGGCTCTATCTTTTATGCTGTAAATATTCCAAAGATTGAAGATCTTTTTAATAGAAAGATGGCACTAACAGCCAAACTTCGTTATTTAAAACAAAAAGAGCACATGAGTCCCAGCTTTATGGGACCTCATCGAGACGAGCCTGAACTTCCTCAGGAGGGCATTTAGAATTTAGGAGAGGAAGTGACGAAGTCGAACTAGTTCGAATCAAGTGCTTCAATTAAAAATCTCCCCGTAGGGAGGTTTTTAATTGGTGGGCCCACTGAGATTCGAACTCAGAACCAATGGCTTAAAAGGCCACTGCTCTACCATTGAGCTATAGGCCCACTATAAATTGCGAGCGGGATTTAATCTTGCAAAGCAAGATTGGCCCGACATAATCATATCAAACCTGCAACAGAGTATAGCGAATCTGTTGACACCTGTCGAGAACGGCGTATCTTAAAGGCATATGAACAAGCGGGCAAATTAGTCCACACTCTCCTCCTAGGCCCGCAGCATAGCGGGCCACTTTTTTTATTTCGCTTCATCATCGCCATAAATACCGAAGTAAATTATGACAAATACGGGCACCATCAGGATCCAGTCCCGCCACTCATAAATGAATGGCAAAAATTTTGAGTGTGAAAAGGCGATTGCCCGCCCTTCGGCTGTCATGAATAGGGTCAAAAACATGATCGTCACGGCAACTGTGCAGATAGAGTAAAGCACCACCTCCACAACCGAATATCTTGCCCTACTACCCCCTAATTTCAAAAATGCCGACAGCACAAAGGTGAACACTATCAGCAGAAAGGCTTGAGCAATGAACGGGGTAAGCGCGCCTTTAATCCAAACCTGGTTGAAAAGCACCCTGTCACCACTAAATAACTGGGCTAAACGGGCACCCCAAGAGGCTGCCACAAAGTAGGCAACATAAACGCTCACCAGCGTTGCGAGGGCTTTGTGTTTGCGGATGATTAACGTGTAGGCGAGCAGCAGGCCAAGCGCTGCGATGACCCCAATATCCCAGGTAACGGCTTTCATTACCTCCAGTATGGCGCCCCCGCCCCGAGAAGACAACTAGTGTAAACGCTTCAGCTCTTCGTACAGTTCCCGCTCCCGTTTCGAGAGGCGGCGCGGTACCACGACCCGTACAAGAATGGTGAGGTCTCCACGGCCACCGCGGTAAGCCTTTCCCATTCCCCTAAACACTACCTGCTGGCCATCTTGGCAACCCACGGGAACCTCAAGGGTAATTTTGTCATTGCCTATGCGCAGGTCTATTTTGTCGCCTAGCACTGCTTGGGGGATAGAAACCTGGACCTCCGCTTGCACATTGGCCATGGCAGAGGCAAACATATCCGAAAATATGTCACCAAAACCACCAAAACCAAATCCCTCAAACCCTCCACCACCCCCACCTCCGCCAAAGCCGCCTTGCTGGGGCCCGGCACTGCCATAGGCGTCATACCGTTGGCGCTTGTCAGGATCGGAGAGGGTTTGATACGCCTCGTTTACCTGCTTGAAGATTGCCTCATCACCACCCTTGTTTGGATGGTGCTGGTGGGCCTTTTTTCGAAAGGCTTTGTCAATTTCGTCTTTGGAGGCGCTTTTCGAAACCCCAAGGAGCTTATAGTAATCTTCAGCCACTGGCTATTTTTTCTCGTCTTTTGACTTTTCCTCTTCATCCTTTTTCTGGTCGTCTTCTTTAGCGCCGTCAGCCTTGGCTCCTTCTTCAGGGTTTTGGTACATAGCTGCCCCAACTACCTGAATTTTCTCAGAAAGGTTCTTTACCTTCGTCTCGATAGCCTCAGCGTCATCGCTCGCATGCACGCTCTTCAACTCGGCAATGGCATCTTCAACGGCCCGAATGTCTTCTTGCTTAATATCCTTCTTGGCTTCCTGAGCCTCTTTCAAGGTTTTTTCGGAAGTATAGATGAGCGAGTCGGCGTCGTTGCGCACTTCGACCAGCTTTTTCTTTTGGCTGTCCTCTTCGGCGTGGGCTTCGGCGTCTTTGCGCATTTGCTCAATTTCTTCGTCGGAAAGGCTGGAAGAAGCAGTGATAGTCACTTTTTGTTCCTTGTTTGTCCCCTTGTCGACGGCCTTCACGTTCACAATGCCGTTGGCATCAATGTCAAAGGTTACCTCGACTTGCGGTATGCCCCGAGGGGCTGGCGGAATGCCATCGAGCACAAACTTGGCGAGAGTGCGGTTGTCACCAGACATTTGGCGCTCCCCTTGCAGCACGTGAATTTCTACCTGGGTTTGATTGTCGGCAGCAGTAGAGAATACTTGGCTCGCAGAAGTAGGAATAGTTTTATTGCGTTCAATGAGCTTGGTCATAATACCGCCCATAGTTTCGATACCAAGGGACAATGGCGTTACGTCAAGCAGCAAGATGTCCTTGGCGCTAGCGTCGCCACCAAGCACGCCACCCTGCACTGCGGCGCCAATTGCGACTGCTTCATCAGGGTTTACCGAGCGGTTTGGTTCTTTGCCAAAAAAGTCGCGTACTGTCTCCAATACCTTTGGCATGCGGGTCTGACCCCCTACCAAAATGACTTCCTGAATGTCGGCAGGTTTGAGCTTGGCATCGGCAAGGGCTTTTTTGACTGGCTCCATGCTACGGGTCACCAAACTATCCGCCAGTTGTTCAAATTTGGCGCGCGTTACCTTGAGTACCAAGTGTTTTGGACCAGAGGCATCGGCGGTAATGAATGGAAGATTGATCTCGGTTTCCTGGGCGCTAGACAACTCAATCTTGGCTTTTTCGGCTGCTTCTTTGACGCGCTGAATGGCATCGGCCTGCCCAGTGAGGTCGAGGCCTTCCTGGATTTTGAACTCGGCCAAAATGTAGTCCATGAGCACCTTGTCAAAGTCGTCTCCACCAAGGTGGGTATCACCATTGGTAGAAAGGACTTTGAAGGTTTTCTGGCCATCGTCGTCGGTAAGCTTGAGGACGGTTACGTCGAAGGTTCCGCCACCAAGGTCGTACACTACGACTGTTTCTTCATTTTTCTTAAGCTCGAGGCCGTAGGCAATGGCGGCAGCGGTAGGCTCGTTCACGATTTGCTTTACGTCGAGGCCTGCAATTTTTCCTGCATTCTTAGTGGCCTGGCGCTGGGCATCGTTAAAGTAGGCAGGAACGGTGATCACCGCCTCTGTGACTTTTTCACCCAGGTAGGCCTCGGCATCGGCTTTCAGTTTTTGGAGCACGAACGCTGAAATTTCTTCAGGCGTGTACTCTTTGTCGCCCATTTTAACCTCTACCAGGTCATTGCGCCCTTTAAGAATTTCGTACGGTACACGCGACTTGTCTTCGAGCGTTTCTTCGTCGCTGTACTTGCGGCCAATGAAACGCTTAACCGAGAAAATAGTATTCTTCGGGTTGGTTGCTGCCTGGCGTTTGGCGGGAATGCCCACAACGCGTTCGCCGTCTTTTTTCACCGCCACAACGGAAGGAACGGTGTTCTGTCCTTCAGCGGAAGGAATAACTTTTGCTGCTCCGCCCTCCATTACGGAAACAACAGAGTTGGTGGTGCCAAGGTCGATGCCAATAATTTTTCCCATAGTAGTACCTTACTTCTGTTCGTGGTTGACGACGATAACCTGTACTGGCCGCACAATGCGGTCATACAGGCGATATCCCATGCTCTTTACTTCGGCAATGGTATCGTCGGGTTGGTCCGAAGTGGTCACGGTGCCTATGGCCTCGTGCTCGCTTGGGTTAAACTTCTCTCCTGGTTTGGCGCTCACTTCTTCAACGCCGCGCTCGGCCAGGACATCCATAAGCTGCTTGCGGATGTACAGAATGCCGGTTGCCCAAGCACTCTCTTTTTCTTCGGCGGGAACGTGCTCGGTTGCCCGGGTAAAGTTATCGAGGACAGGCAGGAGGTCGATGACCAAGTCACCAATCGCAAGCTTGCCCATAAGCTTGCGCTCGTCATCAAACCGCTTACGCAGGTTATCCTGGTCTGCAAGCGCGCGCTGATAGAGAGATTGGTAGTCAGTCTGACTAGCAGGAGGGGCTTCCTTTGAAGGGTGCGGATTTTCTGGGTGGGAATGCACGTGTTTCTTCATAGCTCGTTACCTGAGTACTGTTATCCAAATGTAAAGTATTGTTTACATTAGGTCAAGAGAGGAGAGTTAGTGCAACGCACTTTTTTGTGCGCTTGCAGGGCGACTTTGCTTGCAAGAAGGAGTACTGTAAGCGCACAAAAAGCCTTGGCGAAGCCAAGGAAGTCTCCGAACGCCGTCTTAATGCTTTGCGTAGCAAAACATTAGGGAACGTGGTCCTTATGCTTTCGCGAAGCGAAAGCCATTAGCACGCCTCTCTCCACACTAGTCCAAACTGAACAACAATAGACGGGACAAACTGCTTCCAGTACCCTGCGCCTATGCAGCGCATCACGAAATTTTGGTTAGCCACCCTCCTCGGCCTTTTTGTCCTGGGCTACTTCCTATTACCACTCACCCTTCCCCACCAAGCAAGGTTGTGGGTACTCAGCGTCGGCCAAGGCGAATCAGTGCTCTACCAAGACACTTCGGGAAAGTCCCTCCTGTTTGATGGCGGTCCTGACGACACAGTGCTCAGCGAACTTGGCCGCATCCTGCCGCCGTGGCACCGTTACATCGACGTTGTCGTGCTCTCCCACACCCACGTCGACCATGTGCGTGGCCTTATTTCGGTCCTGGAGCGCTACAGGGTGGGCGAAGTATGGGAATCGGGCGCGTTGTATCCCGGTGGGGATATGGTCAGCTGGCACAAGCTCATACAAGAGAAAAACATTCCCGACCACATAGTGTTTGCCGGGATAGAAATGACCATAGGAAATACCCATATCCTCACCATGCATCCCATGAAAAGCATGGTTGGCGTGAAGGTGCCTGAAGCGCACGATGCGACAGTGGTGCTGCAAATGACAATCGATTCCGAAAAAATATTGCTTACGGGGGACCTGAACGAAAAGCATGAGGCCGATATTATGGCTTGGTGCCAACCACCAAAGTGCTCCCTGCAAAGTGACATCCTGCAAGTCCCCCACCACGGTTCCGACACTGGGCTGTCGCCTCCATTCTTAGCGGCAGTACAACCGCAGTTCGCTTTTATTTGTGTTGGCCAAAACAACAGTTACCACCATCCGCGGGCAATCATTTTGCAGCTACTTGAGGAATCCCACATCCCGTACCAGCGTACGGACACCCAAGGCGGCGTCAAAATTACTTTTGGGCGCGGGAGGTTCGTGTATGAAAATTATGGGTCTGCGCCGCGATGAGCGCAATTGCCACGGCATCTGCCGCGTCGTCTGGCTTAGGCAAGGTGGACAACTTAAGAAGCACTTGGACCATTTTTTGCATTTGTTGCTTGTCAGCCCGCCCGTACCCCGTAAGACCCAACTTTACTTCTTGAGGGGTAAACTCCACCATCGGCACTCCCATACGCTCAGCCACATACATAAGCACGCCCCGCGCCTGAGAAACTACCATTGCTGTAGTTTGGTTATTGCTAAAGAAGATCTTCTCAATAGAAACAAGTCCTGGCTTGTGCTCGTCAATCAGTGATTCAATCCCATTGGCAATTGCCAGGAGGCGCTTACTATCACTCATCGATTTGTCCGTAGTAATTACCCCATACCCTACGCAACGGGTACTGTTGCCAAGCGACTCAATTATTCCCCATCCCACAATTGCAGTACCTGGGTCGAGCCCTAAAATTATCATTCGGCAATATTGGTGTAGACGCTTGTCACGTCGTCGTAGTCTTCAAGTGCATCAATCAGCTTGGCCACTTTTTCAAGCGTTTCATCGTCAGATTCGATTGGCATATTCGGTACTTGTTCTATTTCGGCAGAATCAGCGCTAAAGCTGGCGGCAGCCAGCGCATCACGCACGGCATGCAACTCGTGTGTAGAGGTATACACCACGGCAAACCCTTCAGCTAGTTTATAGTCTTCTGCACCGCTTTCAATGCAGGCTTCTTCAAATGCTTCGGCCTTGGCAGCTGGAACTTCTAAGCGTAGTACACCACGGGGTGTAAATTGATAGGCAATGCCCCCGCCCTCTGCAAAACGGCCTCCATTTTTCTGAAAGGCAGTACGGACATCGGCGTTGGAGCGGTTGCGGTTATCGGTTAACACCGCGACTAACATGGCAATGTTGCCGGGACCAAAGCCCTCATACAACAGTTCTTCTACTACAGCGCCGCCGAGTTCGCCCGTACCCCGCTTAATGGCCCGCTCAATATTGTCCTTCGGCATGTTGGAAGCACGTGCCTTGTCGATTGCCAGGCGCAGCGAAGGGTTCATGCTAGGGTCGCCGCCATTGCGGGCTGCAATGGTCACATTGTTCCCTAGCCTCGTAAAGATATTGGAGCGCTTGGCATCTACCGCCGCTTTGCGGTGCTTGATGCTGGCCCACTTGCTATGTCCAGACATGAAATGAGTTAGCTTACCTTCGAACGGTACCGAAAAGTGACAGTTGCTTCAAGCACCGGCGTCGGTGCCCACCGCTGGATCTGGGGGAGCGGCTCCTGTCCCCACCAAGAACTGGGCAGGCCAGGCCTTGTACACACTTATGAATGTCTTGCTGTATATTTGTTTGCCACTGCGGGTAACCGTATAGTCGACACTTGTCTTGGCACCATCGTGCGGGTGCTCAACCTGCTTGGTAACCTCCGTAGGGAGTGAATCGGTATTGGCGTAAATAGGATCACCAACAGGATAGATAGCTAAAATATTGGGCTTACCTATTGTGGATACGCGGCCGTCTTTTGTGCCGTATAAATCGAAGGTAATGAGGTTGCCCACCACTGTCGATTGCACGAACATGGCAGTCGTAAAGTCATTCTTCCACTTAAAGTCTGGGGCAGGTTCAAAAATGGTAGCATCGAGGCCGGGACCAACCCCCACTTCGTAGTAGCTTACGCGGTAGGCATGGTTTTGACGCTCCACAATTGGCATTCCGGCGTTTAAAACAGAGCGGAAAAGGGTGGTGGATACCTGGCACAAGCCACCGCCGGCGTCGAGCACGGTCCGGTTGTCTTTAATCACCAGCTCGTTCAAGTACCCTGATTCAGTAGTAATGGGCCCAAGGGTGTCGAGGGTCGAAAAGGTATCACCTGGTTTAATAAGCACTTGGTTAATGCTGGCAGCCCCTTTCTTAATGTTAAATACTCTGTTTACCGGGCTTCCCGAAAAATTTGTGGTGGCCGTACCGACAAGCTCAGTAAGGCCAAGGGAGGCGAGGGTGCCGGCATTTACCTCCGCCTTTTTAACGACAACTGTCCCACTGACCAGGTCATCCGTTTTGTCGGAATCAAGGTAGCCCGCCAAAGCCTGAGCCGTTTGGGCTTCGTCAATTTGCGAACCATCGACGTCCGATTGGGAAATGGTCGCCTTACCATCTGCTCCAGCCACCAAGCGCACATTGACAGGACTCTTATTCACCTTGCCTTCCCATTCTTTCATAGCGTCAGTGGCCTTGCCGGTAAGGTTAAGATCCAAGCCGGTAGCTATGCCAGCGCTGGTGCGGGCAACAGTAGTCGATAACCAAGTGGCGAACGTGCCAGGATCTACCGTGAAAGTTTGGGTACCAAAGCTAACACTAAGCGGTTTGCTTAAAATTGCATTGGCCCGCGAAAGGGCAGGTCCCGCCATTGCAGGAGTAACCTCTGGTACAGCTGGCTCCAAATTGAGGGCTATGGTAGAAGTATCGGTTTTGAAAGCGGTGCTAAGCCCGCTTTCAAAGCTAGTCTCATCAAATTTTTGCCCAGGTTTTCCGGGAACTAATGTGGCTCCCACAGTGGAAAAGCTGAGCGTCGTTTCTTGCAAAACCGTCTCAATATTTTTCAAAACCTTTTCTTGCAGTGCCTTTTGGCCATCTGGCGTTACGGCCGTGAAACTCACGTCGGCGTAGCGACTACTGAGCGGGGCAGCAAACAGCTTTTTAAGTTGGCTGCCAAAGCCACCACCTTTTTCCTCATTCCATAACTGGTTAAGCTGGCTGGTTGCCACTACGCTTGTGCCGAGTTCCGCAGGGCTAACGCTCCAATCCTTGCCCTCGTACGTAAGGGTAAGTGGTTGCCTAACAAAAGCTGCTTCCTTGCTGGCAAGTGCGCTTGCCGCCTCACTTTGGGTCATACCCCCAATAGCCACTCCCCCGACTACAGTACGCGGCAAGTAACGGTGGTTGTAGTAAAAGGCATAGGCAGTGCCCAAGCCGCCAATCACCACTACAACTCCTACCGTCAGCAAAAACACTGTCCGAAAAAGACGGGATGTGCGAGGCATGTTAACCTCTTCTTCAGGCGCCGATTTCTGGGGTTTCGGCTGGGCCGTTTTGCGTGGGGACATTGGTAATCAGTTGGGAAAGCAGGGTGCGGGCAAGCTCATCAGTTTGTAACCGGGCTTCCGCTTCCGGGAGGACAGTGAGCGTGTAGGTATCGCCAGCTTTGGGAGCAGGCGTAAGGTCACGGGCAGGAACGCTAAGGACTTGGCCATCATCTAAGGCAATGGCAACTGTCCCGTTTTCAATTGTAGATATAATCCCTTGTAAGCGTAGTAACATGGCGGGTGGCAACAGGTAAAGGGTTGCTATTGGTAGGCGCCTTCGCGAACCTTGCGTTTGATTATGTTCAAGTCCTGGAATGACCTTGCCGCCGCGTGGGTTGCACGCAGTTTTGAGTCGGCATCGTCGTACCAATCCACTGCCACTTCCTTAATTGTACAGTTATGAAGGCGGCAAATAGTAAGCACCTCAACGTCGAAGGCCCAACCGTTCATGCTCTGGCGGGTAAAAGCGTTTTGGGCAGCCTCGGCACAGAATAACTTAAAGCCACATTGGGTATCGACAATGCCTGGCAACACTGAGCGCTGGATAAGCATATTGCCGATGCGCGAAACAAGACGGCGAACGAGCGGCTGCTTCAACTTGATACTGTCCTTTTTCAGGTAGCGCGAACCAATAATGACATCGAACTTGCCAATGAATGGGAGCAACTTGTCGAGCTCGGTGATAGGGGTTGAGTGGTCGGCATCCATAAACAAGCGGTGTTCGCCGGTAGCGGCTAACATTCCTTGGCGCACTACGCCACCCTTCCCCTTGTTTTCGGCGTTGGTAATAATTTGGAGCTCGGGAAAGGTTTTTTGGAGCTCAGCCACCTTGGCTACCGTTGCGTCTTTGCTACCATCGTCTACCACCAGCACTTCGGCGGTAAAGGATTGTTTGCCAAGGTACTCCTGCACGCTGGCAAGGGTTTCAGGAAGACGTTCCGCTTCGTTATAGGCGGGAATGACAATGGAGAGGTAAGACATACAGGCTCACACTATCAGATCTCTGTCGCGTCGGCCACGCAAACTTAAGATTATGGCTATGTAGAGCCAAAATAATACGGCCAGTTCCAGTTTAAAAATAGGTGTGTCCACAAGTCCGTGGACCAAAATGGCAATCAGCGCTGCTGCTGCAGCCCCTCCCTGGGCGAGCGTCCCGCCAATTATAAGAAGCATGGCGATAAGGCCAATGAGGGAAAGGTCGAGCCAAAAGGCCAGGTACAGGTTATGCGGCTCTGGCACATTCCACTCAATTGGGTTGCCCACTATAGTCCCTACGGTGGTGAGGTACACCCTGTCAAATGAGCGCAGGCCCGTCCCGGTTATAGGGTGTTTGCTGCCAATCTTCCAGGCTACCCGCCAAATTTCCTGACGAGAGGCAAGTGACGAGCGGGGGTTATCGACAAAGCGTTGCTTGGCAATCCCAGCGCCGAGCAATCCGACTAACACAGTGAGAATTCCAATAATGAACCTGGTGCGCTTGGCCTTTACCAGGCTGATCACCAAGTAAATGCCGCCTCCTACCAGGCCCAGGAATCCGCCAAGTGACTGGCTCAAAATCAGGCCCCAAATGAGCACGGTAATTGCCAACCACTTGCCCTTTGTCGGAATGAGAAAGGCTAAAAAGATGGCCGGGGTTACCACTGCCGCGTAAAAGTTTGGCGACGTGAACGTGCCCATAAGCCGGGGCTCAACTTGGTCGGGCAATACTTGCAGCCCATAGGCAGTTTGCAGCAAGGCCCCAATTACGACACCAAATATAAGGCTCTCCACCCCAATGCCACTCGCTACAATGAGGACGGCCAGAAGCATGGGGGCAATGAACCACGACTTGGCAGCCCCAAGGGCATCTTGAGGGACTTGGGAAACGGCAACCGAAATAGCCAGGGCTGGCAGCATAAGCAGTGCCCCCCAGCGAATAACAGCGGGGAGGCACAAAAGCCGGCCAATCCCTTCTTTTTTGATTTCTGGCCAGGTTAGCGTAACGAATACCACGAGCAACGCTTCAAACCAGTAGACGGGAATGCTACCCAGATGAAACAAGGCCTTCTCCCCAATGAGCAAGGTGCTGGGCAAGAAAAACAACAACAGATGGGCAAAGCGGTGTCTCATAGGTAGGCTACGCTGCTGGTGCGTCGCGCTAGCCCTTTGCATGGGCTTAAGCTTTGACGCCGCGGTCATACAACGCAGCAATGACAAAGCCAAAGACAAGCCCGACGGCCAGGCCGGCTATAGGGACAAGCGGCAACCCGGACGCTTGGTCAGTAACGGTAGGTTCGGTGTAACTGAGGTCGATGCTCAAATCCCCTTGCGATTGGTCATAGGTTGTCTTGGCATTGTTCAAAACGCCGCGCAGGGCAGTAAATACGCTTGTTACCTGATCGGCTGAAGTGCCTACAAACTGCACTTGGTAGGAGCTGGAAAGCGCAACTGGTGCCACTACTTGGAAAGTTTTGGCATAGTCATCCAAACTGAGCGTGTCGGTTGCCACCCCTGCAGTTTCGAGGGCTTTGCGTACGTAGAAAGGGTCAGCCAACCAGGCCTGACTGGTGGCCATAGCCGTTTGCAAGTCTTGAGTCTGGCTAGCCTGCAAAATGAGCTGCTGGGTGGTTGGATACTTGCGTGTTGCCTGGACAGTTACCGTAAGCGAACCAGAAAACTTGGGCGCTTTGTGACCGTTTTCCAGCAAGGCTGCCCCAAAAACAAGCAACGTAAGTACTAAAATGATTGGCCAGCGACGAACAATAAGTTGGGTGAGGCTAAAACGTTCCATGAAGTGAGAGCTATTTGTGTTTCCAGCATAGCTGCTCTGGCGGCAAAAGAAAAATACTTTCTGATACACTGACAGATATGAATAAGCTTTCGGTCACCGTCATTACCAAAAACGAGGAACCCAACATTGAGCGCTGCCTTAGTTCTGTGGCCTGGGCAGACGAGCTGGTGGTGGTAGATAGCGGCAGCACTGACCGGACTGTCGAATTAGCCAAATCCTTGGGCGCCAAGGTGCTGGAAACTGATTGGCCAGGTTGGGCAAAGCAAAAGAACCGGGCCATAGATGCAGCAGCTCACAACTGGATTTTAAGCCTCGACGCTGACGAATGGCTACCTGAAGGCGTCGAAGCCATTATTCGCGATGCCCTCGATGGGCTCCTTAATGATGCCTATACCCTGCCCCGCAAAACCTTTTTCCTGGGCAAATGGATTGCCCACCAAGGGTGGTACCCAGACCGCCAAATCCGCCTGTTTAAAAAGTCAGTCACCCGTTTCAGCGAAGTGCCGGTGCATGAAAAAGTAGAACCGACTAACCATACTGCTGCCCTTACGGTGCCTATCAACCACGAATCCTACGTCGACCTTCAGCAGTACTTCACAAAGAACAAGGCCTATAGCACTGCCCAGGCCGAGCAACAAAAAAACAGCCACTTTGTGCTATTCAAGCTCTTGTTCTACCCCATCGCGCGCTTTGGCCAAACCTACATTCTGCAAGCCGGTTTCTTAGATGGCTGGCGTGGGCTACAACTCTCCGTGCTGCGTAGTTGGTACGAAGCTATGGTGCAACGGAAGATTCTGGCTCTCCAACGTACAGCGCGCCAATAAAGAAGGCGTAGACAATTAAAATGAGAGGGTAAAAGAGCGCGTTTACAAACATGGCGTTCACTAAGAGGGCTGGGGTGGCAATGAGAATTACCCAGCCAGCTATCCTAAGCTCTGCCTGCTTGGCCGTGCGGATGCGTCTGAATGCATCACGCATCAAGAAAAATCCGGTCATGAAGAATAAGACAAAGCCCACAAAGCCCGTTGTTGCGAACACATTGAGCAAGCTGCTGTCACTGCCAGAGGCGGCCAGGCTTGTGTCATTGGGCCGGGTGAGGTTAAGAGCCTCTTGGGCCCGTTCGTAATTGTTATACCCAACGCCAAGGATTGGATTAACCTCTATTACCGCCAAAGCCCGTTTCCAAGATTTGATGCGGTCCTGGGAGGTGGCATCGACTTTAAAGCCCCCTTCTATCCGCTGGGCAATGCGCGGAATGCTCAAGGCAAGCGGCAGGATGCACACCACCGCCACAAGCAGCAACTTCCAAGAATAAGAAAGGCCTATGATAACCAGCGTGACCGCCAAGGCCAGGTAGCCGCTACGCGAAAAGGTCAGTACGCTCGCAATAATGGTGGCTGCCCCAAAAACCCAGAGCCAAAACCGCGGCTTTTCCCTATTAAGGGCAAAGACAAAAGAAATGAGCATGGCAAAGTAGCCACCTAGGTAATTTGGGTCAAGGAACGTAGACACAAAGCGCCCTACGTGCGGGTCCCACCCATAGCGGGAAAGTATCCCAATATTGGGAAAAAGCACTAACTGGAGTACCCCAAGCCCCACCACCCCTACCCCACTCCAAAGGGTTACTTTGTAGGGAAGTTGCAATCCTTTTGCTTGGCGGTACAGCGAAGGGACTATCCAAATAAGCGAGGAATACAGCACCAGCCGAACCCAGTACAGTGCAGCGGTAATGAACTCTCCCCGATTGAGGTGATAGGGAGTGAAGATGAGGGAAATAATTCCTACCACCAAAAATCCGTACCAAGCTAGGTGGGCTGGGGTACGCGGCAATGAGATACGCTTCCAGACCGCCCAAACTAGCCAGATGAGGAATAAACCACCGAGGAAGCCATCTGCAAGCAAAGGTGCGCCACCATGAAGGGGCGGGATACGTCCGGCTTGGCCAAGGGCGACCGAGCCCAGGGCGGCATAGAGTAGTATGCTTGGCGAGCGAAACGCGCCCCACAGGACGGGTATGGCGAGAGCTGCCCCAATGGCCGTGAATGGCTGCCAGGAGGCCAAGAACGCTAAGCCCACTATACCAACCACGGAGCCAAGATAGAGGGGAAGCCGTTTATGCATTGCTCCTAGAATACCTTAAGCACGGGGTTGCGCACGACAGTGGTGCCCATTTTTCGGGTCTCGCGCGCTGCCCGGGTACCTGCGGCAATTGCCCGCCAAGGTAGTAAAAACGCCTTTGGGCTCCCCTTTCCATACACCAGCCAACAGGCTAGGATTGGCCGGCTTAGGTGAAGGACGAAAAAAGGTATGCGCCAGCCTGGCACGTGCTTGCGATAAAACAAAAAGTGATTGAAGAAAAAGGCGTAGTACCAATCGAGGCGTCCTTCGCTCCGGGTACCCCCGCTTACCACCATATGGTGAATGGCGTAAGCCTCGGGTATGAAGCGAATAATGCCACCCGCTTCCCTAATGCGCACCGCCAGGTCGGTTTCTTCGCGCATGGCGTTTCCTATAAACTGCTCTTCAAAAAGACCTGTTTGCTTGAGCACCGTGGCGCGTACCGAAAAGTTACACCCTACAAACCCGTTCGATTCCCCCGCCCGCTTGCCGTAAAAATTGTTCTCAAAGCTGCCAAACCAGGTGACATCGCCAATTACGGCCGGCTCATTGCTGGGGTAGGAATGTCCAGGCACGTTTACCCTTCCCGCTACCGCCATTACCGTGGGATCGTCGTAGGCAGCTACGTGGCGCTGGACAAAATCAGGGGCTACTTCTACATCATCGTCCACGAAAATAATGATATCTGGATTACTGGCCCGTTTGATGCCAAAGTTGCGCGCCTTCGTTAGTGAAGCAAACGTCACAATTGGCGGCTGGAAAAGTTGGATCCAGGCTTTGGCGGCTTGTTTTAAATATACCGCTGTTTCCGGGTCGTGCTCTTTGGTTTGATCTACCACCAACACCTCCAGTTTACCCGGCGCATAGCTCAGGCGCTTGAGCGAGGAAAGGGTAGCCACCAATGCTTTTTCGCGCTTAAAGGTGGGAACAATAATACTGACGCGGGGGGCGCTCATGCTGAGAAATCAAGGTTGAGTGATTGGAATTCCCTGGCTGCGCCCATCCGCCGCTTAAACAGATAGGCTGTACGAAATACCGGACCGGCTTTGCGGGTCAGGCTGGCGTAACGGGCGGCATCGGCTTCGTCGTATAGTTTCGCCGCTTCTTTGTAGTTTCCTTCCAACAGGAACCGGTTGGCCAAGTGGACCGTCTGTCGGCGCACACCCTTTTTAGCCTCTTCCCGCTCCCATTCTTGCCAAGCTCCCCGCGGGTCTTGACCTGGAAATGCCCGCTTGCTGGTGATAATTTTCTGATAAAAGTCCCGCTCGTCGGCGATCATCTTTTTGTCATCCGCGGAAATGCTGTTGCTGTTCCTATACTGCCAAGTAGCCAGCGGCTTATCGATAATACCCGCCGGAAACACCCGGGAAATGCGGTACCACAAGTCATAGTCGTCTACCCCTTTGAAGCTAGCGTCAAACATCCCCACTACTTCAAAAACGCTGCGCCGGATTAACGTCGAGTTTGGCGGGACAAAGTTTCCCTGCAGTAAACGCTTTGCAAAACCGGCCGTTACGTCCCCGGTTATGGCGCCAAGAGCGAGACCATCCACTTTTCCCGTTTGGGCGTTGACGAGTTCACAATTGCTACAGAGAAAATCAACCTTTTGTTTAGTAATTTCTGCCACCATAAGCTCCAGCTTTTGGGGATGGAACGTGTCGTCGTGGTCGAGAAAGGTGACAAATTCCCCTTTGGCGAGGGCGATTCCTTCGTTACGGGCAACTGAAGGGCCGCCATTGTTTTTAGGCAACGCCTTTACGGCAATCCTTTTGTCCTTTTTTGCGAGTGCGCTGGCCACTTCAAGGGTAGAATCGGGCGACTTGTCATCTACCAATAAGAGTTCCCAGTCACTAAAGGTCTGCGCCAATACCGAAGCAACTGTCGCTTCCAGGTAAGGTGCGGACTTGTACATTGCAATAATGATAGACACTTGAGGAGCTTGCATAGTGTTAGCTTAGCAATAGCCTAACCTGAAGCCAAGGAGTCAGCCTAGAAGGTGGCGAATCTTGCGCTTTGCCCGCCAGCTAAAAATGCGCGCCTTATTCAAGGGATTGCCATAGGTTCGCGGATGATTTGCGGCAATTTGGGCCCGCACCTGCTTATGGGTTTCGGTCGTCATATCGTTACGGCCACCGTCATTCTTTTGACGGTACCAGAGGAATGTCTCCCGGCAGTACGCCCCCTTAAAGCCAGCTTCCGCCAAGCTAAGGTAAAAATCCCAATCCTCAAAACCCTTGGTCATGTTTTTGTTAAAGTACCCGACCTGACGGGCAGCGCTTACCCGTACGAGTGAAGCAACATGGACAAAGTTTTCGGGCACCATTCGGCCAAGCGACCATTCCCCCGCATGCATCCAGCCTTCACGCGCACCAAAGTACTGGGCATCGCAGTAGGCATAGCCCACTGTTTCTGGCTGACCCTCCAAACAATGGAGCAATGCTTCTACATAGTTTTCGGGCATGCGATCGTCGGCATCGAGGCGAATGACAAGGGAGGTTTCCACCAACGCGAGGGCCGTATTACAAGCCGCGCAAACCCCGGCATTGGCTTGGTTAAGGTAAGTAATTGTCGGATGCTCCCTCACAAGCTGATGCATTGTTTGGTCAGTATTGTCGGTCGAACCGTCGTTCACCACAATCAAGCGGGCAACTGGCGCAGTTTGTTTGAACACACTCTCAATGGCTTCACGCACAAACTCACCCTGGTTATAAGCGGGCATTATGAAAGTAACGTTTGAGCCGTCGGCACTCATTCGGAGCGCTTAAACTTGGCGCTTAAACGCTCCTGCAAAACAGGTGGGAACTGGCGGAACAATACAAAGGGTATCAAGTACCCAAGTACGCCAATTATGACAACACCAAGCAGCAGCGCAGCTTGGTGGGGGCGGGACCAGTCATAATATGAGCCATCCCAGGTGCTGCCCGCCACATGCTGAACCAGGCGGAACAAGCCAAACATAATGGCCGCGCCAACCAAGGTTGGGGCAAACGTACGCAGCTTCGGGAAAAAGCCAATGGTACGGGCTACCATCCAAATTGTAATGGCTGTAGTAAGCAGTTCGCTCGCTACCGTTGCCGTCCCGGCGCCGTAGTAGCTATAACGCGGAATGAGGTACAGGTTTAAACTAATGTTTACTGCAGCGGCAAATAATTCCAAGAACCCTAGGGCTTTTTGCTTTTCGGCTGCCAGCAACGAATAAGACATAAGCACGCCAACAAAAAGCGGAATCATGGCAAAAGCCAAGATTTGCAAGGAGCGGGCCGACTCGGTGATGTAACTGCGGGTCAGGATGGCGATGAGCTGAGGGGCGATAAGCACAATCCCTGTAACAACTGGCACCACTGCAAAAATAATGAGGTCAAAGGCTTTTTGCATAAGCACCCTAAACCCTTCGTGACCCTTTTGAATGAGCTGGTTCATTTCGGGGAAAAGCCCACCAACAAACAAGGCGGGCAACGTAAGGAGGATTTCCAAAACTTTGTAGGCATTTCCGTAAATTCCTACGTCAACATTAGACTTGTAAATGGTCAGCAAAACACTGTCGGCCTTGAAGTGAATCATGCCAAGTACTGCCATTGCCCCCAGCGGCAACACCTGCACAAAAATAGCCGGCCATTCACTGAATACAAACCGAGGCCGGAAGCGTACAAACTTACGTACAAACAGGTAACTGACCAATAAGTTAATCAGGTTTCCCCCCACCACGATGGCTACTGCGCCAACCAAACGGTTAGCCTCCGGTAAGCGCGTCAAGGCGAAGGCTGTACCGCCAAGAATAACAATGCGCCCCAGCAAATCGGAAATCATGGCCCTGTCCATAAGCAACCTGGCTTGGACAACCGTTACGCACATTTGGTTGATGGTAAGGGCAAACTGCCCTACCCCAAGGAGTACTATAGGCACTAAGAATGGCCGATAGACCGGAACCGCTGCCCCAATGAGCGGCGCGAATACCAGTAAGACAAGGGCCGCCGTTATGAGACGGAAGCCCAAGTAGCGAGAGGTAATATCCTGTTCCTTTTCCGGAAACCGGGAAATTTCCCGCAAGTAGAGCAGGTTGAGCCCCATGTCGGCCACTACCGCAAAAAAACCCAAGTAAGTAGTGGTTACTACATAGGCGCCCCAACCTGCCGGCTTAAGCGTGGCATTTAAAATGCTGACCGTCGTAAGCGAAGTGACCGTCGTAAGGACCCGGCCAATGATTTGCACAATCGTGTTGTAAGCAACCCGGCGGGCGTAGCTCATGCTCCCAGATTAGCGGAGCGCACTTCCGGTGGGAAGGGAATCGAACTGCACACCGCTCACTGTACGGATGTCCGCACCCTTGAATCCTTGCTTGTTAAAGTAAGTCCCACTGACCGGATACTTGGTTTGATTCTTAATTAAGTACACCGTACCATCACCTCCCAGCGGCATGGCAAGGGTAGTCATTGGTGCCCCCTGTTTAAGGTCGGCTATCAAGGCAGGGCCAACTTTTTCAATGTTAGACAAGTTCATTCCCCAGGCCGCGCCAACCGCAGCAGAAAGTGGGTAGGTAGTGCCGTTATCGATAAAGTAGGCGCTGCCGTCTCCCCCATCGGCTACTACGACATTGTTGAGCAATGGCCCTTTGGCCAGATTGTACACAACGTAAGCTGGTACTTTCGCGGTGTCGGACCATGCAAATCCCCAGCTGTTGTTAAACATATTACCGCTTACCGGGTACAGGGTGCTTGCCGTTGCCAAGAAGACAGTACCATCGCCAGTTGGGAGGACTAGCTCGTGCATTGGCAAGCCGTAGGGTACGCGGGACAGCAAGGCATCAGACTTCATTTGCACGTCGGCCCAATTGAAGTGGTAGCGGTCCATGAGCCGGGCCGAGGTAAGTGGGCGGCGGTGGCCATTGTCAATGTAGTACACTGTCCCATCACTGCCCAAAGTAAGGTTGGTCCAGTAGTTGCCTGTTGGCAGGGCTAACTGGATAGAGGTTATGGGAACGACGTCATTCCAGTTGAAATTCCAACCCACAAAACCAGGTCCAGTCACCGGCCATTTTTGCCCTTCGTCAATTACATAGACCGTTCCCGTTGTAGCATCGAGCGTGAGGGCGACCGGCTTGTAAGTGGTAGGCGCAAACCACTTTTGCATCAAAAACCAAAAGTTATAGTTGCCATTGTATACGTATGGCGTATAGGCAAACAGGGCGCGGGTCGCGGCATTTTGCGCATAGACTTGGGCACCATCGGAAGAAACAAAACCATTACTAAAGGTGGAAGCATAGGTGTTATAAAGGTTGCGTAGGCCGTTCATGGCATAGGCAATTTGCTGTCCTACCCCACCCCAGTCATGTGCCCGTTGCTGGGCCTGGGCCTGGTTGTACCCACACGAAGCCATGGTGTCGTTCCAGCCATAGCCCAGCACCCACATTTCGGTAGCGTCGGACTGAGGCGACGGGCGGGTAATGGCCGTACTTTCCTTTTCCAAGGTGGCCAAAATTACTTCGGCAGCAATCCCCTTTTGGGCCGACTTGCGGGCAATGAGCGCCGCTACATTACTGCCAAACAACGCCTCACTCGCGCTATCGATGTACTGATGCACCGAAACGGTAGACCACTGACAGGTGCCGCTCCCGTCGGTATATTTATAGGGAACTGTCTGATATTCCGGAATTACGTAGTCGGAAAGCCAACTAACCCCGCCGTCCCTAGCTGCCCAGCCGCTTTGTTTTTTTAGGAAGGCTGTAATGTCAGCCTCTACCATGTCTACCGAAGTAAATTGGGTATTGGTGATGAGGTTCTGGTATTGGTCAGGTCCAAATCCCGGCGCGGGGCTAGAGACTGAATACGCCAAAACATGGCCTACCGAAAGCAGGCTCAGGACAAGCGCAGTAGTACAAAGGAGAAGTCGGCGCATAGGTTAGTTACTTGGACCACTTAAGTCTACAACACTCAGGTCCCGCTCAAGGTCATGGTTGCCAGGATTGGCATCGATACCAGCTTGCAGCGTTTGTTTTGCCTCGTCTTTGCGACTAAGCGAAAGGAGTATGTTAGCCCTGGCCTGGTAGGCTATAACCATCTTTGGGTTTTGAGCCATAGCAAGGGCGTAGGTGCTCAAGGCCAAGTCAGTATTCTTGTTCTCACGGTAGGCATTCCCCAATTCGTACTGCAGCTCGGCAATTGCCACCGCCCCTTGCGCTTCCTTTACCGCTTGGGAAAGCAAGGTTATTGCTTTTGGATAATCTTTCGCCGCATAAGCCGCCCGAGCCTCGGCCACACTTATGGGTGTAGCGGTAGGAGTAGGAATTGGGGTTGGCTTACTGGAAGCGCTAGGTGTCGGGCTTGAAATGATAATTGTACTAGCAGGGGCTGGGGGGCTTGGCGTACTAGAAACTGCTTGGGGTTTAGCCTTTAGAATGCCAAAGCCAACCACTGCTAAAAGAACGCCCGTGCCTACGCCAATCAGTAGCCAACGGGAAGAAGCGGAGGACGATACATTCGAGCGCTTCTCGCTTTGCATGCCTCAAGTATAACAGATTGAGGTTCTTTGCCACAAAACCCCCGGTGCCCTAGCGGGCATAAAACCGTACCCGGTTCAGGGGGTCGCTGTCTTCGGCAATGAACGAATATTGGGCAACCGCTAGGACCTTTTCGTACTTGCGAAAGTTAGGGTCGTTCACGTTTAACAGCACTAAGCGCTCCGAGGTGATGAGCGGGGCAAGCAGGGTATCAGACTGTTGATCGGGGAAAATAGGCTTGACGTTAGGGAAAGCAATTGAAACGAGAAGTTGGTTAACAAAAATAGCAGGAGCCCCTTGCGCACGTGCCGCCATGGCCGCTTGGGCGGGGGTATATTGCATATCAGGCTCAAAGGTAAACAGGCGATCAAAGCGGGTAATGAGAGCGGGCAACATGGCAAGCACCAGTACAATAGCAAACCCGTTAGTAAGTACCCGGTTGGGTTTGACTGCATACAATACAATGCTTACCCCGTAAGCCGTGAGCAAGGTAAGCGGGACACCGGCATCGCGCGCCAAACGAAGTGGGAAACGGAATGCCTCGATTTGCGAACAAATGAGTAAGACAATGCCGAGCACGGTAAGCAAGCTTATGGGAAGCGGTATGCGGATCTTGCGGATCCAGGCTAAGATTACTCCCCCCATGGTGAGCAGTCCCGCAAAATAAATAAACGGGCCAAAATAGTCGCCATAAGAAGTAATGTTGATGATGGCATTTGGGTTATCAATCTGACCGACAATGTGTACCCAGGGGAACATCCCCCCAAACTGAATGACGCTCGATAGTAAGTTACGTGCCCCGCTCGCGACAGGTGACAATAAAATGACCAGCCCAATCACAAAAGCCGAAAGCAGGTACCAACGCACTGTTTTGGTAGAGAAAAAAGCAGAAGCCACCAGTAAGATGACTAAGTAAAGGGCGGAAAAGTGGTGGGTTAAAACAATGAGTACCGCCCCTAAAAAGGTAAGGGAAATGCCCCGCGCATTGTAGCGGCCGCCGGCATCCAAGTCAGCTATGCCGAGCAGCACGATAGGAAGCCAGACACTCACGCTAATGAAGTTAGGGAACCCCCCATCGTAGAGGGTTTGTAAAGGCTGGATAGCTACAAACATGACAAGTACTAACCCAAGCAGGCCCGCCCACGGGCCGCGCAAACGATTGAGCAAGAGGAAGGCGGAAAGCCCCGCCAAAGCAATGACGATTGGCAGGTAAAGCAACATTATTTTTAAAGGGTCGTGGTGTAAAAGATCAACGCCCGCGAGTACTACGGTGTGAAAGAGCTTTGGATACCCTGAAAAAAATATCGAGGCCCCTTGCCGCTGGAGGTCAAAGACCATTTGGGCGTGGTTATACAAATCGCCGCCAGGCGCCGTCACGTAGCCAAACTGCCGGAAAACCAGGTAAGACGTGACGATAAAAGCGGTTACCAATACAGCGGCAATTGTGAAAGGGAGACGACGGCTCATGAACTTTAGGGTAGCATATTAGGCATACCCCTATCATTACATTGCGATATATACAGTCATGAAATTAGCCTTTGTCTTTGGTACCCGCCCGGAAATAATTAAGCTCGCCCCGCTATTCCGTGCGGCTAAAGCCCAAAAAATTCCCTTCATCTTAATTCACACCAACCAGCACTACTCCCCTGAGTTAGACCTGATATTTTTTGAAGAGCTCGCCCTGCCAAAACCCCAGTTCAACTTGAACATTGGGCCCGGCACCCAGACCGCGCAAACCTCGCGCATGATGGAGCGCCTGGAGCCTATTTTGCTTGAGGAAAAGCCTGACGTTGTGCTTGTTCAAGGAGATACCAACTCGGTACTAGCTGGCGCCCTGGTGGCCAGTAAAATGAATATTCCGGTAGCCCACATTGAAGCAGGCCTGCGCAGCTTTGACCGCGAAATGCCCGAGGAAATTAACCGCATTATTACGGATCACATTTCCACGTATCTTTTCCCGCCTACCCCAGGGTCGGCCGAGTTGTTGGTTAAAGAAGGCATCACCAAAAAACTCATCCACATCGTTGGCAACACGGTTGTCGATGCGGTAATGCAAAACAGCGCCCAGTGCAGCGAGGAGGGGCTCACACCGTTCCAAGTAAATGCCGGGGCCTACAGTCTGCTCACCATGCACCGTCCGAGCAATGTGGATACCAAAGAAGACCTGATCGCCATGCTTACAGCACTTGAAGGGGCCTATCAGCAAACTAAGCTACCCTTCATTTTTCCTATGCATCCGCGCACCGGTGGCGCTCTTAAAAAGTTTGGTATCGAACTGCCGAAATATATTAAGGTGCACGAGCCAATTGGCTACCTGGAAATGCTAACACTGCAAAAATACGCAGCCTTTGTCTTTACCGATTCCGGTGGATTGCAAGAAGAAAGCTGCATTCTGGGCACCCCGTGCCTCACCCTGCGCGAAAACACCGAACGGCCTGAGACTGTTGAAGTTGGGGCCAGCCGGATTGTGGGCCGTGACCCTCAAAAGATTAAGGAAGCATTTGCTTACTTCGCCAGCAAACCTACTTGGAAAAACCCATTTGGCGATGGCACCGCAAGCACTAAGATTCTGGATATCCTCTCCACTCAGTAAGCCCTGGCTCCCACTCGAGCGTTCTGGTAGGCTGATAAAAGCACACAATCAGTCAACGTCCTTATGTCCAAAACAGCGCACGTCGCCGTCATTGGCTTGGGCTACATGGGTCTACCTATGGCAGCCCTTCTTGCTCAAAACGGCCTTAAAGTCACCGGGGTAGATATTGATGCCGACAAAGTAGCCTCCTTAAAAACAGGGGCAGTTCCTTTCGATGAACCAGGCCTTGGCGAAGTCCTGGAATCCGCCATTAAGAGCGGCAACCTAACCTTCGTTACCAAAGTCCCTAAAGCCGATTTTTTTATCGTCGCGGTGCCAACCCCGTTCGTGATAAGCACCCGCACCTCTGACTTGTCCTACGTGCGCTCGGCCACCAAAAGCATTGCCCCCCTATTGGAAAAGGGCAACATTGTCATTTTGGAATCTACCGTGCCGCCTGCCACCTGCACTAATGTGATGGTGCCAATTTTTGAAGAAATTGCTCATCTCGAAAACACCAAAGACTTTCACGTAGTGCACTGTCCGGAACGGGCCTTTCCCGGCAACACCATGAAAGAAATTGTGTTCAACGACCGCATGGTCGGCGCCGACAATGTCGAAGCAGGTGAAAAAGTAGTGAAACTCTACGAAAGTTTTGTCCAAGGTTCCATATACCTCACCAACAGCGCTACCGCCGAAATGGTAAAGCTGATGGAGAACACCTACCGCGACGTGAACATTGCCCTCGCTAATGAGTTCGCCAAAATTGCCGAAGAAAACGACGTGAATATTTGGGAAGCGATTAGCCTTGCTAACAAACACCCACGCGTGAACGTCCACCTCCCAGGCCCTGGTGTGGGCGGCCACTGTATTGCCATCGACCCCTGGTTTCTCACCGAAACTTCGGAGCGCGCCAGCCTCATTCGCGCCGCCCGCCACATTAACGACGACATGCCTATGCACGTCGTACGCCTCACCACTTCACTCATGCCGAAAGGCTCAAAGCGGGTAACTTTGCTTGGCGTGGCCTACAAGCCCGATGTCGATGACGCGCGCGAAACTCCTGCTACCCACATTATGGAACTCTTCCGCCAACGCGGCTTCGATGCTCGTGCGCACGACTTTCACGTTAAACACACTGACTTTGAGTTGCACGAGTTAGACGAAGCACTTGCCGATGCCGATGCCCTCATTTTGGTGACCCACCATGCACTCTATAAGGACCTAGACCCTAGGCGTATTGCCAAATTAGTGCGAAACCGTTTGCTCATCGATACGCGCAACCATCTCGACCACAAAAAGTGGGCCGAAGCCGGCTTCACTATCAAAGTACTTGGCAACGGCCGCGCCTCTTAAATACATTTTCAGTCACGATTTTATGCAACAGCTTGTCATCAAAAAAGGAATTGTCTCTGTTTCTACCGTACCCGCTCCCCAAGTCGAACCTGGCTGCGTTTTGGTCCAAACCGCCTACTCACTCGTTAGTACCGGCACTGAAAGTAGCATTGTAAAGTCCTCGGGCGAATCACTCATCACCAAGGCAAAAGATCCTAACCTCCTTAAACTGGGTATGGACGCCGTAAAGCGTAACGGCCTCAAAAAAACCCTCGAGCTAGTGCGCGGAATGTCCGACAACGAAGTAGCCTTTGGCTACTCTAACGCTGGGACCGTCGTTGCCGTTGGCCAAGGCGTTACCGAGTTTGTAATTGGGGACCTAGTAGCCTGCGCAGGGGCTGGCAAAGCCAATCACGCCGAGTTTGTAAGTGTGCCTAAGAACTTGGTCGCCAAAGTGCCAAAGGGAGTTGACCTAGCCGATGCCGCCTCCACTACCCTCGGCGCAATCGCCTTACAAGGTGTCCGCCAGGCCGACCCAAAACTCGGCGAAGTGGTTGCAGTAGTTGGCGCCGGCTTACTTGGCTTGCTTGCTGTGCAAATGTTAGTTGCCAACGGCTGCACCGTGGTGGTAAGTGACAACGACCCAAACCGTCTTAAGCTTGCCAAACAGTTTGGCGCCGCTTACACAGCAAAGCCCGATGAGCTCGCCAAGGTGGTAGCAAACCTCACAGGCACCCACGGCGTTGATGCCACCCTCATTTACGCCGCTACCAGCTCCGACGCTCCCGTTAACCAAGCCATGGCCATTACCCGCAAGCGCGGAACGGTAGTAATTGTTGGCGCTGTTGGCATGAAGCTGAGCCGCTCGCCGTTTTACGAAAAAGAAATTAACTTTAAAATTTCCTGCTCCTACGGACCAGGCCGTTACGACAGCGTGTACGAAGAGCAAGGCCTCGATTATCCTTATGGCTTTGTGCGCTGGACCGAAAACCGCAATATGCAGGCTTACTTGCAACTCATTGCTAGTGGCCGATTGAAATTCGCCCCTATGGTAGAAAAGACCGTGCCAATTGAAGAGGCCGGCGCCGTGTACCAGCAGATTGTCGATCCTAAAGTGCTCGAAAAACCGCTTGCCGTGCTCATTAAGTACGAGGAAAAGGTTGAGCCGTTCAAGCGCCTCGACCTGGCTGCTCCTGCCAAGGCCATTACCAAAGGTCCTATCAAGGTTGGCTTTATTGGGGTTGGGGGCTTTATTACCGCCATGCACCTACCAAACCTCAAGGAGCTCGGCAACGATTTTACCATCCATGCCTTTTGCGACCGGGCGAGCGTTCAAACGAAAAACCTCGGTGTACAGTACGGGGCCGCTTACACTACGAGTGACCCTGAGGAAATATTTAAGGACAAGGAAATTGATTTGGTCATGATTGGGACTCGACACAACAGCCACGCCGAACTGACAATTAAGGCGCTTAAGGCTAACAAGTCGGTGTTTGTGGAAAAGCCGTTGGCCCTTACGGAAGAAGAGCTGAATGACGTAGTTGCTGCCGCTAAAAAATCGAAAGGCCAGCTGTTTGCTGGCTTTAACCGCCGTTTTTCGCCGCATAACGTGGCCATCCGCAAAGCGCTCAAAGACCGCGTTCAGCCAATAATGGCTTACTATCGCTTGAATGCACCGTTCTTGCCCACTACCCATTGGACCCAAACCCACGAAGGCGGTGGCCGCATTCTCGGTGAAGCTTGCCATATTTTTGACCTCTTTAACTACTGGACCGCTGCCAACCCCGTAAGCATTACGGTCAACGCCATCACTCCTGTCGGTACCGAGGTGCTGAGTTCCGACAATTCCCTCACCACCATTACCTATGACGATGGTTCCGTGTGTTCCCTCATCTACACCACCCAAGGAAGCCCAGACTTGGAAAAGGAATACGCCGAAATTTTTACCGACCGCAGCAGCATTATTTTGCAGGATTACCGCCAGACAACTGGCTACAGCGTAAAGGTCAACGTAAAAACTGCCACCAACGACAAGGGTCACACCGAGGAAATGCGTCAAGTTGCCAAAGCCCTGCGTGGCGAGTCCAACGGCTGGAATATGGATCAAATTGTCATGGCCTCGCGGGTCAGTCTTATTGTGAACGAACAGCTCAGGAGTTCAGCATTCTAGAAAGAATTTCTTAAATCCTAATCACTTCCCATGTGTGGCATCGCGGGAGTCATGTCTAAAACTAGTACGCCCGTCACAAAACTTGATGGATTAGTAAATACCTTAAACGATCGACTAGTCCATCGGGGGCCTGACGGTGGAGCCGTTTGGGTCAATAAAACCCAAACGATTGGCTTAGGACACCGAAGGTTGGCTATTCTTGATTTGGCCAGTGAAGCCAATCAGCCAATGACAAATGAAGATGGCAGTATCTGGATTACTTTTAATGGAGAAATCTACAATCATGCGGAGATCAGAAAGTTATTACTCAAACGAGGCCATCAATTCCGCACCGATCATAGCGATACTGAAGTAATAATCCACGCTTACGAAGAGTGGGGAGTAGCTAGTTTAGAGCGTTTCCGGGGAATGTTTGTTTTTGCTCTTTGGGACGAGTCATTGAACAAACTCTGGCTTGTACGCGATCGATTAGGCATCAAGCCTCTTTACTATACCTCTACAAACACTGAGCTGGTCTTTGCTAGTGAAATTCAGGCACTTTTTAGTCATCCCCGTGTGAAGAAAGAGGTCCGGACACAATCGGTATACGATTATCTAACACTCCTTACCGTACCGGCCCCACATACCATGTTTGAGGAAATCTATAAGCTTGAGGCTGGTACATACCTCACCATCACGAGCGGAGACAACCTGGTAATTACTCGATACTGGAACCCCACCGACTACTTAAATAGTGTTTCTGATACAAATGAAAGCACCGCCCTCAAAGAAACAACCAAACTGATTCAAGAATCGGTTGCACTGCGTATGCTTAGCGACGTTCCAGTAGGCGTGAGCTTAAGTGGAGGAATCGATTCTAGCCTCGTCGCTGCATATGCCTCAAAAAATTCCAAAACAATTAAGGCCTTGACCGTTGATTATCAGCAACGCTCTGCGTATAGCGAATCAGAGGCAGCAGCTGAGATTGCCCAAGGGTTAGGAATTCCTCTTACTAAAGAAATTGTGACAGAGGAAGCATTTAATGATGCAGTATCCTCCATGCTTGAGCAACAGAACGATTATCCGATGGGTGATCCTAACACATTCTTGGTCAAAATTATTGCCGCAGCTTCCCGTAAACTTGGTGCCATCGTTTGTCTAATTGGCGAAGGTGGTGATGAACTGGGAGGATATCCTGTCTATCAAACAATCGACCGTGAATATGGAACGCTAAAAGCATTGGCAAAATTACCTAAACCACTCCGCCTTACGGCCAGTAAATACGGGCCAGCTATAGTACGCCGTAAGCTGGAGCTCATTCACAATTCCGAAATTGTTTCCCGCCGACATTTGCACGCATTTATGGAAAGTGAAAAACAGCAATTCTGGAAAAACCCTAAAGATGTCATTTCAACTTACGATTATCTGCAAACAATAATGGGAGAGGTGCCTAACGACGCTCCCGATCATTTCCTACGCAAGATACAAAATGTGGAATTCAAATTACGTCTGCCAGAACTCATTTTACCTCGGGTAGATTACCCAACAATGAGTCATTCCATTGAAGCGCGTGTTCCCCTATTGGACCACAAATTAGTCGAATACACCCTTAGACTACCCTTTGCGTTAAAGATGAATAATGGTGAACCAAAATATTTACTAAAAAAGATTATTGCCAATCTCATCCCTCATTTTTCTACTAAGCGCCCAAAAGTTGGCTTCGGGATGTTGTTAGAGCCTTTCTTGCAAGAGTCCGTTCCAGAATCTCTCAAAACCGAGGTTTTTGCTGATCCTAAACATCCTTTGTTTCTCTACGTAAAAAGAGAAGAGTTGCTCAAAACTCTCGACCTTGAGCATCCTGCCTCTCACGGTTTACGGCCCTGGGCAATATTTATCCTATCCCGTTGGCTAAAGTGCCACCTAGACTAAGCCCATGTCTTTTAGCTCTAAACTTATTGCCTACGCAAAGAGTCGCCCGGCTCGCCAAACCATACTTTTGACGGCACCCAAAGACGTTCTCACATTATACGCATGAGCTATTTTTCAAATCTTTGCGAGCACCTCAAAACCAAGGCTGCAAAGCAAACAGCATTGCTCTACGGAGCACAAATTATTTCTCTTGCTGGCGGGTTCATTTCCGTGCCAATTATCACGAGGGCATTAGACCCACACCAGTACGGTCTCCTTTCCTTTGCCCTAGCTTTCATTGCTTTTGTCTCCCTCTTTTTTGAATTTGGATTTTTCTCTGCCGGCGCACGCCTCCTCTCAATTTCCAAAACAGAAGAGGACAATAGGGATCTTACTGGAAGCCTTCTCATTATCACCACTATTATTTCAGGGCTTTTTTTCCTAGTTATTTTATTGGCCAGCTTATATGTAGATCAGTTCTTTCACTCTTCCATTGGTCATCTATTAAGAGTTATTTCACCTTTTGTAATAATTTTCCCTTTTCAATACTTGACTCAGCAAGTATGCCAAGGCAGTAACCGAATTAAAGAACTTTCTTTTCTTACGGCCTTTCCTAAGCTTTGGTACCTAATAGGCATATTGGTCTTTTTTGCCTTTTCTCACCTTCAAATTGTCACCATTCTTATACTCAACTTTTCGGGAGTTCTCCTGGCTTTGCTCCTTACTATTCGCAAGCTACAACCCCGCTTTATCAAAAATAAGAGCACCCTGAAAGTAATTTACAAAGAAACGAGGGAGTACGGTATTAAACTATATTGGGGCCGAATTGTTGATGTATCAACCTACAACCTGGACAGTCTCTTTATATCAAGATTCGTTAACACTACCTCAGTCGGTTTTTATGGCCTAGGCCTCATTATGATCAGTCCGATGGTTATTCTTTCCCAATCGTTGACCACCAGCCTCTTCAAAGATTTTGCTAGCCAAAACCGTATTTCTTCTCGAGTAATTATATTCAACACTATATGGCTCATTGGCTGTACTACCTTTCTTCTTCTCTTGGGCAAGCCCCTCATTACCCTTCTTTTTTCTAATCGTTATCTTGCTGTATTTCCAATTATCTTCCCACTCTCACTAGCAGGCTTTTTTCAAGGTATGTATCAACCCTTTAACAGTTTTCTAGCAGTGCATAGGCAAGGAGATTATTTGCGAAGTGCTGCAATTGCTATGATGATAATGAATATTACCGTTAACTGCCTACTCATCCCTCACTTCGGCATTCTGGGCGCCTCATGGGCAAGCGCTATTTCTATGTGCTTTGCATTTTTTCTTTATTATATTGGATACAACAGGATAACCAAGGAACTTTCCTATGAACTCTGAAAAAGATAGGTCAGTTATATCGTTCATGAATGATATGTGGGAAAAGAGTGGCGCAGCCGCTGATCCTATGTCCGCCATTCATTTTTTTGTTGATGGTAAACCAGCCAACGAAAATGTCTTTGACAGTATCGCCACAGAGATTACTGAAAAGCTTGAACTGACCAGTAAGCACAGCTTGCTCGAAGTGGGTTGTGGCAATGGATTGCTTTTAAAGCGACTGAGGAAGCGGGCCAAAACAGTAACTGGAACAGATTTCTCCGCCGCTCTTTTGGAGGGTATCAATGATCCAACAATTGAGGTGCATCACGCCGAAGCTAACAAGTCGCCTTTTAAGAATAACTCATTTGACCGAGTGGTATGTCACAGTGTATTTCACTATTTTCCCAATATTGAGTATGCCACTGAGACCATCCAGGACATGCTCCGCGTATGTAAGCCAGGGGGAAAGGTAATGATTAGCGATATCTTTAATGGTTACCTCAAAGAATATTATAAACGGGAAGAGTATAGGCTCTTGCCGCTGAGTCAAAAAGTTATTTCGCGACTGCGTAAAATTTACTATCGAATGCGAAAGATTGACGATGTATTTGTCGACTATCCCTTCTTCATAACGCCTAGCTACTTTAAGGAATTTGCTAAAAAACATGGGCATAGAGCTCAACTTTTTCTGGAAACCGTTACCGATAAGCCCGCTATTTTTCTAGCTTTCCGCTACGACGCCGTATTGACTAAAAAAGTCTAGCTACATGACGCAAAATAAATTATCTTCTGTCGCTTGCTTCGAAAAAGCTTTTACTGCATACCTTGGTTGCCAATACGCTATTGCAACGAGTTATGGCAGAACTGCCCTTTACCTCGCACTTCGTGCAATGGAAGTTGAGGGCAAGGAGGTATTAGTACCTGCCTTCATTTGCACTTCAGTTAAGGATGCCATTACAGCGGCAGGAGCGCGCATTGTGTACGTGGACATCGATCCTCAAACTCTTCTTTTTCAGCTTGAAGACCTTGAAAAAAAATATACCAAACAAACAAAGGCGCTTATCTTTGTCCACTTTTTTGGAAAGGCAGCCCTGAATACCCCCGCTATTTTAGACTTTGTGAAGAAAAAATCTCTTCTTACCATTGAAGATTGTGCTCATTCGCTAGGCGCTAAACTTGGCTCTCAAAGAGTCGGCTCTTTTGGCGACGTTGCTATATTTTCACTCACTAAAAATGCCAGCAACTACGGCGGCGGAGTGCTAAGTACAAATAATGAAGAACTTTATATCAAGGCATGTTCTGTATTGAAAACATATCCTAAAGCCTCTTTTATACCAGCACTTCT
>JBBQFV010000003.1:0-36774 GCA_038322405.1 Patescibacteria group bacterium
TCACGGCTCAGTTACTAAAACCACTAGCACCACCCTTCCACCATATGGCGTTGTGAGCGTGGATGAAACAATTGCGAGCGGTGTGATTCAACCGGGGGTAAAGACTGACCTTGGCAACGTGCTGCCCTATTTGGCCCGCCGCAATGTGACGCTGTTCATGGTGGCGCCTGTCCCTACCTACCATGCGGGGGTGATGTATATTATTTTCCGCACCATCTGACATGAGACGCTCTACCTCCTTTGCTATCGTCTTGACCTGCAGCGTGATAGCTTCGGTGTTGCTGAGCAACATGTTTTTGTTTGCTTCCGAAAGTTCAAGCCAAAAAATTACCATTGTGGCGACGGTACAGCCATTGCGCAGCATTGTGGTGGATAACAACTTTACTATCCAAAAAATTTACAGCAACACGAGCCAGGATGTCCGGCCAGTGGTGCTCGAAAACGCTTTAGACGGTTCGGAAATTGGCTATACCAATGCCATACGTGACCAATACGAGCAATTAAAGCCCAGCCTTAATTTTGCCCAGCCAGGCCTAGTCTACGAACGGGACAATAGACCAATCCAAGCGCTTATTAAGCGGGTTGCCGGCTTTATTACCCATTTGTTCTCATTCTTGTAAAAAAATGCCGCCCGCGAATGCGGTGCGGCCAGGAAGGCTAAAAGCCATTGGAGCCTTTCAGTTGGGTGTCATGGGAGTTTAGGGATTTTTTTTGAAGTGAAATACCTGCAGCTAATGCCAAGGCAAAAAGGGCGGCGACAAGCGTAATAAGGATAATGGTGTCCTTGGGTCGGGAGAGTTTTTTCAAAGTAGTCAGAATATACCTAAAAATGCCCAATTTGTCAATCCACCGAGTATGAAAATGTATGACTATTTGTAGTCCGAATTCGTTAATCTATTCGAAAAAAAGCCTGGTTTATTAACCAGGTAGGGATCGACTAGCGGGATATTAATTTTGGAATAGGAAACAGAAAGAGGCCTTAAGTTTAGAGTATACGAGGGAAAAACGTTGTCAAGCTTACTCGTATACTCTAAGTTGGACAACGTTTTTCTAGACGAACAAACGCCGAACCTGGTTGACACTAATTAAAATCACGCAGAAAATAGACTCCTGTGGTCCAGGGTGGGGCAAAGTGGGTCACGCTAATAAACAAGTGTTCTGGATATGTTCATCGGTGAACACCGACATTCTATTGATGACAAAGGACGTATCCAGGTTCCTGTTAAGTGGCGTGGCCAGTTGGCCGAGGGAGCCGTTGTGACCAAGGGGTCTGATGGCTCACTCAAGCTGTATCCTGCCAGTCTCTGGCAGGATATCGCTGCTGATCTCAGTAACCTTCCCCAAAGTCAGCCAGCAGCCAGGGCATATGTCCGGCAAACGCTCGCAGGCGCAGTGGATCTCGAACCAGATAAGCTTGGCCGGTTTGTCATTCCGTCGTACCTACGACAGTTTGCTTCACTGGGTAAGGAAACAGTTCTGGCGGGACTCGCGGACCATATCGAACTTTGGGACGTAAAGGCTTGGGAGAAGTACAACGATAGCATCGACACTACCTCTAAAGAATACGTCCAAACACTTACCGATATTGGCATTTAGCTGTTACGAATTATGGGGGCACGTTATTCTCGGACATCTGGCTATACTATTTCCCGACGCACTGCGCCGGCGCGCTCCACGGTACGGACCGTGCAACGCTCAATCAAGCTAGGTCCTACAGCGGCAAAAATTATAGGAATTAGCGTTTTGGCAGTCCTTGCCGTGCTTATGCTTATTTCTTCAAGCAAAAGCAGCATCAGTCTGTATGGTGACAACACTACCCGCCAGACAATCAGTCAAGTAAACCAAGAAATAGAAAACCTCAAAGTCCAAGAAAAAAGGGCCCAGTCGCTTCAGCAAGTGGAACAGTCGCCGGTAAAGGAAGCAATGGTGCCTTCAACTGATGTACAATTCGTAGAGAAGGGGGATGTGGCTGGGGCATCCACGGCGCAACCTGTGGCGGAGGCCACGGCACAGCCCTAAACATTCCGCATGTCACCACGTGTCCGGGTTGGGATCATTGTAAGCATAATGGCAGTCCTCACGGTCACTTTGATCGGGAGGATGTTTGTGATTGCGGTGCTCGATCACTCCACCCTTTTTGCTGCGGCTAAGGAGCAGCAGCAAGTGGCACGCGACATTTTGCCGCGCCGCGGTTCAGTCTATGTGCAAGACGCTGCCACAGGCACACCTGTCGTGGTAGCGGAGAGCGTGCAAAGGTTTGCCCTTTCCGCCACCCCGGTCAATGTAACCCACAAGCAAGACTACGCTGACCTGTTTGCCAGTCTAGGCGGCGGCGATGCCACTAAAATCAAAGCTACCCTCGATAAGAACGGGCAGTATATGGACCCTGCGGTACATGGCCTTGACCAGCAGCAGGTGCAAGACGTTGCGACTAAAATACTGGCCATCGAGCATACATACCTGCCTAACCAAAAGCCGGTTGCCTTGAACTTCGATTCTACCCAAGGCGACGTCATTCAATACTTAGGGGGCACCTTCTTTGTGCGCGAATATGAACGGACCTACCCGGAGGGAGGAATTCTAGGCCAAGTCCTTGGCTTTGTGAACGACAAGGGCAAAGGCCAGTACGGTTTTGAAAGTGCTTACGATACCCAGCTTAAGGGTTACGCCGGAACGGTAAGCCTGGAAACTGACAGCCGGGGAACCGCCCTGCAGCAGGTAAACCAGGTTACTGGCCAAGACGGCACGAGCTACGTGCTTACCATCGACAGGAACATTCAAGCCGAAGTAGAGCAGGAGCTTTCTACGGAGGTACAAAAGGACCAAGCCAAAGCTGGTTCAGTCATTGTGCTGGACCCTAAGACTGGGGGAGTGGTGGCCATGGCCAGTTACCCAACCTATAGTCCCGCTGATTTCCGTACCGTTGCTCAGGCCAATTCGGATCTATTCGATAACCCCCCCATTAGCGATGTGTGGGAACCGGGCAGTATTTTTAAGCCGCTCATTATGAGCGCTGCGCTTGACCAAGGAGTTGTCACTCCCGTGACAGCAGGGGACTTTGCCGAAAACGTAGTGGTAGATGGTTACAAGATTAATACAGCCCTCTTAAAGTCCTACGGCCACGAAACCATGACTGACGTGCTGGTGAATTCGGACAATGTGGCCATGGTGTGGCTAGGTAACAAAATGGGCAGCGACCTGATGGGTGAGTATATCCGTAAATTTGGCTTTGGCAGTTTGACTGGCATCGACTTGAAAGGGGAGACAACTGGCAAAGTGGTAGACCCAGCCAAGTGGAGCAATGTCCTACAGGCTACGACCACCTTTGGTCAAGGGATTGCCGTAACGCCAATCCAAATTGCCACTGCCTACGCCGCAATTGCTAATAATGGCCTAGAGCCAGTGCCGCACTTGGTACAAGGCAGTATGAATGCAAAAGGTACCGAAACGCTCAACCCAATTGCTCCAGGTTCCCAAGTCCTTAAGCCAGAAACAGCTGCCACCATGCGCAACATGTTGACCGCCGTCGTGGTGCACAATCACAAAAGAGCTGGCGTAGATGGTTACAAAGTAGGAGGAAAAACTGGTACTGCCCAGGTTCCAGACCCAGTAAATGGTGGATACTTGGCCAATGTGTATAACCACTCGTTTGTGGGTATGGCTCCGGCCGACGATCCTAAATTTGTCATGTTGGTAAAAGTTGACCAGCCGAACTCGGATACTGCAGGTGAATTTGCCGAATCTACTGCAGTACCGCTTTTTGGGCGCTTGGCTAGCTTCCTGCTACACTACTACCAAGTGCCACCTACCAATAAGTAGATATGAAAGCCACGATTCGCCAATTTGTGCTTACGCTCATGTGGGGGGCGGTGAAGCGGCGTTACCGGGCAGAGGACCCGTATGTCATTGCGGTGTGCGGGAGTGTGGGCAAAACATCGGCAAAAGAAGCAATTGCTATCATGCTTGAGACGGCGGGTAAGCCAGTGGTAAAGACAGTAGGGAACCTGGCAACCGATACGGGTATTCCATTGTCTCTCCTAGGGTTTACCGAGCAAGTGAAAGGCCTTTCGGCCTGGCTTAAGGTTATGGCCCGCTCCAGTTCGGCAGTATTCACTAAGCCAAAGGGACGCCCTTACTGGGTGCTGGAGTTTTCTTCGGACAAACCGGGCGATCACGCTTTTTTAGGTGAACGAATTCCTATCGATGTCGCCGTGTTCACCTCTGGTGGCCCGGTACACTTGGAATATTACAAAACCCAAGAAGGCGTGACAGCTGAGCTTGCGGATATCTTAAAGTACCGCCGGGATGGCGGCTATGTGCTCATTAATGGCGATGATCAGTTTTTGAAAGAAATTGTCTGGCCTGAGCTGACCTATCGCTTTGGCGTTGCGGGACTTACGAAACATCAAAACAAAGTGGACCTGCGTGGTGCCGCGGTTGCGCTAAAGGTAAAAAACATGACCTGTGAATTGAGTGGTGATGTAAAGCTCACGGCTAATGTCGCAGTAGTGGGCAAGCAACAATTAGCGCCCTTGGTAGCCGCTGCCTTTATAGGGCACAAGGAAGGCCTGGCGGCGGCCGAAATTAAGAAAGGCCTGGAGGCGTATCAAGTTCCTGCGGGCCGGGGCAGGCTCATAGATGGCCTTAAAGGCAGCACTATTGTCGATGACTCAGCCAATGCCTCGCCCGAGGCTGCGGTAGCCGGGGTGGCAATGCTTAAACCTTGGGCCCAGGGCCGCCGCACAGTGGCAATTTTAGGTACTATGAATGAGCTAGGGGATTCGGCGCTTGAAGCCCACCAGGAGGTAGCGGCGGCGGCGGCTAAGTCGGTCGACTTCTTAGTTGTCCTCGGTCCCTTTGCGCAAGATATGCTCAAGGCGGCCAAAACTGCTGGCATGGCCAGCCACCGCATGTTGGCCTTCACCACCCCCGAGCAACTGTTTTCCCAACTAGAACAGGTTATCGAGCGGAATGATATTATCTATGTGAAGGCCTCGCAGAACGGGATGCGCCTGGAGCGCGTGGTAAAACGCCTCATGGCCCACCCTGCCGATGCTCCCAAGTTACTAGTTCGGCAATCTGAATCCTGGCAAGAATAACGAAGACTATGGTAGCCCTTACCCTCAACACCCAAGACCTCAAGCAAACCGCCCTCTTTGTGGTGGTCTCGTTTGTCATAGCTATTGTCCTGGCCCCTTTCCTTACTAATTTCCTCTACAAAAACCGGGTAGGGAAGCGCTTACGCCAACATGGTGTCGATGGCAAAGAGGCGCCAATATTTTCTAAATTGCACGAAAAAAAATCGGGGACGCCGGTCATGGGAGGACTGCTCTTTTGGGTGACCTCGGCTATTTTAGTGGCTATTTTTCACTTGGACCGTGGGCAAACCTGGCTACCGCTCTTTGCCCTAGTGGCGGCAGGGGTAATTGGCGCCGTTGACGACATTATGAACGTGCTGGGGAAGGGTCCAAATGGCGGCGGTCTGCGTTTAAAGTATAAGTTTTGGGTCTATGCCGCCGTGGCCGTTGTGGGGGCCTGGTGGTTCTACAGCAAACTTGGCTTTAGCACGGTAAGCATTCCGGGCCTTGGCAATTATGACATTGGCTGGTGGTACATCCCGCTCTTTGTGGGGACTGTCATATTTGTGGCCTTTAGCATGAACCAAACCGACGGTTTGGATGGCCTGGCTGGCGGCGTCGCCCTGCTCGCCTTCTTTGTGTATACCTTCATTGCGCTCATCCAAGGAAAAATCCACTTGGCAGGCTTTTGCGCTGCCATGCTTGGCTCTCTGCTCGCTTTCCTGTGGTTCAATATTCACCCCGCCCGCTTTTTCATGGGTGACACCGGCAGCATGGCCCTTGGCATGACTTTGCCAATTTTAGCCTTCCTCACCAATACCGTCGTGCTCTTGCCGTTCATTTTGTTCATTCCGTTCATTGAAGGCATCTCAACGGTTATCCAGATATTTTCCAAGAAAGTATTTAAACGTAAGGTGTTCTTGGTTGCGCCAATTCATCATCATTTTGAAGCAATTGGCTGGCCTGAAACCCGAGTAACTATGCGCTTCTGGGTAATTGCGGCAGTCGGCTGTGCTGCCGGCCTCATGCTAGCCCTCATTCAATGAATGGATCGAGTGCGCTGCAGGCGCTTCAGGGGAAGCGCATTGGGATTTTGGGATACGGCCTTAACAACGCCAATCTTGTGTTGTGGCTGCTGCGCCAGGGCCTTAGCCTTACCGTTCGGGACAAAGAGGCCACTGCTCAAGAAAAGTTCAAGCAGGAGCATCCAGAATTTGCTGAAGTAGTTTGGGAAATCATGCCGGACATTACCGAAAACCTCAATACTTTCGATGTAGTGTTCCGTAGCCCAGGCATGCCTTACTTTCAGCCTGCGTTTGAAAAGGCAGTACAGGCAGGGATTACGGTTACCTCGCAAACTAAATTGTTTTTTCAATTGGCCCCTTGCGAGATTATCGGTGTGACCGGCTCCAAGGGAAAAGGGACCACTTCAACGCTCATTGCCAATATATTGACGACTGGTTATACGCGCGGCAAAACCTACTTGGCAGGCAACATTGGCCTCGACCCCTTTTCGTTTATTGATGACCTTAACGAAGAAGACTTGGTTGTGCTCGAGCTTTCCAGCTTCCAACTGACCGACCTACACATGAGCCCGCAGGTAGCCGTTATGTTGCATGTCACTCCTGAGCACCTGGACCATCACGGGGATTTTGCCAAATACCGGGAAGCAAAACGCCAGTTAGTGGCCCACCAGCGGCCGAGTGACCTGGCCATCATCAATGCCGAATACCCAGACATGGGGTATTACCTGAGCTCGGCGAACGGCCATGTGCTACGCTACACCCGCAAAACCCCCCAACGCGAAGCGGCCTGGGTGGAACACCTTGATACTAAGGAAGTGGTGTTCGTGCAGAGCGGCAATTCCCTTGAGTCTATCGATATTACCGGACGCCAATTGAAAGGTGAACACAATGTGGAAAACATTGTACCCGCGATACTTGTCGGCTTGCATCACCGGGTTTCGCCGACCATCATCCAACAAGAAGTAGTTGCCTTCAAAGGCCTAGACCACCGACTCTCACTTGTTGGCACCTATAATGGGGTCAGTTTTTACGACGATGGCATTGCCACTACCCCCGAGTCGGCTATTGCCGCCCTCGAGGCATTTCCCGGCCAGCGCATTCACCTGCTCATAGGGGGCAAAAGCGGTGGCCAAGACTATACCCTGCTTGTCCACGCTGCTTTGGAGCGGGCGGTGAGTGTTAGTTTCATTCCCGGAAGTGACACGCCGGCACTGGAAAAACTCTTTAAAAAAGTTGCCAAAAGTCGCACCGACTGTGAGTGTCTCTTGTTAGCGGGAGCAAAAGAGCCGATTATGGAGACGATACTTTCTGGCATCCATCCCCATCTTCAGCCAGGTGACATTGTAATCCTTTCGCCTGCCGCCAAAAGCTTTGACCATTTCAAAGACTATAAGGAACGGAGCGCGAAGTTCATCCACGCAGTAACCGACCGTTACGGATCCCAATCATGACCTCGACAGTACTGCGCCGCCAGCGTGCCGACGTGCCTGTTACCGTGACCGTGGTAGCCATGGTTCTATTTGGTATTGTCATGATTTACTCTGCCTCAGTCATTATTGGCTTGCAGCTCTATGGTGATCCGGAAATTTTCTTTAAGAAGCAAATATTTTCGGCCATCCTTGGGCTTATGGCCATGATTGTTATGGCTAACATCGACTACAAGGTTTGGGCCAAGTGGGCAGGTTGGATGCTTGGTATAACCATTGTCTTGTTGCTCAGCGTGTTCCTGTTCTCGAGAGGGCTAATTAATGGCGCCCACCGTTGGATTGACATTGGGCCGCTTAATTTTCAGCCGTCGGAGCTCGCCAAGCTTACTTTTCTCATGTATTTGGCTGCTTTTTTGGCTAAACGCCAGGACCGTATGAAAGATATTACCGGCACCTTCCTGCCGTTCATGGGTGTGCTTGGGCTTGTTTCGTTCTTGCTACTGCGTCAGCCTGATTTTGGAACTATGACAGTGTTCTTTGCCTCAGCCTCCTGCGTGTACTTGGTAGCAGGCATGACTTGGCAACAATTTGCCCTTGGGGCAGGAACTGTGGGGGTGGCGCTCACAGCCATTTTGGCTGTGCCATATCGGCGCGCCCGCATTTTGACCTTTTTGAACCCTGGCGATCAAAGCCAAGGAGTTGGTTGGCACATCAAGAATATTACCTATGCTATTGGTTCAGGTGGATGGTTTGGCCTCGGCTTTGGTGCGAGCGGGCAAAAGCGCCTGTTCCTCCCTGAGCCGCACACTGATTCCATTTTTGCAGTTATTACCGAAGAGCTGGGATTTGTAGTGGCGGCCGTACTCATTTTGGCTTATATCTTTCTGGCTTATCGCGGCTACCGTATTGCATTGCGCGCGCAAGATACCTTTGGCCGCCTGCTCGCCGTAGGGATTACCAGTTGGTTTGCCTTCCAAGCCTTTCTCAACTTGGCTTCCATGGGCCACATCATACCTCTCGTGGGTATTCCTCTTCCTTTCATTAGCTACGGTGGTACAAATTTAGTCATTTCCCTTGCGGCGATTGGTGTGCTCTTAAACATTTCCCGCCAAGGAAGCGACCCGGTTGAAGAAAAGAAGCCTGCCCGCCCCGTTCGTCGCCAGTCAGCTTCCGCTAGCCGTCCAGTTGCCCGCCGCGCATGAGCAACCGGCACATTCTTTTTGTGGGAGGAGGGACGGCAGGGCATATTTCACCACTCCTAGCTGTTATGGATGCCGTGCAAAAACAAGCCGGCCCTAAGGCAGCTTGCACCTATGTTGGCCTTCCAAGCGATCTCGATTCGCCCCTCATAACCGAATCTAAGCTTACGTTTGCTAAACGCGCGGTGCGCTCGGGAAAGCTGCATCGCCACGCAACCTGGAACCAATTTAAACAAGTGGGTCAGTTTTTACGCGGGCTAGCCGAAGCGCGCAGGCTCATTACCGAACTTAAGCCCGCTGTAGTGTTTGCCAAAGGCGGCTATAGCACAGTACCACTGGTACTTGCCGCCGCCCGGAAAGGTATCCCCATTTTTTGCCACGAAAGCGATTCGGTGCCTGGCCTGGCTAACCGGTTCGTTTCCCGCTACGCCAAAACAATTTTCACTTCCTACCCGGTTGAGGTGTATGCCCAGCTGCCGCAAGACCGCTTGGTGTACACAGGCCAGCCGGTGCGCGATATATTCTACTCAAAGGCAAAGCAGCTTCCGGTCATCGAAAAAGTGACCCTCAACGGACTACCGGTGCTAACGGTAATAGGGGGCAGCCAAGGTTCACGCAAGGTAAACCAGTTAATAAGTGAGGCCTGGGGTGCGCTTTTGCCGCACTTTCAGCTTGTCCACGTTACAGGCTCGCAGGAGCACACCGCATATGAGGCGAAAAAAATTCAGCTTACTCCTTCGTTACAACAAAATCTGCATGTAGTACCCTTTTTAACCAAGGAGCTTCCGGCCTTGTTTCAAAAGAGTGCTATTGTAATAAGCCGCTCGGGCGGTACTATTGCCGAGCTGGCGGCATCACGGGCCTGTACGGTGCTCATTCCGCTTTCTACCTCAGCCCAAAACCACCAAATGGCCAATGCCCGGGTACTGCAAAAGGCAGGGGCTGCAGTTGTGCTTGATGAAACCGTTACCACGAGTGCCGAGCTAATCGCCACCATTCAGCGCATATGCGGCAACATGTCGGAAGAAACTGCCCTGAGGGCAGCAATTGGTTCATTCGATCGTCCCGATGCAGCGGCCCGCATGGCGGAATACCTGTTACAGTAAGCATATGCGGCATATCTACCTCATTGGGATTGGCGGCGTTGGAACTGTCTGGATTGCAGACTACTGTTTGAAGCAGGGGTGGCAGGTTTCGGGAAGCGACGTGAGTGAAAGCGCCGACACGCTGCGCTTACGGGCGCTTGGAGCGAACATCCATATTGGCGTTGACCCGGCGGCCATCCCTACCGATGTCACCGAAGCCGTCATGACCTCGGCAACTACCCCTTCTGCACCGAGTTATCCCGAATACGAAGAGCTGACGAAGCGGGGGATAAAGGTCCTAAAGCGGGCCCAGTGGATTGGCAAACTAACCCAGCGCTATACCACTATTTCGGTGTGTGGCGCCCACGGTAAAACTACTACTACCGCCATGATTGGTTGGATTTTAGATCAAGCCGGACTCGATCCTACCGTGTTTGTAGGCGGCTCGCTTGCCCCTTGGAACGGTACCAGGATTGGTCAGGGGAAGTACCTTATCCTCGAATCTGACGAATTTGACCGCAGCTTTCATAATTTTTACCCCAAGATTGCTGTCCTACTGAATATCGACCTCGACCACACCGATTACTACACCAAAGGCTTGCCGGAAATTGAGCAGTCCTACAGACGTTTTTTACGCAATTTGCCGACAAGGACTGGGCTCGTCGTGGGTTATGGCAAAGATGGGCGGGTGCGCAAAGCAGTCAAAGGTTTCAAATACAAAACCCGTTGGTACGATGAGCGCAACCTGTGGCCAGGGGTGCGCGTTCCTCAGCCTGGAATGCACAACTTGCTGAATGCCACGGCTGCTTCCCGGGTAGCGCATGAACTGGGGGTTGGACAGGAAATGATTAAAAAATCCTTAGCCACCTTTCCAGGGGCTGGCCGCCGTTTTGAGTACTTAGGCAAGTGGAAGCAAGCCGAATTGTATGACGATTACGCGCACCATCCAACTGAAATGCAGGCGACCCTTGCCGGGCTCGCCGAAAAATTCCCTCATGAGCAGCTGACACTGGTGTTCCAGCCGCACCAAAAAGCGCGGACCAAGGCATTGCTTAAAGAGTTCGGCCGGGCTTTTGATAAGCATGCGCCGCAACGCTTAATTTTAGCGCCCATCTACCATGTAGCGGGTAGGGAAGAGGGGATAGCCATTGAAAGCGCTGTCATTGCTGCCGAAATTGGTCCTACAAAAATGACAGTCGAGGTGGCAAAAAATGAGGAAGAACTGGGGCGAATGGTCAAAGCCGCCGCCAATCAGCCCGGTGTACTCATGGTAATGGGAGCTGGCAATATTCGCGCCCTTACCGATAAATGGCGCAATGAATAGCCGCTGGCAAAAAGGAGTTATGGGAGCTCAACTTTGCAGTATGAAGGTAGGCGGACCCATACAGTTTGTGAGCCGTCCCGCCACCAAGGAAGAACTCGTTGAAGATGTGAAAACGGCAGGGGAGCAGGGGATCGAGATGCGCATTTTAGGCGGGGGAAGCAATATTGTTTTTCCCGACGAAGGCTTTGCGGGCATTATTATAATTCCCACCAATAAAGAAATGACTCCCCTGCAGGATTGTCATTTTTCTGAACTCCCCCAAACGTCTACCGATACTCGCTACAGGCGGGATGAGTGGAAAGAAGGATTCCTCACCCTCGAAGGGGCTGAGCAACAGCAAGCGGAGCCCAAGTGGCTGCGAGTTGGCGCGGGCGTCCCTTGGGGCCAAGCGGTAATGGGAAGCTTTGAGCAGCAGGCGACAGGTCTTGAGTGGTATGCGCGCATCCCCTCTTCGGTTGGGGGAGCAGTATTCAATAATATTCACGGCGAAAAGCATTTCCTGGCCGAAGTAGTGCAGGAGGTAACGGCTTATACAGGGCAAGAATTTGTGACAGTCCTCCCCTCCGAACTTAGCTTTGGTTACGACTATAGCATTTTTCACAAGCGGTCGGGCTGGGTGATTTGGGATGTCACCTTTTGCCTCAACCAGGCGACTGAAGAGCAGGTTACCGCCGCAAAGCAGCAATACCTGGAATGGACAAAGGCAAAGTCAACAGTGCAACCGAGCGGGGCGAACTGTGGTTCAGTGTTTAAAAACCTTCCACAAGACAAAGCGACAGAACTTGGTACGAACATGGTGGCTGCTGCTTGGTACATTGACCAAGCAGGGTGCAAAGGGTGGGAAGAAGGTGCCATGCAAGTATATCCAGAACATGCCAACTTTATGATTAACAAAGGGGGCGGTACCCAGCAGCAACTCATTGCCCTCATACACCGGGTGCGGGAAGCGGTGCACACAAAGTACAATTACTGGCTAGAACCGGAAGTTGAGGTTATGCTGCAGTCTAACGAGCGTTACGAATGGTAGAAGATTCAACCTATAAGTTACTTTTGAAGGACATTGCCCGAGTAGAGCAACACGTCTCTTTGGGGCGTTTTAATGGCCTAGGCCTAGGTGGAAGGGCGGCCTATTTTACCGAAGCCCGTGATGCCATGGAAGTGGCTGGGGCAGTCAAAGCAGCTATCGATGCCAACCTTCCCTACGAAATTGTAGGGTCGGGCAGCGCAATACTTTTTCCCGATGACGACTACGCTGGCCTCATCATCCATAATCGCTCTGAAGGGTTTGTCATGGCGGCTGACAAGAGCCAGGTGGTGGTGGAAAGTGGCATGATTTTGCAGCGCTTCATTACCTTGGCAGCTGGACGTGGTTACGGAGGGATGACTCAGTTTTACGGATTGCCGGGGACAATTGGGGGTGCTGTGTACAATGGTTTGACCGTTGAGGGTGGCAGTATTTTGTCATCAATTAGACACTTGACCATGCTCATACCGCCCACCAAAATGAAACCCTACCCTACCGTTTCCAGACAGCGGGTTGACTGGCTTATCCGCGATGACGGCCAAACAAAACTCCGCTATTTACGAAACACCCGTAGTTTTGAGCAAGCCCGCCCAGTCATTTTAAATGTGCAGTTCCAGTTAACCTCGGTTCGCCCGGACGAGTTGCAGCGGCGCATTCAAAAAGAGGCCGAACTCATCGTTCCGCCGCCTCGGGGTGAGGTATTTGGCCCCATCTTTCTTGAGCCAGGCGGGGGGCATAAATTAGCTGAGGTATTGAAACATTCGGGTGTACAAAGAATTATGATCGATGGCATACGGGCAGATCGCAAAAACCTTAACTATTTGTGCGCCAAGCGGAGTGGAACTGTTATGGCAGTCTGGCGGACAGTGGTAGCCATGCAAGAATTAGTACGTGAGCGCTCGGGAATTGAAATCAAACCGGCCTTTGAGCGGCTTGGTGTGTGGTCAGCGACAAACCAAGAGGCCGAAGCTGTGGTAGGATAGGGACATGCGTACTTCCCGTCGCCGTTATGTTCGGCGCATGCCAAAAATTTACGGGAATTTGCAGCCACGTGAACGGCGTTGGTCTCCAAGTGGCCTGTTTCGGGTAGCGCGTAAAGTACTTCCCTATGTCATTGCGATGCTGGTCATCTACGTCGTCATTGCCAGCTCATTGTTCCGCGTAAAAACGGTTGAAGTGCGCGGCGCCGCCCTTTCTGACCCGGCGGCTATCGAACAGCTCGTACCCAAAGGAGGAAGCATTTGGACGTTCCCTAAAGGTACCGTAGCTGCCAGCATTAGCAAAGACCCCGCGGTTCAAGATGTGCGCATTTGGCGTGGCTTGCCGAGCAGCATTTTAGTGGAGGTAACCGAGCGCAGCGCCAAGGCCTTGTGGGTAACCGGCGCAACCGCCTCGGTGCTCGACGCCCAGGGCGTGGTGTACCTGCAATATGCCACAAACAACCTGCCAGCTCCCGATACCGCAATAGGGAAAACCCTTGCCTCCCTCCCCCGCATCGATGACACGTCAGGCCTGGGCGCCGAAGACGGCCAGCAGGTAGCGAGTACACTTTTCTTGCAATTTGTGAACGACGTGCAAACCCAGCTTGTGGCCCTCATCCCCAATTATGTCGCCACTTCTTTCCAAGTGGGCGCTACAACCTACGACGTCACTGTCATGACAAAAGAGGGCATGAAAGTAGAGCTTAACAGCTTAGGGGACGCGGGCGTGCAAATACGTAACGTGGCCCGCCTGGTCCGCGATGGGGATTTAAATGGGGCACAGGTAGCCGATTTGCGAGTTGACCGTTGGGCCTATGTCAAATAACCCTATTGAGGGAATAATAGTCGGCTTGCTCAGTAAGCGGGGAATTGCCGCTAAGGAGCAGGCTGCTTTTCGAAACCCCGATTTTGCACGCGATACCCACTCCCCTTGGTTGCTCCCCGGTATCGGCGTAGCAATTGGGCGCTTACTTGAAGCGCACCAAAAACAGGAAAAAATTATAATCTTTGGCGATTACGATGCCGATGGCGTGCCAGCCACTGCCCTTTTGCTGCGTACGTTGCGGGGGCTGGGGTTTGCCAATATCTACGGGGTAATTCCCACAAGGGAACAAGGTTACGGCCTGACCGAGGGAATTGTTACCGCGCTGCTCAAACAGGAACCGGCCATAGTCATTGCTGTCGATAATGGCACCGTTGCCCAGGCGGAAGTGGCTATGCTTGCGGAAGCCGGGGTAGCGGTCATTATTATTGATCACCACGAGCCGCAGGAAGGGAAAATTGCCACTGGGGCCCTTGCCATTATCAACCCTAAAATGGCTGGTTCGGCGTACCCCTTCAGGGAGCTTTGCGCGTGTGCGCTTGCTTGGAAGGTGGCCTGTGCACTGACCGAAAAAATGAAACAAGACCCCGCCCAACTGAAGTGGGAGCTTGATTTGGTGGGGCTATCGACTGTGGCTGACATGGTTCCCCTGGTAGGCGAAAACCGAGTACTGGCCTGCTATGGGCTTACCGTGCTGCGCAAAAGCCGTAACCTCGGTTTAATTGCTTTAATGGAAGTGTCTGCGGTAACCAAAGCCCACCTTTCGGCTGGCGATGTTGGATTTAAGCTTGCCCCGCGCATCAATGCCCCTTCGCGCATGCACGGCGAGTTACTGGAGGGAGAGAATGCCGCACTTCAGCTCCTTGTTACAGAGGACGCCCAGGTTGCCTACAAGCATGCAGACTACTTAAACCAGCAGAATAAAGAGCGTCAGCAGTTGGTAGATGACCACTTGCGAGAAGCGGAAAACCAAGTGCGGGACCACATAGATTCTCAGGTGTTGGTTGCTTACCACGACTCCTGGTCGAGCGGGGTGATTGGCTTGGTGGCCAGCAGGCTGGTAGAACGGTATAAGCGTCCGACAATTGTCCTGGCCCCCGAAGGAGGGACGATCAAAGGGTCGGTGCGGAGCGTTGAGGGCGTGCACGCGATTGAGTTGCTCGATGCTGCTTCTGCCCAGCTGGAAAGGTTTGGTGGCCACGCCAAGGCGGCAGGTCTTACCTTGAGTGGGACAGTTGAGTTGTTCCGTGATGCGCTTGAGGCATACATGCTGGAACTAGGCATTACCCTGGATGAGCTGGCCAAGGGGAACGAGTGGCCTTGTGACGGCGAACTCAACGTCCCCGAACTTTCCGTAGAGCTTGCCAAGGCACTAGAGTCACTTGCGCCTTTCGGGATTGGCTTTCCTGCCCCATTGTTTGAGGTGGTAGCAGGCGTAAGGAATGTACGGCGGGTTGGGGTAGAAGGAAAACACGTCAGCTTTTTCCTCACCGATGGCCATGATTCGCGCAAGGCAATTGCCTTTTCCTACCGGGGCCCGGAACTCATAGAAGGGGAATTGTACAAGCTGTTTGTCACACTGCAAGCTGAAGAGTGGCAGGGAGTTGTCTCTCCCGTCTGCCATGTCCGAAATGTAGAAAAAGTAGACAACGCTCCCCAAGTGGCCTAACGGCTGCTAGAGTGTGCCTATGGCTAAGTCGAAAAACACTACCCTCTTCGTTTGCTCCGACTGCGGCGAAGAATACATTCAGTGGCAGGGGCGCTGCTCCAATTGTGGCAACTGGAATACCTTAAAAGAATTCAGTGTGCCAAACGAGCGGGGTACAAAAGGGCGGGCTGGGGGCTATAGCGGCAAAACTGAAGTGGCCACCCAAAAGCTAGCCGATGTTGCCGGGGACAAACTAGTTCGCCGTTCGACAAGCATTCCGGAATTTGACCGGGTGCTCGGTGGCGGGCTAGTGCCAGGGAGCGTATTGCTACTTGGTGGCGATCCGGGGATTGGCAAAAGTACTATCTTGTTACAGTCGGCAGCAGGCTTTGTAGGCACGGTACTCTACGTTAGCGGGGAAGAGTCCCCTGAGCAAATAAAGCTCCGAGCGGAGCGTTTAAAGCTAAAATCGCAAGAAGTGCAGTTGCTAGCGGCTACCGATGTAAATGTAATTATCGAGCAAATTGAGACGGTGAAGCCGGATCTGGTCATAATTGACTCTATCCAAACCATGTACGACCCGGCTTACCCCTCTACGCCAGGCAGCATTGTGCAAGTGCGGGAAACGGCAATCCGCATTCAACAGCTGGCCAAGGCAATTGGGGTTCCCATAATTTTGGTAGGCCACATCACCAAAGAAGGGACCGTTGCTGGGCCACGCACCCTGGAGCATTTGGTAGATGTTGTGCTGTACCTGGAAGGGGAGCCGGAACACGAATTACGGGTCATGCGGGCTGCTAAAAACCGTTTCGGCGATGCCACCGAAACAGGCTTGTTTGCCATGGAAGAAAATGGCTTGCAACAAGTACTCAACCCGGCCGAATTCTTGCTTACTGAGCGGGTGCAGGCAGCCGGTTCGGTACTCACTGCTGTAATGGAGGGCAGTAGGCCAATCCTGGTGGAAATTCAGGCCTTAACTGCGCCAACCGTCTTTGGCTACCCACGCCGCACTGCTTCTGGTCTCGACTTGAACCGCCTGAACCTGTTGCTGGCCGTATTACAGCGTCGGGCTGGCCTCGACCTCAGTAACCAGGACGTATACGTGAACATTGTAGGTGGGCTACGCGTTAAGGACCCGGCCGTCGATGCCGCAGTATGCGTTGCCCTTGCTTCGGCCCAGCTGGGTACGGTGGTGAATGAACGACTGTGCATTATTGGAGAAGTTGGTTTAGCCGGTGAAATTCGCCAAGTAGCTCAACAAAATCGGCGGGAAAAAGAAGTAGTCAAACTCGGCTATACCATGCCAAAAAATACCAAAGAGCTGCGAGAATTGCTTCGCAGCCTGGGTCTCAACCGGGTAAATAAGCGCGAAAGCCAGGAAGGCTAGGTAAGCTTTTCGCTAAAGGTGGCGCTTGGGGTGCCATCAACGCCGCTACTGTTCCTAACCCTGATTGTAAACGTGTAGGTGCCAGCTGTGCCGGTAATATCAATGCTGCCCGGACTGTTTGGAGTAACCGCAACGGTATGCTCACTGCTTCCACCTGGACCTGTTTGCGTAACGATGGCAGTTGTAACATCGGAGTTTGCAGGGTTTTGCCAGGCAATATGGATAGCTACTGGTGGAGGTCCAGCTTTCCCCGGGGTGTGAATAATATTGGTTACCGGCCCTGGACCACTTTGGGCAGCGGTTCCTTTGGTCACCGTAACCTGATCATGCTGGGTGAGGCCAAGGTCATTGTGGGCGACAGCTTGGATAGTGCTGTTGCCGTCGGGGAGCGAGGCGGCATCGTAGCTCAAATCCCAAGGGGCAGCAGTTGCACTGCCAACCGATACGTTGTTAATAAAGAATTCTACCTTGGTAATGGCATGGGCACCGGCTGGCTTGGTAATAATCGTAAAGGTACCACTTACGTTTGAGCCGCTGACAGGTGCAGTAATGCTTATGGTCGGACGGTTGGCGTCCGTATGCACGTCATCACTCGATGTTGGCGGGTTATCGGTACAGCCATTGGCTTGGGCCCAGGCTTGGACGGGGTTTTCCCAGTTTGGGTTGTCAGGCACTTCCGAATGAATCTTGCAGAAATATTTCACCACTACATCTTCTGGAGGGGTAAGGTCAGTGGCCAATTTGCCAGTCGTTGTATCGATGTTCAGTTTTTGGTGTACGTCGTCGCTGGTGGTGGGGATTTGCCACGGGGCAAAGACATCGGTAATAAGCTGGTCGGGTGGGCTTTGGTCAGTAGGGAGTTTGCCGGAAAGACGGTCAATGGTGACATTTTTCATATCATCAGGGCGGGTGAAATCGACAACTGGCTTGCCTTTAAGGTATTCGGTCATGAACCGATTCCAAATAGGGGCAGCTACTACGGAGCCGTCAGCTCCCTTTATCATAGTTTTGTTCGGTTCGTTGTTGCCAACCCAAACCGCAACGGCAATCTGAGGAGTAAAGCCTACAGTCCAAGCATCCCGGTCGCTCTGGGTTGTTCCACTCTTAGCTGCTACTGGACGGTCCGGCCCCAGGGTGAGGAAATTCTTAGTGCCAAAGACAGGGGCGCGGGCATTATTATCGGAAAGGATGCTGGAAATTTGGTAAGCAACTTCAGGCTCAACTGCTTTGCTGGGTTGGTCTTGGGTATAGTCTTTTATCACTTGGCCACCGCGTTCAATTTTAAGGATGGGGCGCAGCGCGTTGACCATTCCACCGTTAGCAAACCCTGCATACGCTCCCGCCATTTCCACCGGCTCAACTTCACCCGAGCCAAGCACTAGGGAAAGCCCATAGCTTGCCGGATCGTTGTTCAAGGTGTTAATACCAAGCCGTTTGGCAGTGGCAATAGACTGACCAATACCTGCCAAGTAGAGGTTCTTTACTGCCGGAATATTTAGGGAACGGGATAAGGCATTACGGTTGGTGACAGGCCCGCTGAATTGGCCATTATAATTATTTGGCTTGTAGTTGCCGAAATCGGTAGGCACGTCGTAGGTAATGGAAGCGGGGTTTGAGGTATGGTCTTTATCGAACTCGGTAGCATACACAAATGGTTTGAACGAAGATCCTGGCTGCAACTTTGCGGTAGCAAAGTTGGTATTCCCCGATTTGGAAGTGTTGTAGTCGATGCTCCCGACCATTGCCAAAACCTCCCCGGTTTTAGGATCAACTGCAGTAATGGAGGCATTGCTTGCCTGATATTTGCTAACTGCGGCTGGCCCCATGCTAGACAGAATGCCACTGGCCAAGTTTTGGGTATCGAGGTCAAGCGAGGTGGTAACGGTAAAGCCTGCTTGGTCAAGGGTAAGTTCTGCAGCCTTTGGATCGCCACTAATGAAGTTAATAAGCTGTTGGCGTACGTAAAACACAAAGTGTGGGGCAACTAAGTCGGTACGGGGGGCAAAGGTCGGGTCGTCGACACTCGGGCGGGCTTTTTTAGCGGCATCAGCGTCGGCTTGGGAAATGTCGCCAGTCTTCACCATGCGGTCAAGAACGAATTTCTTGCGTTCAAACAGGGCAGGCAAGTTGTTGCCGAACGGCGAATAGTAGGTTGGCTGCTGAGGAATGGCGGCTAAGGTTGCGGCTTCTGAGAGGTTCAGGTCTTTAGCCGATTTGCCAAAATAAGTTTGGGCAGCTGCCTCAATGCCGTAGGCATTGGCACCGTAGGGAATTTCGTTCAGGTAGCCGGTGAGGATTTCGTCCTTGCTGTAAATTTGTTCAACTTCAACGGCCAAAATGATTTCCTGCAGCTTGCGCGAGGCAGTTTGGGCTTTAGATACCAGCTGTGCATTGCGCACGTACTGCTGGGTAATGGTGGAGCCGCCCCCGCTCACCCGGCCACCACAAATAGGCAGGCGACAAATAACGGCGCGAGCAAGGCCTTTCACGTCAATTCCTGGGTGACTGTAAAAGTTGGCGTCTTCGAGGGAAACGGTCGCCTGTTTTACAAAAGTACTAATTTTGTCACTAGTAACGAGCGTGCGGTTTTCTTCGCCATAAAAGCTATAAAGCGATTTGCCGTTGCGGTCGAGAATTTTAGTGGATTCGACGTTCGGGCGTTCAGTAAGCTTACGTGGGTTTGGCAAGTCCCGCACGTAGTAGGCAAAAAGCGCAGCAATAATCACTAAAAATACTGCCGCAGTAGCGCCTACCCAAATGAAAAATTTCTTCCAACTCCAGCGGAAGGGCTCGGTGCGTTTTCTGAAAGGATTGAGTCGTGCTGGGTTAAGACGCTGCCACCACTTAAGGGGAACAACAGGTTTAGAATAAAGAGCCGCTTTAGGAAGGGGCCGGCTGGGCCGCACTGAACGGACGTTCAGGGGGTTGAGTTTGCTCGAGCGCTTTACTTTGCGGCGGAGTGCCATGGTAATTGAAGCGTACCAGAAAAATAGGTACAGTTACAGATATGACCATCTCTTTTAGTGTAGAAGACGTCCTTCAGACGGCAGTTTCCGAAATTATCGATGCCGAGCGCTTGCAAACCGCCCTCACGAGCGGGGAAAAGTTGCGCGTTAAACTTGGTATCGACCCGACAAGTCCGGATATACATTTAGGTCGAAGTATTCCCTTATGGAAATTGCGGGCGTTTCAAGAACTAGGTCACGAAATTTATCTTATAATAGGGGATTTTACTGGGCAGGTGGGGGACACTTCCGACAAAGAGAGCGAGCGGCCCATGATGACCATTGGCCAGATTAATGAGAACATGGTGCGCTATGAGGAACAGCTGTGGATGGTACTCAACCCAGAAAAAAAGGAACAGGTCCACTTTCATCATAACAGCGAGTGGCTCAGCAAGCTCTCCCTTGGCGAACTGGCCGGACTTGCCGATGCCTTTTCGGTGAATACCTTTATCAAACGGGAACTGGTAGCCCGCCGTTTGGAAAGCGGCTCCCGGGTCAGCCTGCGCGAAATGCTCTACCCGGTTATGCAAGGTTATGACAGTTTAATGATAGAAGCCCACGTAGAGCTTGGTGGCACTGACCAGCGCTTTAACTTGCTAGCGGGTCGCACGCTGCAGGAGCAAAAAGGCCTGACTCCTCAAGTCTTAATAATGAACCCGCTCATTTCCAGCACCGACGGTCGTAAAATGAGCTCCAGTTGGGGTAATGTTATTTCTTTGTTGAATTCCTCAGCAGACAAATTTGGCAAAATGATGACAGTGCCTGACGACCAAATGACTGAGTACTTACTTGTCCTTCCACGCTCAATCTGGCCATTTAGTGCCGAGGAGTTGGCGAGTCGCATGGGCAACGAAAACCCACGTGACCTTAAGATGCAATTGGCGTGGACCTTAGTTGCGCTGTATCACGGCGAACAAGAGGCTGACCGGGTAAAAGAGGCATACATTAGTCAATTTAGTGAAGGGCAACTCCCTGAAGATATCCAAGAAGTTTCTCTGAATGACTTGCCGCTAGAAAATGACAGCATTGAGTTAGTTGGCTTGCTTGTCCACCTGCAATTGGCACCAAGTCGCACTGAAGCACGCCGCTTAATTGAGCAAGGTGGGGTGCGGATAAACGGTGATGCGCAAAGTGACGTTTTTCTGACAATCACTCCTCAGGACCAAATGCTTATCCAAGTGGGCAAGCGTAATTTCCGTCGGCTTATTGCATGATCGAAACTCTCGAAAAATATCTAAGAAATGTGCTCCAGGAGCTCGAGCATGAATACCCGAGTGACGTTGTGGTGTCCGAACCACCAGCCCACATAGGTGCCGATTTTGCCACGAACGTTGCGCTCCAAGTAGCGCGGGCGGCCAGCGCCAATCCTCGCGAAGTGGCCGAAAAAGTGCGAGAGAAACTGCTTGCCAATGCCGATATTAGCAATGTGGAAATTGCTGGTCCGGGTTTTTTAAACATCGTACTAGCCGAATCTGCGTATACCAATGCATTAGCGAATGAGCAGCCTTCTCCCAAAGACAACAAAAAAGTGACAGTCGAATACATAAGTGCCAACCCAACGGGGCCACTGCATATAGGCAACGCGCGCGGTGGGCCAATGGGCGAAACAATTGCCAGGGTCCTAGAGAAGCAAGGAAATAAGGTGCACAGGGATTTTTACGTCAATAATGTTGGCGGCCAAGCCAACGTATTTGCCGCTAGCGTGCTGTACCACTATAAGTTACATTTTGGCGTGGAGAGCACATTCCCCGAGAAGGGCTACCCGGCGCCCTATGTTCAAGAACTTGGGGAAGAAATAGCAACTGCCGAAGGTGATTACATCTTGCACCTGCCAGAAGCTGAGCAGGTAGAGGCAATGCGTAAAACAGCCATAGATCGGCAGGTCGCAAAAATACGAGGGACGGTCGAACGAATGGGTATTCACTTCGATACCTGGAGCAATGAAAGCGAGCTAGTAGAAAGCGGCCGCTCAGCCGCGGTGCTGGAGCTACTCCAACACAACAACGCTACCTTTGAAAAAGACGGGGCCGTTTGGCTATCGGCCGATATGCATGATGAGGACCGCGAAACGGTGCTGGTAAAATCGGACGGCACAACAACCTACTTTTTAGATGACATTGCCTTTTACCGTATGAAGCTTGACGAATGGGGGAATGAGTACGGGGTTTGTGTGCTTGGCCCAGGCCATGTCGATCACATTACGCGCATGAAAGCGGGCCTACGCGGCATTGGCCTCGATCCTGAGCGCTACCGCGGCAGTGTCTACCAACATGTGCAACTTAAGGAAAACGGCGAAAAGAAAAAAATGACCAAGCGCGAGGGGACATTTGTGACAGCCGACCAGGTGTTGGATGAAATTCCGCGCGATGTATTTACCTGGTTCATGTTAAGTAAGGCCGCCGAAACACACTTAGATTTCGACTTCCAGTTAGCCACAGATACCTCGGAAAAAAACCCAGTGTACTACGTGCAATATGCTCACGCCCGAATTTGCAGCGTGCTAGCCAAAGCTGAAGGTTATGACAAAAACATTACCACCGCGGGGTTAGGCTTTAACCCTGAGGAGCGGTCATTAATCCGTCACCTTGCTGCTTTTGAGCGGGTAATTGCCGATGTGGCCGCCACATATCGCACCCACCTCATTCCTGCTTACGTGTATGAGCTGGCCACGCGGTACCATCATTTTTACGCGCACAACCGGGTGATGAGTGACGATCTAACCGAAGCTGCCCAACGCCTGCGCCTTAGCGCGCTAACCGCCGCCACTATCAAAGAAGGTTTGCAACTTATGAATATCGTGGCTCAAGACAGAATGTAAAATTTTCTTTGCCATGCAAAACTGCGTTTGCGCCAACATGCGCAAGCCGATCATTTTTCAAAATCGAGAAAAAGATTTCTCATAAAAAAGCTGCCCTATTGTCGAAACAATAGAGCAGCAGAGAGTCAGCGAATCCAGCCAAACACCTGAAAGAGAGGAAAGAGAAACGACTCAACCTCGGTGGCTTTCGACTCTTTGGCGGTTACCGGAAGCAGCTCAAGCAGATCATAGTCAGGACGAAGTGTTCTCCAGAAAAATTCTTCCCTCAAGCTGTATTGAACCATCAGCAGCTCTTCGCCATTGTACTCGGGCAAGATTTGCACCTGGAAATGATCCCGGTTTTTATCCGCAAAGAAATCACCCGTATGGATGACTCCCACCGTACCTTGGGTGGGCATGTTCGGGTCCTCGAAAGGCCATAAGAACCGCCGTAGCATGGATTCATGTCCCTCTTCGGGAATAGCAAGAAGGATATGCTTAAGCATTTGTAGGCGAGCAGTCGCTTCTTCCACCTTGCATTTCCAAAGACGCGCGTACTGGGTTCCCGCAGCTTCAATGCCCGGGTGTTCATTCCAGAGCACCTTCTTGGTAGATTCTAGCGGTTCGCACCCTTGCAAGGGGTTGTCGAGCTGCTCAACCGTGCCATCAGCATGACAATAGAATGTCAGCTTATAATCACCGTTGTGAGAAATACGATATCCCTTTCCCGCCTCTAGATCGAAACGGGTACATTTTCCATCACCTGTGTAGGTACCCATTTCCCACCTCCTATTGTCGATGTCCGACTAATCAGGAGTTATGACAGAAAAGTGCCAAAATAGCAATGACTTAGACCGAACTATGGCAGGTCGAACTCGTTCACCGTTTTGTCATTTAGCACCCAGAGCTTTTTTCCCTTGGGGTCAATGTCAAAGCCATGCACTTGAGTGAGGTCTTTGGGGAAGGCGTACTGGCGCACAAAGTCGCCGTTTTTGCTGAATTCTAACACTCGGGCAGTGGACCAAGTGCTGCTGGTAGCGCCGGCATCGAGCACGTAAATGCTGGAGTAGGCCTCGTCGGCAATGATGCCAATTGGTTGCACTAATTTCTGGGCCAAGTAGGGGACATTATTAAGCGTGAACGCAGTATCTTGTTTGCCGCTCACAAATTTCAGCAGACTTCCGTCACTTTTTAGCACATAAATGGAGCCGTCAATGGCGAAAGAGGTGGCTTTTTTAATATCGTACTTGTTGATATCGATAATACTCACGCCCTTACTGTAGGTGGTGCCAGAATTAGCATATTTCCAGAGTAAACCGGCCTTGGAATCGAGCACGTAGACATTACCGTTATAGGTACCGATTGAGTCGCCAACGGCAAAGTCACCCGCGGCTGGGGCAATGGGACGTAGCAAAGTCTGAGTGCCATTTTGGACAACCCGGAATACCTTATTGCCTTTGGTAAGGGCATAGCCCGCCGTATCGGTCTCGTTACTCTTGGCGGCTGACACAATGGTGTCATTTGGGTCACTAATAGGAATAGTTCCTTGGGTTTGTTTTACATCGCCAATACCGGTGCGCAACAGGTTGGTCGACGTTGGGTCCCAACCGTAAAAGTAGGGAAGGGCAGAGAAGAGACCGCGCGCTGTGGCAGTGAAGGCATATTGGGCGGTAGCGGCGGCAAAGCGGGTAGTTTTGCCAAGGGTATCCGACTGGCTTTGAATGGCCGTCAGTAGGGTGTCAGCCGCAGAGCGTTCGCTTGAACTTGGGTTATTGAGGGTATTGAGCTTGCTTATCGAGGTTTGAATGTCTTTCGATGCCTCAATGTCTTGGCTTAAGCCAATGGCGGTAGTTATTTTGGTTTCTAGCGCCTTAACATCAGTAATAATAGTTTCGTTGCTCGCAGCCCCGGCAGGGGCAGCAGTGCGGTGCGAGGCGCGCACGCCAATGAAAATCATGAGCAGCAAAATAAGGATGCCACCACCAAGAGCCGCAATTTTGCGGTGCATGGGGACGCGCAGCCAAATGACTGTGTTGTGGGTGAAGTTCTTTAGGAAGGCAACTATGGTACCCAGGAGGTTCTTGCTGTGGGTTTTAGCTACGCCAAGCAATCCCTGTTCGTCGGCAATCGGAGCTTTGTGTTCCAGGCTGCGTTCATCATCGGGAATGACCGAGGTGAAAATTTCCTCATCTTCTATCCGGGCGGTAGCGGCATCGGCAATTGCTTGCAGGTGCAGTTTCTCGCGGTGCTTCTTAGAGGCAATTACCTCGACTACTGGCTTTTCCGGCTCTTCGCCTTCAACTGGCGGCAGTTTGATTTTTTCTTGTTCAACTTGTTTTGGCTCGTCTTCCTTGGTGAGCGCTTCTTTGCCTCTTTGGACCAGCTCTCCCACTTTAGGGGCCACTTTTTCGGCAATGACAGTCTGGGCTTGTTTGGTAGCGGCACCTGCGGCGCTTCCCGCCTTAGCCCCTACTTTTTTGGCACGCTCGAGGAACGGCAGCATGCGTTTGCCAAACTTTTTAAGGCCACTCTGCATTTCCTCTTCCATGACTACTGTCTCAGGCTCTGGCTCATTAGGTAGCGAGGTAGCAAACTTAAAAATAAGGGTGGCAACGGCCGGGTTTTTTTCGCGCTTCAGCTCTTTGGCGATCGATTGGGCCGACTGGTAGGGAGTCGCAGTATTCAAGATGCGACGCAGCGCGTCGAGCGAAATTTCGCGGTACAGCTCGTGGTTGGCGACCAGTATTTGGTCGCCATCTTTAAGCTGGCCGGTGGCCAGGTTGGAGAAGGTTTTGAGCGGATGAGGATCTTGCGGTGTGGCGTTTGGATCGTCGGTGACCTGGCGAATGCGGTTGTTTTGCAACAGGTAGGCCGGGCAGCGGCCGGTTTGCGAAAAGTGCAGTTCTTCGCCCGAAAACACCATAAGGATGCCGTTCAAGTTGCCTATCCAGTCGGTTTCGCCTTCTTCGGAAACATTGTTTAAGGTTTGGTTTACAGCCCGAAGCAACAGCTCGAACTTGTCATCTATGTTGCCCTCCGCCTTTGGGTCGATGAGCTTAGGAAATTCGGCTTCAAGGGTTGCGTTCAGAGCGGGAAGCAATTTTGCCGATGGCAACCATGGCTGCATCACCTCAAAAAGGTAGGCAAGAACAATGTCATTACCAAGCTGACGGCTATTGGAAGCCGTTAAAACGCCAGAACTCAAAAAACGGTCAGAAAGTCGTTCCGGCGCTACAATCCGGCACAACTGAACCGCAAGCGAAGCACTCATGGAACTCAGTATACCCTGGTTATAGGGGCCGTGCTAGCCGTTGCTAAAGAGGAGAAAGTTCGGTAGAATCAGCCAAGCTCGGACACTCCGTATGTAGTTAACTTTTCATGCATTGGGAATCCGATATTTGCATGCCCTGTGGGGTGTGCGTGAGGGAACCCACCTGGATTTTTCCTGGCTGCATGGGCGGGGTGGACGGGCTGTTTCAAAATTAACCAGCCTTTTGGGCTGGTTAAGAGAGGAAAGCTCAATAAACTTTGAAAATATATTCTCTACGGTTTTTACCGGTTTGGGTAATGGTTTTTCGAAACAGAAAGCCGGTTTTGGTTTCAACAGAGACATTCTCTTCCCTACGGATTCTGAATCCCCTAGCAGGAAATTCATTGATGAGAGAAAGATCAATTTCAGCAGGAAGCTCTAAAAAGTGGCGGAGCCTCTCAACCTTTTCTGTCTCGGGAACTTGGGCCGCGCAAATTTCGATAGTCTTTACCATAACCAAAGCGTCGGTTTCAATGTAGTGGACGAGATTGTCGAAGGACACAACGTTGTCGGACATACTGGGTTTTTATCAAGAAGGAGGGGTAAATGTTAAGTAGTCTTCCCTCACTCTCGGGGATCGATCGCTTCGCGATCGTTGCCCCTCCAATCGCAAGTGTTAAGACAAATCTTTACTCCTTGCTCATTCCGGGGAATAGCATAGCGGTTAGTGCGCCGGGCTGGGGGTCCGGAGATCGGAGGTTCGAATCCTCTTTCCCCGACCAAAGTAAAAGAGAGTACATAAGTACTCTCTTTTACTTTGTCGTGAAGCGGAGATTCGAACCAGGCGACGGCAAGCTGGGCAGGCTTGCCTAGTATCCGAGCGTATCAATTTCGCACTGTCGGTGCGATAGCGAGGATTTCCGCTATGAGTAGTTGAGCAGAGCGAAAAGGCGGTTAGTGTAGCGCTTCAAATGCGCTTCGCTAGATTGAGCGAAAGCATTTGAAAGCGAACGAAAAAAGAGAAAAATTACAAGGCTTTAATAGCTAGTGCCTTAGTGTTTAAGGGAAGGAGTGTGGGTTTGGCTTGTGATACGCAAAAAGACCTAGTATTTTCCACTAATTGCGCTATACTCCGAATGCTTCGGAGCAATTAAAAAATGAGTACAGAGCACCCCAACTCTTTTCACAGCGAAATGCTGCGACTTTGGACCAGTCGCCAACGGGTCCCCGACGAGCCTATCGAAAATGAGGACGATATCAATGCTGCAGTCAGCGAAATGATCCAAAACTTTGAGACCGTTGTGAGGCATCACTTCAATGCCCCAGGCAACGTGTCTCGCGAAGTCAAGATGTTGCACCTTTGTACCGATGCGAACAGGATCCGGTTCATCAACCGTGAAAGCGATGCGGAAGAGGTAACTACCCTTTCCCAAGCAATTAGCGAAGATGACCTTAAGAATTCTGATCATCGGCGCTTGTGGCGCCACATTCACCAGAATGAGTTCACACCGGTTGTGAGACGCACGAAAGGAGAACACATTACGTTGTATGCCGCCTTGACCATTCCGAGCCAAACGTAGGAATAACCAGAACCAAAAGCCGCTAGCGTAAGCCGCTTAACTTCATTTGAAGGCTCAGTCATTATATGGCTGGGCCTTTTTCTTTGCACTCCTTGATAATCTGACAAAAAAATGATATAACACCTGGGCCTTGGCATTGGGTATACGGAGGTACCTAGTGGATATTTCGTCCTTGCCTCATCCTGACAGTAATGTTGAGCATGAACGAGGGTGTGACACCCTTAGAATAGCTCTTCCTTTCCTGGGAAAACGTCGAAGAGCTGGGAAGCAGGTAACAAAGCCACTGCTCTCACCTTCTGATCCGAAACCCCTAGGCACAGGAGGGACTGAGCAGCGGCCTGTGTAGCGGCATTAATCGTCTCCTTCTTTGGCCGTCTCTCCTGAGGCGGCCTTTTTCTTTAGGCCCGGAAACCCGTACACTGGATGCATATGCTTTGGCTCGTTTTTGCGATTATCGCGGCCCTTACGGTGTCTGCCGAGAATATTACAGAAAAAGGACTGATCCGCAGGCAGGATCCGGCCCTTTTTTCGGCAATTGTAATGGTTTTGTCAGGACTCATTGTCCTACCTTTCATTTGGATAGTGGATTGGTCAAAAATCACCCTCCCCATTTTCCTCTGGATAGTGTTGTGTTCGCTTGTTGTTTCAAGCGCCTACAACTTTTCCATGCGCTCCATGCGCCACCTGGAGATCAGCGTGTTTTCGCCCATGTCTACACTCACGCCGGCAATTGTGGCCATTATTGCCGCGGCAACTCTTGGTGAGTCGCTGAGTCACGGGCAAATTGCCGGATTATTTTTGCTCATCTGTGGCGGTTATGCATTGCAACTTAAACCAGGTCAAGATTGGCTTTACCCAATTCAGCGCATGAGGCAGTCCAAGGACATTCACTACTTGCTGGTGTCGCTTGTTTTATACCCTGTCGCTTCAACCATGGGACGTTTTACATTTACTCACTTAGGAATTCAGCCGTATCACTATTTTATCCTTATTAGGGTACTTGCCGGCGTTTATTACGCATCCTATATTATTCTTTTCCGCGGAGGTGTGAGAACCATTACGCGAAGCATTCCCAAGCACAAAGGAGGATTTTTTTGGACATCCCTGCTCTATACCACCTACGGCGCCGCGACCGGCCTTGCCTTGGCGGGTGCTTACGTGGTGAAGGTGCTGGCGGTTATTCGGTTGTCATCGCTTATAACGACGGTGGTGGGCGGAGAGATTTTTCACGAAAAAAACATTGGGCGCAAAACGTTCCTCTGCCTGCTCATGGTCATTGGAGTCATCTGGGTAGCAATGGGGTAAAACCTACAAAGAGGTGCACATTGTTAGATGCCTCACCTCCTCGCGCTGGAAAAGAATCAAACGTTGTGGCGGAGGTCACTAACAATATGCGCCTTTTTTACTTATACTTAGGAGTGTAATAAACCTTACCCATATATGGCACGTACGCGTACTCCACACCGAGTCGTGATCGTAGGGGGCGGATTCGGGGGCATCCGAGCAGCGCTTGACTTAGCAAAGCAGAAGATTCCGAATCTCTCGATCACGCTTATCAGCGATCGCCCGCACTTCGAATATTACCCAACGCTTTACCGTGTGGTAACCGGCTACTCGCCGTCGCAGTCTACCATTCCCTACAGCCTCATTTTTCGCAAACTTCCCATCGATTTTTGTGAAGACCGGGTAGTGAAAGTGGATCTGGCGGAAAAGCTGGTGTATGGCGGCCTCGGCTCGCCGTATCAATATGACAGCCTCATTATGGCCCTTGGCTGTGAGACGGGGTACTTCAACATTCCAGGCCTTCCGGAACTTTCTTACGGATTTAAGTCGATAGGCGAGGCAGAGCGCTTAAAGTCGCACCTCAACCAGGCCCTTACGCCTTCGGAGACCGATACTCCTGAGCAAAAAGTAGCTGCTGCCCACTTCATTATTGTAGGAGGCGGGCCAACGGGTGTTGAACTTGCTGGTGAGTTGCAGCGTTATGCCAGGCATCTGGCTAAGAAAAAAGGCTTTGACCCTGGCTTTATCACGGTGAGCCTCATTGAAGGTACACCGCGCCTGTTGCCAACCATGCCTGAAGACGTATCGGCTAAGGTAATGGACTACTTGCACACCCAAGGCGTGAATATTTACGTGAACCGCACGGTTACCAAGCAAGAGCTGGAGGAGCTGTTCCTTAAAGATATGACTTTTAAAACCAAAACGGTGGTGTGGGCGGCGGGAGTTAAGACAAACTCGCTCTACGGAAAAACCGAAGGTTTTGAATATGACAAACGAGGGCGGGTGATAGTCGATGACAACATGCGCGCCAAGGGTCACAGTAATGTTTTTGTCATTGGGGACGGTGCTAGTACTCAATACGGTGGCATGGCCCAAACGGCAAACGATGACGCCAAGTATGTCGCAAGCTTTATTGTGAGCAAAGTGAATGGAGGAAAAAAGTTTCCTAAGCACGTGCAACACAAACCAATTTATGCCACCCCAGCTGGCAAACACTGGGCGGCGGTGTTGTGGGGCGAAACCCGTATTTACGGCTTGACCGGGTATACCATGCGCAAAGCTGCCGATTTTCGCTACTTCCTCGGTATTTTGCCGTTTTGGAAGGCAGTTGCAACATTCCGTAAGGTGTTTGTGCGCAGCGACCTTCCGTAAACTCTGGGGGCAATTCATTGCAATATACACTCTAATCTGCTAACGTTTATAACGAAACAGTGCGCTAGCCCCACGGGGCAAGCATGATTTGGACCTCACGCGAAACCTATCGCAAAGACTCTCGGTCATAGTGCGCATCACCCACATAATCAGGTATGACAAATCAGATCCCTTCTGGGAGCCCTGCTCCTATTGAAGATGCTACGCGTGAAGTAACATTCCACGACCTCGGCATCGCACCGCAAATCCTGCAGAGTCTCGACCACTACAAATACATTGTTCCTACCCCAATTCAGCGCGACGCAATTCCGCTCATTGCAATTGGCAACGATGTCACCGGCATTGCCCAAACAGGAACCGGCAAAACAATGGCTTTTGGTATCCCAATAGTCCAGCACCTCATGCTGCAAGGCGGCCATGCCTTAATCATGGTTCCTACCCGTGAGCTGGCTTACCAAGTTGCCGAAAGCCTCGCTAAAATTACCCGTCCGCTCAACTTGAAGTTGGCCGTGCTGGTTGGTGGCGAGCTTATGTACAAGCAACTGCGGATGCTCAAAGAGAACCCGGATATTTTCGTGGCCACTCCCGGCCGCTTGAACGATATAATTCGGCGCAACCGCATCGACCTTTCCAAAGTACGGGCCGTTGTTTTAGATGAGGCCGACCGTATGTTGGATATGGGTTTTGCGCCTCAGATTGAATCGGTCATGGCGGTAGTCCCGAGCGAGCGCCAGACCATGCTATTCTCAGCTACTATGCCGGCTACCATTAAGCGCTTGGCAGACATCTACCAAAAAGACCCAGTACGGGTTGAGGTTTCACCGGCTGGCAGTACTGTTGCCCAAGTAAGCCAAGAATTGGTGGTGGTAAACCGTAATGCCAAACCAGAAATGATGGAACGCATTTTGAGCGAATACCGCCAGGGTCCCGTACTCATCTTTTCCCGCACCAAAAGTGGCGCCGCGACTTTGGCGCGCAATGTGCGGGCATTGGGTCATACTGCTTCTGAACTGCACTCTGAGCGTACCCTTCCCGAGCGTCGACAAGCTTTGGCTGACTTTAAAAATGGGCGCGCCCGCGTACTTGTCGCTACCGATATTGCTGCCCGCGGCATTGACGTAAGTGGCATTAGCCTCGTCTTGAATTATGACCTTCCGGACAACCCAGAAGACTACGTGCACCGCATTGGCCGTACAGGACGGGCAGGCCTTGGGGGTCACGCCATTTCGTTTGCCACTCCTGACCAAGGTAAGGAAGTAAAAGCCATTGAGCGCTTAATTACTAAAGGTATTCCGCGTTCTGAACGTACTGACTTGGTGATGGAAGATGTATTCCGCACCGGTGGGCGCAGTTTTGCAGGAGGCCGCAGCCGTGGGCCACGCCCAACTGGCCGAGACGACCGCCCCGACAGCCGCCCAGCTCGTTCTGGCAGTTTTGGCGAACGTCCGCGATACCGCGAAGCGGCTCCCGAAGTTACCTTTACCAATATTAGCGCGCCATCGGGCTTTACCGGGCCTCGCAGCAACCGAAACAAGCGTCGCTAACCGCACATGACGGTCCCTGAGTTTCAGCGTACCGTCTACGAATACTACCGCGAACACGGCCGTTCTTTTCCGTGGCGCGAGACAATCGACCCATACGCCATAACGGTTTCTGAGCTCATGCTGCAGCAAACCCAAACGGAGCGGGTCGTTCCTAAATACCTGGCTTTTTTAGCGAAGCTTCCTACTTGGGAAGCAGTAGCTACTGTCGATACCGCTACCTTGCTCCGACTGTGGCAGGGTTTGGGGTATAACCGGCGGGCACTCAATTTGAAGCGCATGGCTGAGGCGGTAGTGATCAAAGGGTTACAAAATAATGACAACTACCTACGCGCCTTGCCTGGCATAGGCCCTTATACTGCCGGTGCCATTCGGACCTTTGCCTTCAACGAGCCGGTGGTTATGATTGAGACCAACATTCGCCGGGCATTTTTATATCATTTTTTCGATGGCAAAGAAGGGGTGGCGGACAAGGAGCTGCTGCCGATTATTGAGGAGGCAGTAGACCGAAATCACCCACGTGAGTGGTACTACGCGCTCATGGACTACGGCGCCTGGCTTGCCAAAACTCAACCAAATGCCAACCGGCGCAGCAAACACTACGCAAAGCGAAGTGCCTTTACTGGTTCGCTTCGCCAATTGCGGGGTCATATTGTACGTTACGCTACGGTTCATCCAGTCACTACCATGACAGAATTGTTACAGGAGACCGACCAGCAACCCGAGCGACTCACCGAAGCGCTTAGTAGCCTCATCAAAGACGGCTTTTTAACCCAAGATGGCGACACCATTCAGCTTGCTTAACCTTTCTAATCTACCAGATTCGGCTACACTGTTAGCCAAACACCTATGCAGGCTTTTCTCCTCTTTTCTCATCAGCTATTTCCTATCGTTGCTCGCCGGCCGCGCGACACGGTTATTTACTTGCTTGAGGATTCGAGGCTATTCCGTTCAAGTGTAGATCAAGGAAAGGCTATATTTCATCGGGCGGCACTGCAAGCAATGCGCGAAAGGCTGCTTGTCAAAGGGTTTGCCGTTCGTTATTTGGGAGCCGATGAATACCCCGAGCTGAGTATTGCCCTTAAGTCAATTGCTAGTGAACATCCGGAAAAACTTCAGTTCTATACACTTGGTGATAAAAACCTGACCAAACAGCTCAATTCCCTACTAAAGAAAGCCGGAATATCGTTCGAAGAATTAGCGAGCCCTACCCCACCCATTAAGCTAATCCCTCGTCAAGACTACATACCAACCGTACTCCCGCCCATTGAACCTAACCGCTACGTGTTAGAGGCCGCGCGTTACTTTGCCCAAATGGTCAAGGACAGCGGGGAAGTTTCTTTTGCCTATCCCGTAACGCCAGGGGATGCTGAAGAGTGGCTTGATGTATTGCCCGATTACCTTAAAACAAAAAAAGCTAAGGACGTTGTGTGTGACATAGTGCCTCTCCTCATGGCTGGGCTTATTGACCTTACGACGCTCGAAAAGACCCTTACTCCCCAAGCTAAAATGGTTTTTCACTCACTACTTATTGGTTAAGCCCCTTGTATTTAGGGAGTTTTTCTGGCTATCTAAAGAAAACAAAAAGGAGGTGACTCGTTTGTGTGTAAAGTTGCAACGCTACATTGACGAATTCGCTGCAGTCCAAGGCGCTCAACCAGTGTTTTGGGACGTAACAATTGCCTATATCTTGGTAGATTTCAGTTCGTATGTGGACATTTATCCCGATGCACAGGTGGCCGCTTGGTTTGCTCGTGATCTTTGGAATGCGGAATTTGCTGACATGCACGAGAGAGCCTTAAGAAGGACGCTCAAACGCATGATTACCACTACGGATGTAAATAAGTTTACCCGCGTTGAACTTGTTGGGGAAGTGATTTGCACGTACTTAAGAAGAAAGTCGGAGATCACCGTTCTTGAAAGGATTCACGGGATTGTAAGAACGCTACAAAACCAAGAGAAGAAGGCAAAGTCTGGGTGGGAAACTTCAATGTTAGACATTGAAGATCTTCTTATTTTTGAAAGACAATTGATTGCCCAGCACTGCTTGAACTATGGAATAGACGTAAGCGACATGACTGAAATGCTTTGGTCATTTACTGAACGTCTAAATACTCCCAGGCCACCCGAATAGGGTGGCTCTTTTTTAATGCCCGCGTCGGCTGTTCTTGTGCCGTTGCACCGCTTTCATGCGCATAATGTGCTGGGCGAGTTGGGCAGAAGCGGCACGCAGTTCATTGTCACTTGTGGCACTACTTTTCAACTCTTCGACCCTGTGGATGGCTTCTTGTATTTTAACCTCGTCCAAATTGGCGGCGAGTTCGGCAGAGTCGGCCATAATGTAGACGGTATTCTCAAAAACCTCGACAAACCCGCCAATGGTTGCGAGCACTTCGTCGGGGCCTGCAGCTTTTTTCACCACAACAGAGCCGGCTTTTAACTCGGCAAGCAGGGGAAGGTGGCCAGTGCGAATACCTAGCTCCCCGCCAGTGGTTGGCAACAAAACCTCCACACCCTCGGTGCGGTGGACAGGTTTTTCAGGACTAAGAACTTCGACTTGCAACATTACTTGACCTGGTCAATGGTGCCTTTAAGGTAAAACGCCTGCTCAGACTTGTCGTCGTGTTTGCCATCGAGAATTTCCCTAAAGGAACGCACGGTGTCTTTGAGTGATACGAATGCGCCAGGAATACCGGTGAAGGTTTCGGCAACGTTAAAGGGCTGGGAAAGAAAGCGTTGAATGCGGCGCGCGCGGGAAACGGTCACTTTGTCCTCTTCGGAAAGTTCTTCCATACCAAGGATGGCAATAATATCTTGCAAATCCTTATAGCGCTGCAGTACGCGCTGCACGCCACGGGCCACGTCATAGTGCTCTTGGCCTACAATGCGCGGGTCAAGGATTGTCGAAGTTGAGTCGAGTGGGTCTACCGCTGGGTAAATACCAATCTCGGAAAGGGCCCGGGAAAGGGTTACTGTAGAGTCCAAGTGGGCAAAGGTGGTGGCAGGGGCTGGGTCGGTAAGGTCGTCAGCCGGAACGTACACGGCCTGCACCGAAGTGATTGAACCGGTTTTAGTAGAAGTGATGCGCTCTTGCAGGTTACCCATTTCCGAAGCCAAAGTTGGCTGGTAACCAACGGCAGAAGGCATGCGGCCAAGGAGAGCCGAAACTTCGGAGCCAGCTTGGGTAAAACGGAAAATGTTATCGATGAACAGCAGCAGGTCCTTGCCTTGGTCGCGGAAGTACTCGGCAATGGCTAGGCCGGTAAGGGCCACGCGAGCACGGGCGCCAGGCGGTTCGTTCATCTGGCCAAAGACGAGCGCGGTTTTATCGAGCACGCCTGAATCTTTCATTTCGTGGTACAGGTCGTTTCCCTCGCGGGTCCGCTCACCAACGCCGGCGAACACCGAATAACCACCATGCACGGCGGCAATGTTGTGGATAAGTTCCTGAATGAGCACGGTCTTGCCCACGCCGGCACCACCAAACAACCCTACTTTTCCGCCCTTTGGAATAGGGCAGATGAGGTCGATTACCTTAATGCCTGTTTCAAAAATTTCGGTGGTGGTAGAAAGCTCGGTAAAGGCGGGGGCCTCACGGTGAATGGGGTAGCGCACGTCACTCTCGACTGCTGGCTTGCCATCGATAGGCTGGCCGGTCACGTCCAACATGCGGCCTAGCACCTGGTCGCCCACGGGGGTGCTGATAGGGGCACCGGTGAGGGAGACGGCGTCACCACGGCGTAGGCCGTCGGTGGTGGAGAGGGCAATGGTACGGACGGTCTGGTGGTCGAGGTGGCTGGCTACTTCGAGCACCAGAATGCTGCCGTCTTTGCGCGCAACGTGCAGGGCATCGAGCACGGCAGGCAGTTTGATGCCAGGGAAGCTGACATCTACAACGGCGCCAATAATTTGGGAAATGGATCCTTCGGAAGTTTGGGTTTTGGTCTTGGGTGCCATGGTTGAAAGTTAGTTCTCCTCTAGGGCGGCGGCGCCTGAGGTGATTTCGGCGAGCTCTTGGGTAATGCTGCTTTGCCGAACGCTGTTATAGGTGAGTTGGAGGTGGCTCATAATGTCGTTGGCGTTGTCGGTCGCGTTGCGCATGGCCAGGCGGCGGGCAGCATGTTCGGAGGATATGGATTCTTGCAGGTATTGGAACAGGATAGTCTCGAGGTAGCGGGGAATGAGCGAGTTGAGCACTGTCTGGGGCGTTGGTTCGTAGAGGAACAGGTGCTCGTCTCGTTGTTCGGCAGCCCGCTCGCGGGCGATGTAGTGGGCATCGCCTACGGTTTGAATTTCAAATTCTGCGGCGCTGAGCGGCAAAAAGCGAGTGAAGTGAATTTCTTGGCGGAAGGCTGAAACAAATTTAGTGCTCAGAATTTGCACTTGGTCGCAGTCGCCGTTCACGTATATGGCGGCCAATGAGCGCGCCAAGGGAAGCACGTCGCCCGCCACGGGGTGACTTTGGGCATGCCCGTAACTCTGGATAATTTTTACTCCGTGACGGGTGAGCGCTTGCTCAGCTTTGCGGCCAAAGGTTATACATACTACTTGACGTCCGGCTTCGTGTTCGCTGCGCACATAATCAATTGCATGCTTCACAATGTTGGTATTGTAAGCGCCAGCCAGCCCGCGGTCAGAGGCAATTACTACCAGGACGGTAGTCTTGATTGGGCGGGAAACGAGGAGCGGGTGCTGGGCTACGTGATCGGGAGTAATGAGGGCGTCGCGTAGGGCCTCGGCAATGCGTAGGGCGTACGGGCGGCTGGCCACGGTGGCCTCGGTGGAACGTCGCAATTTCGATGCCGAAACCAACTCCATCGCCTTGGTAATTTGGCGAGTGGAGCGGACGGAGCGAATGTGGCGGCGAAGTTCCCGGGTAGAGGCCATTACTTTTTGGCTTTAAAGGCTTTAATGGTCTTTTCCATGGCGGTTTTCACCTTTTCTTC
>JBBQFV010000004.1:0-30924 GCA_038322405.1 Patescibacteria group bacterium
TTAACGGCCCTTGGGAATTCCAATTTGACGATGCCAACGAAGGTCTCAAGGATGCTTGGTATGAAGGACAAAAACTAGACCAAGATATTATTGTTCCGTTTGCCTACCAAACTGAGGCATCGGGCATTAATGACCGCAGTATTCACGAACTTGTGTGGTACGCCCGGGACTTTACCGTACCCAAGGATTGGATCGGGCAGAGTATTTTGCTGCACTTTGGGGCAGTGGATTACCGGACAAGTGTCTGGCTCAACGGCCAAGAAGTGGGCCACAACCAGGGCGGGCACGTCCCCTTTTGGTTCGATATTACGCCTTACCTACGCAAAGGAAACAATCGGCTGACAGCAAGGGTAGAAGACTCCCAAAGTCCCCACCAGCCGCGCGGTAAGCAATCGGCAGAAGGGGTAGCGCGCGAAATTGACTACTACTGCACGACGGGTATATGGCAAACGGTGTGGTTAGAGCCTGTGCCAATTATGCGCATTGAACAACTACGTATTACCCCGGTAGTTGAGGAGAATGCTGTAGCCATTACGGTATACTTGCATGCACCTTCTACTGGCTGGACGGTAGAGGCTTTGGTAAGTAGCGAAGGAACCCAGGTTGCCCACGTAACCACCTATAGCACAGGAGCCGTTACCCGTCTCTTTGTCACAATCCCCCACCCTAAGCTCTGGTCGTCAGACTCACCATTTTTGTACGATGTTCAAATCAAGCTCTCCCAAGGGGATGACTTACTCGACACCGTAATGTCCTACTGTGGGTTGCGCAGCGTAAGCGTACAAGGCAATCATATTGTCATTAACGACTCCCCTACTTTTTTCGCTATGGTACTTGACCAAGGATATTGGCCCACTGGCGGCCTTACCGCCCCCACCGATAATGACTTAAAGACAGACGTAGAGTGGATTAAAAAATATGGCTTCAATGGGGTACGTAAACATCAAAAAGTTGAAGATCCCCGTTGGCTTTACTGGTGCGATAAGCTTGGGCTTTTGGTATGGGGAGAAATGGCCAACGCCCGCGACTGGACGCCAAAGGCCGAAGAGTGGCTGATTGCCGAATGGGAGCGCGCTGTGCGCCGGGATTATAACCATCCGTGTATTGTAGCCTGGGTACCTATGAACGAAAGTTGGGGTGTACCAGGGCTGCGCGAAAGCCACCAAGGCCAATATGCCTTTCTAGAGCGCATAGTGTCCCTCACCCGCCAAATAGACCACTACCGCCCCATTGTCGATAATGACGGCTGGGAGCATACCGATATTACCGATATCTGTGCCATTCACGACTACACCCCAACCGGCGCAGGATTAGAAGAACGCTACCGGGAAACAATAGCCGGAGGACCCCTTCCCCCAACTATGTGGGTTGACCACGTGCCCCTCTTCGCCCGTGGTTCCGAGTACCACGGTCAACCAGTTATGCTAACGGAGGTAGGTGGTTTTCTCATGATTCCCCCACACTTGGAGGCAGAAGAACGTGACGTGCTCTACCAGTTTTATGGCTCATGCAGTACCCCTGAAGAAATGGGTGAAAAATACGCAGACCTCATGCTAGGCCTTAGCAAACTCCCTTTTATTGCAGGTTTTTGCTACACCCAACTTGTTGACGTTGAGCAAGAGATTAACGGCCTCATGACCTACGGCCGTACGCCGAAAATTGCGCCAAAGCAAATTGCCGGACTGCACAAAAAGTTGATTGAGGGATATCGCAAAGCACATGAAGCCTAGTCCTTTTCTCAGTCCCATTTTTGCCCCTAATGCCGGTGTTAAATTACCACTGGTTGGGAATATGAAGCAGCTGAAGTAGCTATTCACGGCGTCAAACACCACGAAGCTATTGATTTTGACTGTACTCAAGGAACACCTGTTTACTCCGCTGCTAGCGGCCTGGCTATTATAACATTTGGGGAAAGTTTACGTAAAAAAAAGATGGCACTCCTCGACTCCACAATGGTCTCCAGTGTTTTATGGCAGCGGCCTTATGGTGCAAATATGGCATGGCTAAGCCAGGTACACCCAATATTTACACCTCGAAACAATCAACCCGCCTATCCCCTATTATGCCCCTCAAATTGATGCTGAGGGGGATAGTATAAATGCCTCTCAGTTACGTTCAGCAGTAACTGAGCATGGAAAAGGCATCAAAGTTTACCGCGTTAAAGCCAGTGAAGTTATTGGCCATGTTGGAGCTACGGGGCTTGGCTTAGGGCAACCTACTTATAGAAAGTGGCAAAAGAATGACTTTACCTATCGTAGTTGGGACCACTTTCACCTGCACCTCATTGTATTTGGAGCTCGGAAATCACGCAACCGCACTGCAGAACGGTTTGACCCGTTTGGTTTATACGCCCAAGTAAGCAAGTACCCTAAAAGTATAGCCACCTGGCATACACTCAAAGATTCTCTGTGACTGAAATAAGTTCTTATTTAGTTAGCACCAAACATTTAAAAAACCGCCCTTCGGCGGTTTTTACAGTGGGTCGTAGCGTAGCTGGTAGCAGTACACACTCAAGTCTGGAGAGAATACTTGGTGCTTGATTTGCTGGAAGTGCTTTTCGTAATATTGAAAAATTGTTTTTTCGTAGCCCTGGTCATAGGAAAGTAGCAAGCAGGTACGGTCGTGATCACCATTAATTTGTTTTACCATTGCTGGCAAATCAGCGGCGTTAAACGCAGGAATTGTGCCCGAAACCCGATCCCAAATTGGCAGAGTCTGCATTGAAGCCGCCCCATGGTAATAGTATTCAATTGGGTAGATGGTGAACGGTGCAGATACCACCATAACATCGCGGCCGGTCATCACCTGGGTAAGATAGTCGCTTGCCGCGTGGTAGTCTTCGCGGATTGGCGTGCGCACGCTAATTCCCTGCCCAATAAGAGCAATTAACATGATAACAAAAAGCCCTATGCGTAAATAAAGGGCTGGTTTTCCATAGGTTGAAAAAAGCCAGCTAATGGCCAAATAAAAGGATGGGATTACAAAGATCAAGTAACGCGAAAGGTAAAACGGCTCAACGGCGAGACTGAATAAATACACAATGACGATTGGCAAAAAGCTGGCCATCATGAAGTATTGTGTTTCTTCGGACATGCGTTGGTTGCGCTGCAAGGCAAAGAAAATAAAGAGTACGGCAAGCGGCCAAAGAGAAACCACTGCCGTGTTAAGCGAGTCTACTTGGAAGCCCACAAAAAATTGGGCAAACGTATTAAATACGTTAACGGTAGTCGGCGTCTCCAATAGAGGGCGCGTGCCACTTGCGGAACCTAGATGAATTACAAACAATACCCAAGGTAGGAAAAGGGCGGCTAAGACAGAATACATTCCCACAAAGGTCCATCCTGTCTTCCGGCGAACTTTGCGCCGCTTTACAATAAGATAAATTGCTTGCACTAAGAGTTGGGTAAAAAACAAATAGTGAGTAAACATCCCCAAAAGCGAACTGAAAAAGTAACCAACCCATGAGCTTTGTTTGCGATCTTTCAAGATAGAAAGAAAGGCCAATTGGTTGAGTACCGCCACTAGGGTAAGCAAACTGTACATGCGCGCTTCACTGCCATACCAAGTAAGGAATGGTGAACAGGCCGTGAGGAAGGCCGCAAACATGGCAATCTTATGGTTGTATACTTTCTTACCAAGCAAGTAAATTGCCGGAATAGTAAGGATATAAAAAATGAGCGAAAGAATGCGTGCCGTGCTAATTGATGTACCAAAGAAAGCGAGCCAGTAATGCAGCATCATGTGGTACAGCGGCACGTGTACGTCTTTAGCCACAATGCTCAAAATTGCTACCGGGCTACGCGATGTTTGCCACAGGCTTTGGGCTTCATCTAACCGCAAACTCTGCCCGTTAAACAGGAAATAAGAAAGCAGGGCCGACCCTACCATGAGGGCAAGTAGCTGGAAAGCCGTCGAGCGAAAAAAGGTATTAAGCTTTTCCATTACGCGGTTACTTCTGTTTCACGGTTTGGTGTGAGCTTCAGTGGTGAGGCAGCTAAAATGAATGGTATAAACATACCACAGTTTAGCAGGGCCCAAGCAGCATTGGTAACTACCGCCGGGGTAAACCCGTGCACTGTAATGGCGTAGGTAATACCGATAAGGGAAAGGGCAATATAGACCAAATGCGGAGTGACCAAATAAAGGAAATTGCCCGTGAGCTGAGTTTTGGAGGTAACTGTAAAGCTGGATTTTTGTTTAAAGAGCACTGCCAAAACTGCTTGAATATGAATGACAAACGAACCGATTGAAAAACTAAGCGAACGGAACGTGTAGGTAAAGTTGGAAGAAAGCTGTAGGTTGTACAACGTCAGAATAATGTATGGCAGGAAAGCTGCAGCCAAAGCCATGGTAGAAGTAGTAATAGGGGCAGCGCCAGTAAAGAAGAATATGAGAGGCAACAGGGCATTTAACAAAACAATAACTCCCGACAAGTAATAACTAGCCGAGGCCAAATACTGAAATTTCTGCATGAAGGTAAGTCCTTTGCGGAACAAAGGATTGTAGCGAAATATAACCTCTAAGCTACCCCTAGCCCAGCGGAACTGTTGCTTGGAGTAGGAAAGAAAGTCTTCTGGCGCCAATCCTTCAGCCAGCACTTCTGGTACGTACACAGACTTCCAGCCCTTCTCGTGAATAAAGAGGGAGGTTAAAAAGTCTTCGGCAATATTGAACTCGCACATGCCACCCGCCTCTTCAATAGCGGTGCGGCGTACAACCATGTTGGTACCACACATAAAGGCAGAACTATTCTGGTTCTTGCCTTTACAAATAGGGCCAAAAAATAATTCTTGCTGCTCCCAAGCTCCACCGGCTACATAACTGGCATCGTTGTTTGCGTAGTATTGAGGAGACTGAACAAAGGCCATTTTAGGATCTGAAAAATACCCCATGGTTTTTTCAAGGAAGTCTTTGTGGGGCACGTGGTCGGCATCGAATACCACCATGAACGGAGCAGTGGTTTCGCGCAAGCCATTGTTAATGTTGCCTGCCTTTGCGCCACCGGGAACTTTGCGCGTAACGCACTGAATCCCAAGCTCTTTGGCCAACGCTTCAATGGCTTGCCAGTTTTCTTTTTTAGCAACGTAGCCGTCGTTCAGCAAGTAGACATCAAAGTTTGGATACTCCATGTTCTTGGCCGCAATAGCAGTCTCGCGCACAATTTCTACTGGCTCACCGGCAACAGTAATAAATACCGCAACTGGATCAGTAATAGTACTCTTCATTTTAGGGTTACACTCGGTATTCCAAATGGTGAGCGTAAATCCTATGACCTGCCAGAGGTGGAATACTTCCCCAAAAAGCAGCATGGCGAACAAGTACTTGTTACCTATCGCAAAGTGAAAAGCCAGCAATAGGAAGTAAGCTAGCGAAGCTAGGATGTTGAAAGCAAGCAGCTGCCGAGGCACTTGGGTCTGTAAGAAGTGCGTTTTAGAAGCGCCGTGCTTCATAGGTTCGTAAGGTTAGGAAGCTGGTGGGTAGCCATTGCGACACCAAACCATGCCCAGTTATCGTCGTAGTAGCCAAGCACGTTCACCCAGGCATCTTTGTCTGGGTTATAAAGTGTGGCAAGCTTTTGGCTGAATACCTGTTGGGCATCTTTAGGATCGGCAACAAGGAAGTACCCCATGCTTGAACCATACATGGCAGGAGATTCCTCACCTGTCATAACGTCGCCATTGTGTTTGTACACGGCACTCAGCTTACCTGCGCTCTGCCATTGTGCACCTAGGAAGGACAACCGGTCTAAGTACTTGGCTGCTGCGGAGTTTTGGTTCCACGTGTAATCGAGGGCAATACGCCATGGGATGCGCATGGCATCATAGCCGTAGTTAGTATCCAACGTAGCGTCTGGACTGGCGTGCAATGAACCGCCCTGGCGGTCGACAAGGACCCAGTTAGGCGGAAGGGATGAGCTGCTTGAGGTATTGAGGCCATCTGTCGATGCGTCGTTTAAAATGGAATATGAGCTGTCAACAACACCCATCCAGTCGTGTGCTTGGTCTACCTTTGCAAACAACCGGTAAGCGTAAGGTGAAAAGTAAGAAGGGTTTACCACAATGGTGCCAGTAGAGTTTTGTTCCAAGTTATTGGACGCAAGGACTGACTTGCCATTCACCTGAACAACTTCGTTTTTCCAGATATCGTTAATAATTGCCTTTGCTTGGAGAAGATATTCCCCTTGGTTCCAACGGCCATGGGCCATGAGAAGCGAGAGGGCAATATCCGTGTCACCATCGGCGGCAGTGTTGGCGCCACCTTTGTCAGTTTCAATACCATATGAGCCATCGCTCCGTTGGCCAAACAGCCAGCTAAAGAGGGCGTCATTTGGACGGTGTAGGTTATCGGTAGTCCACTTCAAGCTTTCGTCGAAGGTAGTTTTATCATCCATCCACACTGCGCGCAGCATGGTGTAACTTTCGCCTTCCGACGTTGTAATGTTGTCGCGTTGCTTGTCGAGCGTACGGAAAGTAGTAGGCTCCAAGTAAGAAGCCTTGTAGTTGCGCCATACATTAGATAGCAATTCCGAGTCCGAAAATATAATCGGAATTTGACGCTGTTTGCTGTTATAAAAAGCCACACCGCCAGCAGTGGCAAGTGCGACCAACAAAAGAATTACCCCTATTACGCGCGTTTTCATGCCTGTTCCGGAACTTTAGCTGGGCGACGGAGGCCACCGAGGTAACCAATAAATTGAAGAACCAATCCATACAAGAGAGCAGGAACGTCTAACACAAACAGTATACCCAGAACTGCAAGAAGTGCAGCCCCTAGGTAGAGTTCCCCAGTCAGGGCCGTACTTAGCGAATCAAAGTGATACGTATAAGTAGTTGGCGCGCTGGAGAGGGGTTGAACGAATGTAGATGTTGCTTCGGTTGCAGTACTTGCAGCGGCTGCTTTTGCGCTTTGGGCAAAAGAAGAAACACCAGCAAGGACAAGTGCAAAAGAAAACATACGGGCGGAGATCTGTTTCATGACGCGTGTCAGCTTTCTACAAAATAGTGACAAGAGATAGTGCGATGCTTGGCCACCTTATACTACAATTCGATGAGATGTCAAGCTCTCAGAGCCTATTTCACGCTAAATTCATAGCGTTTGAGGAAATTGGCATAACCTGGTATACTCGAGGCAATGCCGTCCTTAAAAGTTTTTCGAAGGAGCCTCCCCTTCCTGGTGATTGGTAGCCTCGCTGGAATCGCCGTTGCTACAATCCCGAACTGGGTTTACCACGTACTTGCCGCTACCCTACAAGAGCCCTCCCCACAGGTGCTCTCTATTACGGTTGCCCCCAAAAAGGGGGCTACAACCACCAATCTTGCTGCGAATGCTACCCAAACCCCCGTGCCTATTCCTGCCGACCTGGTGGTGGTTTCCGATACCCCCAACCCGACGAGCGCGCCTGCCGTTAGTCAGCCCCATTCCACAAGCGCGCCAAAAACAAGTAGCGCGGGTTCTGCTACCAAGTCAGTGACTACTTCCACCCCCACCCCAACCCCAGCGCCCACAACTACACCGACACCCATGCCGACACCCAGCATACAAGGCCAAATGTTATTTGCCGATGCTTCAATTATCCAAACCCCATCCCCTGTCACGACCGCCTGGACCCAACTGTCTGCAAATCCCCAAGCCCTCTGGCTTGGCAACTGGCAAGCAGATAGCGCTTCCGTTGCCCGTAACTACCTTGTGCGTAGCGCCGCAACCAAGGCCTTAGGTGTACTGGTATTGTATAACATTCCCCAACGCGACTGTGGCAGTTATTCTGCGGGTGGTTCTAACTCCCCCCAGGCCTACCAAAACTGGGTAACCGCGGTCGCCAATTCGGTGCAGGGCACTCCTGCCGTGGTTATCGTAGAACCTGACGCGCTGGCCCAAATCTCCTGCCTTTCTGCAGATGACTTAGCAACCCGCTACCACCTCTTAAACTATGCTGTAACTGCTTTCCACAACGCTGATTCCTTTGTCTACCTAGACGGCGGCAACTCCTCCTGGGTAGACCCTTCCGTAATGGCCGGCCGTTTGCGGCAATCAGGGATTGCCACTGCCAACGGCTTTTCCCTTAATGTATCCAACTTCCGGCTCACCGGTGACGAAGTTGCTTACGGAACCATTATTTCGGCACTCACCGACAACAAGCACTTTGTGATCGATACCAGCCGCAACGGCAACGGCCCAACTGCCGACAACCAGTGGTGTAACCCCAGTGGGCGCAAAGTTGGCACCCTCCCCACCACCTCAACTGGCCTAGCCATTGTTGATGCCTACCTTTGGGTAAAACATCCAGGCGAATCTGATGGCACCTGTAACGGCGGTCCCACAGCCGGGGCTTGGTGGAACGATTACGCAACATCATTGCTGGGGCAGAGCAGCTCTTCTTAGTAAGAAGAAAGTAGTGTTGAATGGGGTAAAAGGCTTTACAGAAGCCTATTTTTGTGGTACGGTGCTTCATTCACTACTTTTACCTAGGAATGGTTACCCCTACCCCCGATCTCAGCATTATCATCCCTACTTATAACGAGCGTGGCAATGTAGCCGAGCTGGTTAAGCGTATTAAGGTCGCCATGCAGCAAGTACCCCTTTCTTTTGAACTCATCTTTATTGATGACCATTCTAAAGATGGTACTGTACGGGCAATTAAAGATATCAAGGCGACCGCCCCTCTTTTCTTGCACTCCAAAAAGGGCGAACGTGGCAAAGCCTTCTCAATTTTGGAAGGGTTTGCCTATGCCCGTGGCGAACTCATTGGTTTTATTGATGCCGACTTGCAGTACCCACCTGAAGCTTTGCCCGCCATGCTACAGCTTCTAAAAACCAATGAGATTGTAGTTGCCGAACGCTCCGAACGACATACCTCCTTGCTGCGCACGGTGTTTAGCCGCAGCTTCCGCGCTTTTTTTGGCAGCTTCTTACTTGGTTTCGACGTAGATATGCAATCGGGACTTAAGGTATTTCGCCGCTCTGCCATTTGCTTTGAACAGTTGCAACCAAGCGCCTGGGGCCTCGACTTTCAATTGCTCTACTGGGCCCGCCGCAATGGTGCCCGACTTGCAGGGACGCCTATTATTTTTGCCGAACGTTCCTATGGCGAAAGCGCCATCAACCCGGCAAAAGTTGCTCTTGAACTTGGGTGGGGGGCCATTCAGTTGCGCTATAGCGGGCTAAAGGCTGACTTACAGACATTCTTTGCCAAGCGGCAACGCGACTAGCATATGAAACTCTGGACTGCCATTCGCAAGCGTTGGACCACCTACCTTACCGGTAGCGTGATTGCTGCAATTGCGGCAGGTCTTTTATTTACACCACTCAGTAGTCTGTATTCCAAAGCCGACACAGGCACTCCCCTTGCGCTGCCACAAGCTCAAGCCCAGCCGCTCACTACCAATTATTTGGTAAAAAATGGGCAGTTCTATGACAACCAAACCATGGTTACCTTACACGGTATCAACTGGTTTGGTTTTGATACTCCTGATCACATTGAGCATGGTTTGTGGGCCCGAAATTGGTATGATATGCTCGATCAAATTCAAGCACTTGGCTTCAACGCCCTGCGCATCCCTGTCTGTGCCGGAACCCTGGACAACAGTCTTGTTGGCACCGTTGATTACAAACTCAACCCCGACCTTGTAGGCCTTAGAAGCATGCAGGCCTTAGACCTTTTTGTAGCTCAGCTAGAGCAACGCCACCTCTACTATATGTTTGATTTTCACAGCTATGACTGCGGTGGTTACACCGAATTGTGGTACACCCCTGACCATCCCGAAAGCCAATGGATTGGTTATTTGACTGACCTCGCTAAGCGCTACAAAGACAATGATTACTTTGTAGGCCTCGACCTTAAAAATGAACCCCATGGTGCTGCCACTTGGGGCACCGGCAATGTGCTGACCGACTGGAACTTGGCGGCCGAACGGGCCGGTAAGGCAGTGCTTGCGGTAAACAAAAAAATCACTATTTTCGTTGAAGGGATTCACACTAACCCTAGCTGCATTACGGCTGACGGTAATTGGTGGGGAGGCACAATTGAACCCTATAACTGTACGCCAATCAGCATCAAGTCTATTCCTGCCAACAAGCTTGTGCTCAGCCCCCATATTTATGGGCCAAGCCTGTATAACCAGTCCTACTATTCAGCCGATAATTTTCCTTTGAACTTGTCCGGCATTTGGTACAAGCAATTTGGCAAGCTCGCCCAAACCGTTGCCGTCATTCCTGGCGAATGGGGCGGCAAGTACAGTGGAAGTAATGGCAAAGACAAGCAGGTTTTGGATAGCCTGGCCCAGTTTTTCATCAATAACCACATGTGCAGCTCATTTTATTGGGCCTGGAACCCTAACTCGCACGACGTAGGCGGAGTGCTACTTGATAACTGGCAAAGTATCGACGAGGGAAAACTGCACATGCTGCAGACCCTCTTTACCGACTGCTCGGCAAAATAAAGGTTTACTGGTAGAGTGCTGAAGTACTAGCACTAATACACCCCATGACTATTCAAGAAGGCCTGGCTGCACTCGCAAGCGAGGCAATAGACACCCTTTTCCGCACGGCCAAGCCAATGCCGGAGGACAAGCTAAGCTGGAAGCCAGCCGAAACTTCCCGCTCCGCTATTGAACTGGTAAAGGAATGTTCTACCATCCTTATTCCAATTGCCGGGTTACTAAATACCGGCGAGATGGGCGAAATGAATGAGGGCAAAGGGCTTAAGTCGCTTGCTGAATATGAGGAAATTGCCTGCTCTGGGATTAAGGAGCTTGTTACTGCTATTCGGGCATTCCCCGAAGAACGCATGCAGGAAACCCTCGATCTTCCGTGGGGCAAGATGTCTTATATGGATATCATGGCCTACTCGTACTGGAACACCATGTACCATGTCGGCCAGATTAGTTACATTCAAACCATGTACGGTAATAAGGATATGTACTAGTAGAAAAAGAGCCTCTTGCGGGGCTCTTTTTGCTATTGTCAGTCTATGCAAACTATCTTTCTCATTTCCTGCTCAAGTAAGAAAGTTTCCAAAGCTGCGCTGGTGCGGGACATGTACATAAGCCCTCTTTTTAAAGCAAGTCTTCGTTTAGCGGAGCGGCAGAGACCAGTACTGATTTTTATTCTTTCTGCTAAAATACTGATTACTCAGTCTAAGCGACAAAATAGACCCTTACGACTTAACCCTTAATTTGTTCCCTGCGAAAGAGCAAAAAATATGGGCGGAAAAAGTGTATCAAACTTTCAGCGGTCAACTTGAGCCCCAAGACTGCAGAGTCTTATTTCTGGCAGGACGAACATACTATAAAAACCTTCTCCCCTATTTTCCCCACCATGAGCTTCCTCTTTCAGGACTTGGCTTTGGCAAGCGCTTACAGTATCTAAAAAAAGGCACTGCAATAAGTGCTGCCTGTACAAATGTACATCTCTTTTTCAATAAACTTCACCGTTTTTCTATACCCTTTGATGCTAACGATATTCCGCAAAATGGACTATATGTAGTCTTTGAAAAGGTAGAGCAAGGCCATGGAAAAGACCGCATAGTTAGGATTGGCACCCATACCGGAAATAACCAATTACGCTCGCGGCTTGAGCAACATTTTTTAACTGAAAACAAAGACCGTAGTATTTTCCGCAAAAATATTGGCCGTTGCTTGCTAAATAAACTTGAAGATCCTTTTTTGAAATGGTGGGAAATTGACCTCACGTCGCGTGATGCCCGTAAGCGTCACTCGGCACATATTGATAAAGAAAAGCTACAACAAACCGAGCAGGAGGTTACAAAACACATGCAAGGCCAATTCAGCTTCGCGGTCATTTCAGTTGAAACAATGATCGAACGTTTGCTTATTGAGTCGCGAATTATTGCCACCATTGCGGCATGTGCAGAATGCAAACCTTCAGATAACTGGCTTGGATCTTTTTCTCCCAATGAAAAAATTCGCACCAAGGGCTTATGGCTTGTAAACGGCTTAGCGGCAAAACCTCTTAGAGAAAAAGAAGTGAACCTACTGAGTGCGAAACACCTTTTCTAATTCCCGTCTCACCACCGCGTGAGCATTGGTATACAGCCGCAATTCTTGCACCGCGCTACTCCCGTGCACAACAAGCTTGAGGCAAGCTGGTTCATCGATAATTTTGATGCTCATTTCCCCACGCGAACAACGCGGCTTTATAATGCCTGGCAGAATACGCTTTACCTCCTCCAAGCGCTGGGCAAGTGCTACTACCTCTACCGACTCTCGAATGAGCGTCGAGTGCCGTTTGGCTTTTTTAGCACCACGGTACACAGGCATGTTAGGCTGCTGGGAAAGGCAGCTCCAATACTTCACCCTCTTCCAACAATTTCCATTGCTGGATAAGGCTGCGCATGAGTACGGTAATATCCCTAAACTGAGTTTCGGTTACTTGCGGTGGCACGGCATTGGCCCGGCTATACACAAGCTTGAGCATTTCCCGGAAGGATGGAAAGGTCAGTTCACCCCAACTGCTGTTTTGAATAAGGCCTACAATATGTTCGGCATAGCCCGCTTGTGGCGTGTATGGTCGCTCGTCTTTACGACCGTGCTGAGTGCCAAAATCTTGAATGTCACGACCCTCGGAGACAATACCGTAAAAGGCATACTTATATCCAAGGACTGTTTCTACCGCGTAATGGGTCAGATCGTGCAGTACAAAAAACTCGGTAGCGTTAGGCGCTGTGAAAGTAGTCACGGTTTTGTCATCGCGCACGCAGGTCAACACATTAGGCTTGCCGATACCTTTGGTGAAACGAATTATCATCTGGGCCTTTCTGTTTAGGGGGAATAGCTCCACCTTAGCACAAAATCAAGCTTAGTGAGCTGTTTGAGGCCTCTCGAGGTCCTTTACCTTTGGTAAAAAGGAAGCTTACCAATAAATTATCTACCAAAGCCTCATGCTATGCTACTCATATGATTCGCCCCCGCACCCTCCCCTTTTCCCGCTGGTGGCTGCGGCCGAGTGTCTACTCACTTGTCGCTATTCTTGCGAGTGGTGGCGGATACAGTGTGCAGGCAGCCCTTGGGCGGGCAACCAATGCTGCTCAAACCTTTAGCTCTAATAGAGTAATCCTCCAGAATTACCTTGCCGCGGCCAAAACCTACCGCACATTGCGAGATACAATTATAGCCGCTAAAGCAGCCGGCATAGACACTACTGTGCAAGAAGCCAGCCTGGCAGCCATTAAAAATCTTCTCGATGCTGGCTCCTACAGCCGCGTCATTACCGAAACCACTATTGCAAACGCTGCCCTTACCCTGCAACTTGGAGTAGTACAGGCGGCTCAACTAGCTGCGGCAGAAGAGGCCAAAAAGTATGGCACTCTTGCCCTCACCGTAAGTAATGGGGCTGGGGCTGCAGTATCGGCTACGCTTGCGGGACAATCCACTACAGGCGCTGCAGACGACCAAGGCCTGGTCAGTTTAAAGCTGCTTGTGGGCACTTATTCGGTGACTATTACACGCGACGCCTACCAGCCAATTACGTTAGATAATGTCACAATTGCCAGCCTGCAAACTACAAGCCAGCAAGCATCGCTTACTCCAGTCCCCGTAAGCACACCCACCCCAGTCCAGGTTCCTGCGCCTACTCCCACCCCTAAAGCTCCCCCTACCCCAAAACCGATCGGCATAATAACTACCCCCGCGAGTGACTCGACAGCCCATAGCTCGTACCGTCGCACAACTGTCACCTCCAGCCGGGGCAGCTTTACCACCGATATTATGGAATTCGAACTTGGCCCTGGCAAAATTCAAGTCATTACCGACACAGCCGATGACAACGATTGTGCCAATAACTGCAGCGCGCTTTCTGCAAAAGGGTATGCCGACCGTCACGCCGGGGCCGTTGCCGCCATTAACGGCACCTACTTTTGCCCACCCGACTATTCCTCGTGCAGTGATCAAATAAATAACTTCTTTTGGAAAATTAAAAACCCGCGGATTGAAAAAATGATCAACGCCACCGATGGCCTTGGAGAAAATGACGGTTTTATGACGTTTAGTAGCACCGGAATCCCTACCTATTACAGCCGTTGGATTGACGCGCCATCAAGTGTCTTTGCCGGCATTAACCATAAGCCGACAGTTGTCACTAATGGATCCTATTCGGTCGATGAAAGTACTCTTGATGACAAACAATTGACCGCCAAAATTAGCCGGGCAGCAATTGGGGTAAAAGGAAACCACCTTACCATGGCCCTTGTTCAGAGCGCGACAATTATGGACCTTGGGTCTGTCATGGTGTCACTTGGAGTAGATACTGCTTTAAATATCGATGCTGGCGGCTCCACCGGCTGGTGGTATAACGGCAGCTACAAGCGTGGGCCAGGCCGGGCAGTGCCTAATGCCCTGGTGTTCGTGGAACAGTAAAATAGCCTTCGTTTGTAGCCTCGGTCGCAGACATTCATGTTTTGAATGCCGAGAACGTGAGTCATCAAACGAAGGCTATTTTACTGCTATAATTGGTAGGTAACAGAGAGGGGCATGCTTACACAGGACGATATTATTTATTTCATCATGACCGACCGGTTCTCCAACGGAGACACCGGCAATGATTTTGATGTCGATCCAAACAATCCGCAAGCCTTTCACGGTGGGGACTTTGAAGGGATTGTTGACCGTATTCCTTACCTGCAAAGCTTAGGCATTACCGCCTTGTGGATAACCCCGGTTTTCGAGCAAATCAATATGCCCGAACACGGCGCCTACGGCTACCACGGCTATTGGCCGCTCAACTTTGAGAAAATCGATTCTCACCTCTATAAGCCAAAACCTGGTATTCCAGCAGGGAGTAAGCGCTACTTGAAAGACTTAGTAGACCAGCTCCACGCCGCTGGTATAAAGGTCATTTTTGACATGGTGGTGAATCATACAGGGTATCTCCACCCCGCCCTCGCTGGTGACAATTCAGGCCCCATCAAGCAACACTGGTTCAACAGGCCGCGTGGGGAACAGGAAATTGGCGATATCGGCAGTTGGCTCACCGGCCTTCCCGACCTTAAACAAGACGAGCCCGAAGTAGCCGATTACTTTACGAGTGTCATTGCCGATTGGATTGAGGAAACAGGCATTGACTGCATTCGCATGGACACGGCCAAGCATGTTGAGAGTATTTTTTGGCAATATTACAAAACGACGGTTAAGAGCAAATTCCCGACCATTACCCTGCTTGGTGAGGTGCTGGAATTCGATATCGACAAAGTCTCCGCCTACCAAAAGCACTTTGCCTTTGATTCGCTTTTCGACTTTCCGCTGCAGAATGCCATCGAGAGGGTGTTTATTGGCGGCGAGTCCTTTTCCCTCCTTTCCACCCCATACAGCAGTTTGCGCGACCAAGGGAATGGGGTGCTCAACCACGACACCATGTACACCAACCACAACCAGTTGGTTACCCTTTTGGACAACCACGATTTGCCAGGCCGCTTCTTTACTAACGCGCTCAACAAAGGAATGGGCAACCGTGGCTGGGCCCTTCAAATTCTAAAGCTAGCCCTTACCTTGCAGCTCACTACCCGGGGTATTCCCCAAATTTACTACGGCACTGAACTTGGCCTTGAAGGAGGTAGCGCGCCAGACAACCGCCGTGACATGCCCTGGCATTTAATTGGCAACGGCCTCACGCCCGACAAAGGAACCGAGGCTTTCGATGTATTCGACCATGTTCGGCGAATGATTAAACTGCGGCGTAGCTCCCCCGCCCTGCGTTACGGCGATCAAATTACGTTACATGTAGACGACCGCCGCTACGTGTATTTGCGCAGTTACCGCGACGACTGGATGATCATTGCCATTAATTTGAGTGATGAAGACATGCACGAACCGCTTGTGGTAGATATTGCTAACAACCCCCACCTCCCACCGCATTTGCGCACTAAAATAATGTCCCAGCAATACGTAGATGTATTAGAAGTTTTTCATGCCGGCATGATTCAAGACGGGCAGTTGAAAATAAAGATGCCCAAGCGTTCGGCTTGCGCCCTCATGCCACTCGCCAATACTTTTGCGTATATATTAAAATAAGCGTTTCGTTTCTCAGAACTGCGTTTTCGTTAAGATGCGAAAGCCGATCATTCTTCAAAACGAACCTTTTTTAATTTCTTTAAATACTGCATTTTACTATAGGGCGTTGGAATTTTTTGAAATAAAAAAGTGGGCCAGCAAACGCTGACCCACGATTGAATAATTGCCTACCACTCCGCCGGCGCCACATAGGCTGGGCCTATCCCTATGTTCGCTGAAATGCACACCGTACCAAATGCTTGGATAGGAATGTTTTTCTTTGCGTTAACATAGAAGACCTTGTACAAGCACGCCCCAATGCCCTGATATCGGCGCTGATAGTGATACCAATCCGCTAAGGCCATAACTGCTGTTTCCTGTGCGAAACAAGCCCCCTCAATTGCCCACGTATTAAGCGGCCAATATACTTCGTGAACTGCTTGTAGATCCGCATGTTCTATTTGTCCCCGGGCATTTATTGAAACGATTTCATTTTTACCTAGAGGCAAACGGGCAATCAGATCTTCCTCGCCACATTGCATTTCACGGAGCACAACGGGAATAAAATGTTCAAGCCATTCCCGCACATAGCATTCAGGCTTAACCTTACTGAAGTCTTTGAATTTCCTCATAATTTGAGCTGATTGGCTTTGTACAAAAGGATCATTCATAAATACTTCAACCATGCACAGGGCAGCTTTCTGAACATCGCGTTCCTTACTCTTTTCTTTCTTGGCCACTTAAGCCTCCTTGTGATATGTCCACCCGCCAAAGCGGTATTGAGGGAACTGTACCAGATTTTACTGATTTAGCAATAACAAAGTGCGCCGCCCAAATTATGGGCGGCGCGGAATTATTTTTTCAGCAATGAGCTGTACGAGAATTTCTCGTGTTGGGGAAGCGGGCGCCATGCTGAGAGCCACCTCAAGCGAGTAGAGTTTTACCTTTTCTGGGGCATTAGTACGCCGGATAAGGCTGCGATTAATTCGATATGTAGTAGCTTTATAACAGGAATATCCCGCAATATTTTCCTGCCATACTGAACACCACTCCCAATTAAAACGCAGATAGTTTCTGCGATATTCTTCAATGGCGCACAGTGCATTGTCGGCAGTGCCGATTGGGACTTGCCAGCGATTGTTGTAGCGAACGAGAAGAATGTGAAGCGCACCCCGCTCCATGAGGGTGGCCACAAGGGCCCACTCGCGTACACGGTTCATGGCGCCTCCTTTTCAAGCTCCAAAACATGCTTTGAGTATACAGAACTCATTGATAAAAGTGCATTTTCCAGGTATGGTTTCCAAGATTCAGGAAGGTAACATTGAAAAAATTATTCGGATCATTCGTTTGTTTCGGATGCGTAGGCGGTGAAGATGCTAAAAGCCGTCTTGGCCACATTCAGTACCTCGACGCCTGCGCTGCAGTTCTAAGCCTTGCTGCAGAACGCTCAATACCAAGCAATACCAAATTCGCTGCTAGAGGTGGTCGTTTGGGCGCTGGAGGGCTTACCGAAGCAAAATCTTGCTCGTCGTACATGCTTAAAACGAACCAGCTAAATGTGGGTCTAGATACCACTAGCTACGAAATAGCCAGCATGCTCAAGATGGTTGCTGAGGAAGTGAAGGAATTTCCAGACGCTGAACACTTGTTCATTACTGATCAAGTGTAGGCAGAAGTTACAACCTGCATGCTCGAAATGTGGTTGGAGAAATTTAACCTTGAGCCCCAGCGGGCCAACTTCATTATTTGGCCCATAGCGCGGATAGACACGTCACCAAAATCGACGCCAGACTTTCAGGGTAAGGTCCTGAGTAAGTTACGCGAGACAGACATTCAGCAATACCAAGTCGACGCGCTCAATCAACTTCGTTCTGAGGGCCACCTGCCTCCCGATGAGTGACATTATAAAACAGCACTCCCGTTAAGGAGTGCGGTTTTTTCCAGTAAGTTTCTAGTTACCTGACTTTTTCGCCTTTTGACGTTGGGTTGCGTCTAGAATTTTCTTACGTAGACGCAAGCTCTTTGGTGTAACTTCCAAAAGTTCGTCATCTTCCAAAAAGTCCAAACACTGTTCCAAGCTCAAAATAGTTGGAGGAGTAAGCGCGAGTGCATCGTCGGCGCCAGAGGCGCGCACGTTGGAAAGTTTCTTTTCCTTGCAGACATTAATTTCAATGTCTTCGTCGCGGCCGTTGAGGCCAATAATCATACCTGTATAGACTTCAGTCTGTGGCGGAATGAATGTAATGCCGCGGCCCTGGGCAATATCGAGGCCGTAGCCAACCGCCTTGCCGATATCGGAAGAAGTAAGTACGCCGTTGCGCAGTTTAGGAATGACGGTGCCGGTCGGGTCGTAGCGTAAAAAGAGCGAGTTCAGCACGGCAGTGCCGCGCGACAAAGTAAGCAATTGGGTACGCAGGCCAAGCATGCCGCGTGTAGTAATTTCGAAGGTAAGGCGAACCGAGCCATCGCCACTGTCTTCTTGGGAAAGCAAAATTCCCTTGCGGCGGCCAATTTCGCCGGTGACGGCGCCAACGTAGTCGGCGGCAACATCGACAGAAAGTTCTTCCACGGGCTCAACCGTAACACCGTTTTCTTCGTGGGTAATTACCATTGGCTTACCTACTTGGAGTTCAAAGCCTTCACGGCGCAGCGTTTCGATAAACACAGCGAGGTGCAGTTCACCGCGGCCAGACAAAATAAACTCGGCGCCTTCGCCTTGCTCCATGCGCATGGAAACGTTGTGCTCAAGCTCTTGTTTAATGCGTTCCTGAATGTGGCGGCTCGTTACAAACTTGCCTTCACGGCCGGCGAACGGCGAGGTGTTAGCACCAACGGCCATTTTGAGTGTAGGCTCTTCGATGGCAATAATAGGAAGCGCCTCCGGAGTGCTAGGGTCGGTCACAGTGTCGCTAATGCCAACGGCTTTAATGCCGGTGAGCGAAACAATGTCGCCCGCAAGGGCAACTGGTGTTTCAACTCGGTTCAACCCTTGGCTAATGTAGACGCGGTCAATGCGGGCACTTTCGGTGCTGCCGTCTTTGGCGTGAATAAGGGTTACGCTTGAGCCAGGCTTTGCAGTACCGCGGCTTACGCGGCCAATGGCGTACTTGCCTTGGTAAGAGTCCCAGGCGAGGGCTGAAATGAGAAGCTGGAACGGACCTTCGCTGTCTGCCTTTGGAGCTGGAACGTGGCTTACAATAGCCTCGAAAATTGGCGTAAGGTCTGCGTCGGCTTCTGGGTTTGCTGGCATTTCTGCCCAAGCTTTCCCCTCGCGGCCAATGGCGTAGTAAATAGGGAATTCGAGCTGAGAGTCGTCTGTCGCCAGGTCAAGGAACAGGTCATAGGTGCGGTGCAAAACCTCATCGACACGAGAATCCTTTTTGTCGATTTTATTCACAATAACGATAGGCTTAAGCCCAAGGCCCAGGGCTTTTTTCAACACAAACTTGGTTTGCGGCATTGGGCCTTCCTGCGCATCGATAACCAAAATAACACCATCCGCCATGCTGAGGGTGCGTTCAACTTCACCGCCAAAGTCGGCGTGACCCGGTGTGTCGATAATATTAATTTTCACCCCGTTGTAGTTGACGGCAGTTGTCTTGGCCAAAATGGTAATGCCCCGCTCACGCTCCTGGTCGTTCGAGTCCATGATGAGCTCCTGGCTCATGGCTGCCTCGTTCTCACGGAAGGTTTTAGATTGCTTCAAAAGGCCATCAACAAGAGTAGTTTTGCCGTGGTCTACGTGAGCGATTATAGCGACGTTGCGGATATCCATAATAGGTTGAGGAAAGTAACAAAAAGAAAAGCGCCCTAGGGCGTGTAGTCGTGCATAACTGTACCAGATTATTGCAGGTTTGGCTAGTCCTTTAATTCGTAATAAACGCGTTAGCAATCACCTCGCGCACGGTGGTCTCGCCTTTTTCCACCTTATTCATTCCATCTTGCAACAAAGTAATATAGCCGTTCTGGGCAAGCACTTGGGTAATTTGCCGTTCGGTAGCGCCGCGGGTAACGAGCGAGCGGACGCTTTCATCCATCACCATTACCTCAATGATTGGCATGCGGCCTTTATAACCAGTCATGGCGCAGGCTTCGCAACCGGCCCCAATTACCTGCTTTTCCAGGCGCCGGCCGGTAATACGGAAGAACATTTCCCCTTCTTCTGGAGTTGGCTCCATTGGCCGGCCACACACTTTGCAGGTTTGGCGCACAAGGCGTTGGGAAATAGAACCTATGAGCGCATTGTTAATGAAAAACTTATCGATGCCAAGGTCAACTAAGCGCGAGAGCGAGCTCACCGCGCTGTTGGCGTGAATTGTCGACATAACCAGGTGCCCGGTCAAGCTTGCCTCTACCGCGATGTGGGCGGTTTGAGTATCGCGAATTTCTCCAACGAATACTACATCGGGGTTAAGGCGCAAAATAATTTTCAGGCCCTCGGCAAAGGTAATTCCCCGCTTCACCTCGACCTGCATTTGGTTGAGGCCGGGAATAATATACTCGATCGGGTCTTCAATGCTGACAATGTTTTTATGGTCAGAGTTGAGGGTGTGCAGTGAGCTATAGAGCGTAGATGTTTTTCCCGAACCTGTTGGACCGCAGATTAATATGAGGCCGGCGTGCGAATTGAGCAACGCTCGGTAATCGGCTTCTGCCTTGTTGCTCAGGCCAATTCCCTGCAACGAAAACTGGGTGCTGCGGCGATCGTGCAAGCGGAGTACTACTATTTCCCCGCTCGAAGTGTTGGCCACAGCGGTACGAGCATCGATTTGTGTTTGGGGACGCTCAAAGACAATTTTTCCTTCTTGGGAAGCCGTGTGCTGGGTAATATCGAGACCTGCCATTACCTTGAGACGCGAAACTGCATTCAAAAACAGATCTGCCGGCACTTTGGCCGCGACTTGCAACATGCCGTCTATCCGTATTCTAATGAGCCCGTCTTCAGGCTGAGGTTCAAACAATATGTCCGATGCCCCTGCCTCAATGGCAAAGTCTATCAGCAAGTCAATGAGCTCAGGTGCTGCGTCGTCCCGTTCAAGAATAGTCGCCAGTGCAGCTTTGCGTTCCGCACCAAGAATGGCACCCGGTACGGCGCTGGCTTGCACCCCTGTTGTTGCTATCCCCTCATCTGCCATACGTACAGACAGTATACACCCAGCAACGCTTACCGGGCGAGTAAACGGTCGAATTCTTTACAGTACTGGTCCACCATGCGCTCAAACGTGAAATATTTTTTGGCTGTTTTCTGAGCAGCTTGTCCCATTGCTTCACGCATTTCTTTATTTTCTGTCAGTTGAGCAATGCACTGACGCATTTCTTCAATAGTACTGACGATAAACCCATTTTTGCCTGATTCAATTACGTCGGGCACTATGCCAGTTGAAAACACTACTGGCGCCATTCCTGAAGCCATTGCCTCCGCCAAACTTAAGCTAAAACTTTCGCTACGCGAGGTCATGACAAAAATGTCACCAAACCTGAGGTATTTAAAAAGTTCTTCGTGCGAAAGGTTAAAGCGGCTGTCAATTTTATGCTCGTTCAAGAAGTCTTTATATACCGCCTGACGATCTGTAGACCCAATATGCATTAAGGCTACGGCATGAATCTTTCGCTGACCTGATAAGCCACCAATTACCCGGTCAAACCCTTTCAAAAAGTGGATGAGTGGACTGTCTACCATGCGGCCAGCAAATACAACATTTACCGGGTAATCACTAATAAAGGGATCGAATTCCCGTGGGGAAAACCAGCGTCCATCTACAGCGTTATAAATTGTTGTAACTTTGCCTTTTGGCACACCAAAGTGGTCAATGGCATTACGTGCTGTCATGGGTGAAACAGCAATAAGTCGGTCAGCCCGTTTTGCCAAAAGGGCATCAATTTTAAATAAGGTTTTATTAGTTGCTAATACTTCAGGCAAATTGCGCCAGGTCATGTCGGAAAACCTGCCCAATACTTTATTAAGCATTTGCCGCTCCAGGTAGGTGAGTATTTCAAACCCTTGGCGTAGTGCTAAATTGCCAGCAATTGAATTTGAATGCATGTTGTACACAATAGGCACATCGAGATCAATTGCTCCCGCTAGCCCAATACCGTTTCCTACTATAAGGTCATAAGAAAGAAGGCGCTCGCGCATGAGAGCGAATTCAAGCACATAGCCAATTTGAGGGATTTCTTTTAACTGAGTTTTTTCAGGACGAAGTAGATCAACAGCATAACCCCGTACCTCTAGTTCCCGGGACAAAGCGTCCATAAACACAGCTACACCAGATACAGACCCTTCACGGCTGGTAACCAAGGCAACTTTCTTCCGTGCAAGAATTACTTTTTTTGCCATGACTTATTCTGTTCGGCTAATAAAATCAGAGCTTCTCAAAGCTCGGTTAAATGTTTATGAACACTACCAAAATTTGATAAAAAGTCAACCCCTAAGGACCCGGATGCCTTCTATGCACCTCTGCGCTGTTAGCACTCCAAATTGCCCGCCGCTCAGGAGTGCTGCCAGTTTGATTATCATGACGCCGGTAAAGCAGGAGTGCTTCTTCGGTCCAGGCAAATCGGACATCTTTCTCAAGTAGGTTTAAAAAGAAGTCATAGTCTTCAGCCGAGCTAAGGTTTGTATCGTACTGAATACCTTGAAGATGTTCTATTCGATAACAGCATGCCCCATGACACACAATGTCCCGTTTAAACATGAGTTCCCTATCAAAAGGGGCAAAATGCTTATAAGCGCGAATGTCAGTAAGCTCTTTGCTTAGTTCGTCATAACCATGCTCGTTCCAGTTATAGAGATTGCCGTAAAAAACTCCTATTCCTGGGTCAGCTTCCATGGCGTTTACCGTAACTTCAAGGCGGCGAGGCAAGCAAATGTCATCAGAGTCAAACACGCAAATGAGAGGGGCTTGCGCCAGCTTGTTGCCAAAATTACGCGCCCCTGCGCAGCCGGCATCGCTTTCGTTGCGAACGTAACGAAAGCGGGACTCCTGAAAACGGGCTACTTCGCCCGCAATGTCCTGGGTACTGCCGTCATCGACAATAATTGCTTCCCATTCTGGAAAGGTCTGATTGATAAGCGAAAGAAGTGCCGATCCCAAGTACTCAACCCGGTTTTTTACTGGAATCACCACTGAAATACGCGGATTCATCGGCGGACCATTGTCTTATGGGCCAACTTTTTCTCCACTGCCTCGGCCAGCAAATCTTTATATTCCATTTCGTTAGGCTCAAGTTTGAGGGCCTTTTTGAACGATGACTCTGCCTTGGCATATTGGCGCATAGCCATGTAGGCCATTCCCAGGTTGGCGTGGCGGGAAGGGTTGAGGTCATCAAGGCGCACCGCTTGTTCGAAGTTACGAATGGCATCGGCAAACTTGTCCTGGTGATACAGCACGAGGCCTAGGTTGTTCAGCACATAACCGTTCTGCGGCTCGGTTTTTAAAGCCTGGCGGAAGGCCGATTCGGCGTCTTCCCAATCGTCGCCATTCTCGAGGTAAATGACGCCAAGGCGGCTGTAGGCTTTGCTGCAGCACGGGTCTTTCGCCGCCACTTGCAGGTAGAGCTGTTCGGCGGCCTTCATTTCGCCTTTGCGAAAGTGAATGTCGGCATCGGCCATAAGCTTGTCCAGCTCTGGATCACCGGTTGCCGGTTCTGGCTCGTCGTTTTTCGGCAGTAAGTCCATGGGGAATGAACCAGCCGAAGGAGAACTAGGCGTGCCTTTTTTTACCCGCTGAGCCACTGTCTTAGCTCGGACGCCAGGCATTTTTGGAGCGCGTGCTGAAGCTTCACGCTTAGGGAAACGCGAGGCAATCTTGCGCCAGTCAATGAGCAGGCCAGCCAAAATAATGGCAAGCAGGATAATGATTTTGATAGTCATGACTGAAAGGCATCCACAATTAGGTCTGGCTGAATGGTAGCGTGCAAGAGCGGGGCGTAGTAGAGAAACCGGCGGGTAAGGGCTGGTTCACGCAATGGGTCAAGGGAACGGTAAAACCTGGTTAACCGCTGGGAATTATCCCCATCACTTTCAATAATAATGGTGAGTACCCGTGAGCGAATGGTGGCCAACATGCGGTCGGTCTCAGCAAACAATATGACAGAAAGTCCGGCTGGTGGCTCCTCTAGCAGCTTTAGAAGGGCGTTGGCCACTTCCCTACTCATGGTGTCTGCCTGCGGGAGGGCAATGTACCGGCCCAAGCCAACAGCCTGCTGCCCGGCAAAGTGCCTTACGTTCTTAACGTCTTTTACCGCAAGGGGCTTTCCCCATTCTTCAGGCTGCCAAAGGTCGCTTGGGTGCGCACTCACCGTATACGTCTCCCAGAGCTGCTCCCAACTGGAAGTGGGGGCAACGATGAACGAGCTTTGAGCGAGGGTCGGCAGGTCTGCAGGCATAGCACCATGCTAGCGCACTATGAGGAAGGGCGCTACGTGTGCTATTACAGTGATATATGGATGACCAGCAACAGGCCTCGCCCCAAGCGCCAACTGGGGACCGTCCCCAGTTTCAAGACATTACGCTTTACGACCAAGATACCGGTGAGCCGTTTATCTTTACCGCCAAAGAGCAGGAATTTTTCTGGCGCCAAGGTTTTACCAACGTTCCCCGGCGCAGCCCCGAGCGGCGCAAGGAAATGCGCGACAAGCGGGCTAAAGGCAAACCTATCTTCAACGTTACCTGTAAGGTGTGTGGGCGGGTTGGTAAGATTTTGTCAGAGCCCTCTGATCCCCGTGACGTGTACTGCGAGACCTGCTTTGCGGAAGCCTGGGAGGCGTATTTGGATAAGCATCCGGAAGAGCGGGCCGTTCACGAGGCTGCTGACCGCGCCGCGGCCGAGCTTCAGGCTCAAACAGAACCGACGTACTAAAATAGCGCTGTTACTTCAGAACATACGAGTGAAGTAGCAGCGCTATTTACTTAGCGTACCTGGAAGATCTTACTCAGGTCAGCCGCGCTTCCTTTTTCAAGCAAGCCGTACTTTTTGAGTGTGCGACGGAAACTGGTGGACATCTTAACGCCCCCAATTTTTTGCACATTAGGCTGCACCATGCGACGGGTCTTGTGCATGGACTTTGGTACGTTGTTGATGGCGTGCGGGACTTTCCCGGTAAATTCACACTTTGGCATTGGATTCGAGATTCATTCTGTGCTAGTCTTTCGGTACATTATCAGATTATTAGCTGGTGGTCAATTCATGGCGTTCTCTTCTTTCATTGGTCAGTCCACCTTCCTTACCTTGCTCACTCAGTCGCCAGTAGCGGCGATCATTTTTGTGGTCTCCATTGTGCTGGCCATAACCATTCACGAGTTTGCCCACGCCTGGACTGCCGATCGCTTAGGCGATGACACTCCCCGTCTTATGGGCCGAGTCACCCTTAACCCACTTGCGCACCTAGACCCCATAGGGAGCGTGGCCTTTATATTGCTCGGGTTTGGCTGGGGCCGCCCGGTTATCTACAACCCCATGCGGCTTTCACACAAAATTGATGAGCTCTGGATTGCCCTCGCCGGCCCCATTAGCAACATTCTGCTGGCTATTGTCTTAAATGCCCTTGCTTTTGCCACCCGCCAGTACAACATCAGTTTTTTCAATGCCGATGTCCTGTCCTTTGCCGCCCAGATAAACGTTTTTCTGGCTGCGTTTAACATGCTGCCAATCCCGCCACTAGATGGGTCCTCAATCATTGCCTACTTTTTTCCTACCTACCGTTCCCTTATGGGCGGCCAAATTGGCCTCATCATTTTGTTGCTGCTCATTTTTTCGGGCATTCTGGGCTCATTCACCCAACCAATCATTCACGCCTTTAACCAGCTCGCCACGCTTGGCGGCATTATCGGTTGATTAAAAGACATATTTTTTAAAATTGTGTTTTTCAGAATATGTCTTTTAATGCCTTATCTGAAAAAGGTTCACTGCTCCCTGTCCTGGAACGCGGCGCATTAGAGGCAGCTCCTGCCCTACTTGGTTGCCTGCTCATTCACGAAACGCCGTATGGCCGCACCAGCGGGCGCATAGTGGAAACCGAGGCCTACCGTTCCGATGACCCCGCCTCGCACAGCTTTAAGGGCCATACTCCCCGTACCGACCCCATGTTTCTCGGCGCTGGACATGCGTATGTCTATTTCACTTACGGCATGCACTGGTGCCTGAATGTGGTGGCAGGCAAAGAAGGCGATGGCCAAGCGGTGCTGATCCGCGCACTGGAACCTGTAGAAGGACAAGCGCTTATGCGCGCCAACCGTCACCTTGAAAATGACAAAAATCTGACAACAGGACCTGCCCGACTGACTCAAGCACTTGGCGTCACTAAATCCGAAAACGGGGTATGGCTGGGTAGTGGCCGATTGCGACTGGAAGGCACTCCTTACACCGGCGCTTTTAACCAAGGTCCGCGCATTGGAATATCCAAAGCAGCCAATAATCCCTGGCGCTTTTGGCTCAACTCCCCGTTTGTATCGAAATAAAAAAGAACCGCCCCCTAGGAGCGGCTCAAGATTTAAGGCTAGGCGTGAGCCAAAGCCCGATATGAGTACTGGTTCACAATGTAATGCGGCACATTAGTTACCACTACTTCGATCCGCTGCTCGTCACCCGGCCGCAAAAGCTTGTGCTCAATAGCGTTGGCAATTGCTTGCCGCAGCGTACCACGCAACGTTTCCCCTTGCGAGTGTTCCGAATGCGGATCACCAAGGCCGATCAAGAGATGCGGGCGCTCTTCCGTAAAGAAGTCGCGGCCCATGCCGTGGTCGCCAAAAGCGATGGCAATACTGAGCATAGCTTCGTGCAATGCGGTTTTGGCACGTTGGTGTGCCGCCGCGCTAATGACGAAGCCATCCAAAACATCGGGGCGATTCGGCTCAAGCCGAAGCCCGATAGGAGCGGCTACGTAGTACGTAGCCAGTTCCTCATGGTCCGAAATTGGCATAGTAGACACCGCAAGGTGGCCACCATAGGTACGCCCATGTCGCTCCGCCAACTGGCGGGTCTTCATCTGTACCCAGTCCTCAATTTCTTGAGGGACAACCTCGTCCTGCGAACGGTCGGAAAACTCCGAAAAAAACGCCAGTTTTCCAGCGCCACAGCCTTCGTGGCTGGTGACTACCGTAATGCCGGCGTTGTCGAAGAAGGCCCGAACGTCGCTCTCTTCATCCAAAAGCAAACAACCGCCTGCACTGCAAATGGCGCCCGCAATGCGGCCGTCAATGCAATACACCGTATCAGTTGGTTGAAAGATATGTTCTGGTTTTTCCAGTGCAAAAAGTGCGTCAGGATTCCGACGCATCGTGTGATACGCCTGTTCCCGAAAGTTCCAAGCATCGTTAATAGACCGTGAACGCATAAAATCTGAAACCATTAATAATCCAGTCCTCCTTGAATTCTCGACAGCATGCTGGGTGTAACGACGGTGTAACGTCCACCATGGCGAGAAGGTTATTTTTACTTCATTTTTCCTTTTCGTCAAGTTTCACGTTTTTGGCACCTTTTCACTTCCGGGTTTCCCTGCTAAGCTAGATTGGTAAGAAATCGGCCCGGTGACGGACCGCTTTTCGTCTGTAGGTACACAATAAAAGATTTTCCTCGCATGCCCGTTGTTATCTCGCTTGCTGCAGAACCCGTCTTCCACCTTGGCACCCTTGCGGTGACCAATAGCATGCTCACAGCAGTTGGAATAAGCCTGCTCTGTCTCATCTTTGGCATTTTTGTACGACTGGCGCTGCGCCAAATTCCCAAGACCGGCCAAAGCATTTTTGAGTTTATCTACGATTTTCTTGTCGATGCCGCCGAAAAAGTGACAGGCAAGCGCGAAGTGGCCCGCGACCTTTTTCCCTTCATTGTCACCGCCTTTTTGTTCATCGTGCTTTCTAACTGGTTTGGCCTCATACCAGGGGTCGGCAGCATTGTGGTGAACCACGGCGTTGGGCCTGTGCCAATCGTCCGTGCCCCAACTTCCGACCTAAACATGGTAATTGCCCTCGCGCTCTGCAGCGTGATCTACGTGCAGTACCTGGCAATTAAGTACCGGGGCATTAAAAGTTATCTGGGCACCTTTTTTAACTTCTCCAGTCCGATATACTTCATGGTAGGAATACTCGAGCTCCTTTCCGAGCTCATGCGCGTCATCTCCTACTCCTTCCGGTTGTTTGGCAACGTGTTCGCCGGTGAAGTGCTGATCGCCATTTTGCTCTACCTCACCTCCACACTCGCCCCCATTTTGCCGGTTTTGCCGTTGCCGTTTTACTTTTTGGAGATGTTTGTTGGGGTCGTACAAGCCATTGTCTTTTGTTTCCTTACTATCGTCTTTACGGGTATTGCCGTTGCCAGCCACGATGAGGCCGGTCATGCGCATGACGAGCCTGCGCTCGACCCAGCAAAGATGGCAGTGAGTAAGTAAATAAGTTTTTCAGGAGAATGCTATGGATGCAGATGTCGCCCGTTTGTTTGCAGCTGCTACCGCCATTGCGGTAGGTGTGGTAGGTCCCGCTATTGCCATCGGCATGATTGGTAGTAAAGGCCTTGACGCAATTGGTCGCAACCCTGAGACCGAGAACGCCATCCGCAACACCATGGTACTTGCCATTGTGTTCGCCGAGTCTTTGGCCATTTTCGCCCTTGTGGTAGCACTGATCGTTAAGTTCGTCTAAGCGCATGGAAGCCCTCGGCATAGATCTTCGCTCGCTCATCTTTCAGCTCATCAATTTTTTGTTGCTGGTCATTTTGTTGACCAAATTACTGCATAAGCCGCTCAAAAAGCTGATGGAAGACCGCCGGCACGAAATTGAAGAGGGTCTCACCAATGCGGCAAAGGCCCGCGAGCAACTTGAACAGGCCCAAGCAGACCGCGAGGCCATGCTGGCCAAAGCCGACCAAGATGGCCGCGCGCTCATTGAAGAGGTGAAAAAGCAGGCCTCTGCCCTTGAGCAGAAACTTTCTGCCGATGCTCAGGCTAAGGCCGAAAAGCTCCTCGCACAGACTCGCGAAGAACTGGTCGCCGAACGCGCCCAGCTCAAGAGCGAATTGAAAGGCGAACTAGCTACCATGGTAGTCAGCGCCACCGAAAAAGTCCTCGCTTCCCCTATTCCAGCTTCGGAAAAGCGCGAGCAGATTAAAAAGCTGGTGAGCGAGGTTAAATCATGAGTACTAAAACAGCCCGTACCATTGCCGAAAACTTCATTGCCTACCTAAATGAGGAAGGCATTGGCGACCTGCTCCCTGAAGTAGCCAGCCTTTTAGACAAAGAGGCCGACAGGCGCAACATCATTACCGTCATGAGTGCGGAAACCCTTACCGAAAAGGAGCAAGCCGACCTGTGCAAAACGTTGACCGCTAAGTGGGGCGAGCGCGACGTGGAGTTTGCCGTAGACAGCACCCTACTCAGTGGCATGATTATTGCGTTCAAAGATCAGATTATTGACATGTCGGGCCGCAACGCCCTCACTGACCTCAGCCAGCATCTCTCGTAAAAATACACGTATGCCTGACACATCACTTATTGCAGACCTTAAAGAAAAACTCGGCGAGTGGAAGCCACGCAACCAAGAGGCTACCGTTGGTACTGTTGAGCGCATTGCCGACGGCATTGTGACCATCAGTGGCTTGCCCGATACGCAGGCGAGCGAATTGCTGCACATCCAAACCCCTTCCGGCCCCGTGGCTGCCATGGCCCTAAACCTTGAAGAAAAGCGCATCGGTGCCATTGTGCTTGGCGACACCCTCAAGGTAGAAGCCGGTATGCGGGTACTCGGCACAGGCGAAGTAGTTACCGTTCCTGTAGGCAAGGGCTTGATTGGTCGCATTGTAAACTCGCTTGGCGAGCCAATCGACGGCAAAGGGCCGCTTAAAGATGTCGAGCGTCGCCCGCTCGAGCGCATTGCGCCGGGTGTCATTACCCGCAAGAGCGTGCACGAGCCGCTCCAAACCGGCATTATGGCCATCGACTCTATGATTCCAATTGGCCGTGGCCAGCGCCAGCTCATCATTGGTGACCGTGGCACGGGTAAGACTGCCATTGCCATCGATACCATCATCAACCAAAAGGATAGCGGGGTAATTTGTATTTACGTGGCAATTGGCCAGAAAGAATCGAAAATTGCTCGTTTGCGCGCCGAACTAGAGAGCCGCGACGCCATGAACCACACTATTATTGTTGCCGCCGGTGCCTCCGACCCCGCATCCATGCAGTTCCTCTCGCCGTACGCTGGTTGCACTATGGGTGAATACTTTATGGAAAACGGCGGTCACGCCCTGATTATTTACGATGATTTGTCCAAGCACGCGGTCGCCTACCGCGAAATTTCCTTACTCCTACGCCGCCCCGCCGGACGCGAGGCCTATCCGGGTGACGTATTCTACCTGCACTCCCGTTTGCTTGAGCGCGCCGCCAAGCTGAACGACGAGCTGGGTGCTGGTTCGCTCACCGCCCTGCCAGTCATTGAAACCCAAGCAGGTGACGTGGCCGCCTACATTCCGACTAACGTCATTTCCATTACCGACGGTCAGATTTACCTGGAAGGCGACTTGTTCTACCAGGGTATTCGTCCTGCCGTAAACGTGGGTATTTCGGTTTCCCGCGTGGGTGGTGCCGCTCAGGCCAAAACCATGAAAAAAGTGGCCGGCCGCTTGCGCCTTGATCTCGCGCAGTACCGTGAACTCGCAGCCTTTGCGGCTTTTGGTTCAGATCTAGATGAAGCCACCAAGGCCCAAGTTGAACGTGGCAAGCGCCTCACCGAACTCCTGAAACAGCCTCAGTTCGATCCCCTGCCAACCGGCCAGCAAATTGTGCTCATTTACGCCGGTACCAACGGCCTGCTCGACCAAGTCGAACCTGAAGACATTGCCGCGTTTATTGTGTTCGCCCGTGACGAGCTTACGACCAGCTATCAAAAGCTGCTGACCGAAGTGCTTGAAGCAGACAAACTCGATGACAAGCTTGA
>JBBQFV010000005.1:0-27169 GCA_038322405.1 Patescibacteria group bacterium
CTCGCGGAACTAAACCACAAGTACCAAGACTGGCTCACCGTGTACAACACGGCTCGCCCCCACTACGGCCTCAATTTCCGCACACCAATCCAAGCACTTTCAGTCTGAGGAGGGTGCAATATGTTCCTGCAAGTCTTAGTCTATTTAACCAAGGAAAGTAATTTACCGGTGATGGGGGTACCGAGACCAGTTACTGCATCGTAACCAATACCTGCGCTACAGGTTTTACCACACCCCCCATTGCTACCCAAAACCACGTCACGCAGTGCGTTGTTGGCTTGGTATAAACTGGCCAAGCCGTTGGTGGATAGCTTGCCTCCTTCTTTAGCCAGGGCAATAATACTGGCCCATTGTGGTGCCCCAGCACTTGTCCCGCCAACCATAAGCCAACCCGATTCTCCTTGGTATTTGGTTGAATCGTAAATGGCAAAGCCGGTAGCCGGATCGGCGTCATAGCTTACGTCGGGGATGCTGCGGTGTGTTTGGGGGTTGAACGGTTTTTGAAAGATTGGGCGGTCTTCGTACTTGGATACTCCTCCACCCGATCCTGTCCAGGCAGTCTCACTCCCTTGTCGGGTGCCACTGGCGCTTACCTTGAGTGTAGTGCCACCTACACTCAGCACATAAGGAGACGCAGCAGGGTAGCTTGTTTTGCTACCATCGTCGCCCGCGGAGGCAACGTATACTACCCCTGAGGAGCGAAAATGGGTATCTAAAGCAGCCTCGTTTGTGGCTTCAGGGCCACCCCAACTCATAGAAACTACGGAAGCGCCATGGGCAGTTGCGACATCGACTGCTTGGAGTAGGCTGTCTTCGCTGTCGTCTTTCGCTTCGACCAATAAGATATTAGCTTGAGGGGCAATGGCATGGGCCCATTCAACATCGAGCGATATTTCCTGCGCCCAACCTGCCGAAGTGCCAGGCTTGCTCCCGGTAGCGTAGAGCTTAGTGAAACAGGCGCTCACACACCCTGGCGAAGCGTTTAGTTGGGAGAGGTTAAACTGCCCATTAAATACACCGAGGTCGTGTTCAATAGATGGGGCGTCGTATGCATCGACAATGGCAATGGTCTGGCCATGTCCCGTCTGTTTTACTTGGCTCACCGCATAAGCGGTACGTATTTGGGAAGGGGAATAGCCGGTTAAACCAGGAGAGCTGGCCACTTTTAAGTAAGAATGGGCATGAGGAGTAGAGGCTTGAGTTAAGTTAGGCAAGGCAACCAAACTTAGGCACAGGCAAATAGAACCCATAAAGAGAGGGGAATGCTTCATGAGGAGGGACGGTAAATAAGATGGCGTAGCTACTTACCGAACATAAAGCAAACAAAAACAGAATGCTACTTAATCCAAAAAACGTCCCAATTGGACTATTGGGACGCCGTTCCTGTACTAAATTTTAGAAAAATTCGAAGTTTTTCCTATTGCCCGATATCGTTAAGTGCCCGGTTGGCTTCATCAAGCTGCCTTTGCAAGTCATCCCTGCGGGCTCTGGCCTCATCCTGCTTTTTGCGCAATTCCGCTAACTCTTGTTCTTTTGCTGCAATATCTTCATCAATTGCCATAACGTCTCCTTAAGGTTAGTGGGTTAGTATCTATTCTCTGTCACTTCCTCAACCTGGGCGCAACAGCAAAGGCAGTACATTCGTTGCACTTCGACGGCCAGCAGCTATCATGAGGGTATTATTATGACCGAGCTGCTTCCTCTTAGTATCCAAAAATTCTTGACAGCTCTGAAGGGCCGTTATCAGGCGAACCGCTTGCACAGTATAGCGATCTGGGCCCTGGCAGCCGGTTTATTTGCAGTGCCTTGGATCAACTTTAACGGATGGAACAACCCGCTCATGATGCAGTTCTTCTTTTTCCTGGGAATCACTGCTGTCATTATTCTGCTTTTACTATGGGCAACTGGCAAAGGTACGTTTGCAATTCCAAGTAGCCCACTCTGGTGGGTAGTGGGCCTGCTTGCTGGCAGTAAAATCCTGAGTACCATTTTTTCGGTACTCCCTTTAAGAAGTATTTGGGGTGCCTACATGTTTATGGCTGATGGCCTCGTCCTTTTTGGCTGCCTCTGCGTGCTCGGCCTTTTCTTTTTGGCCCTTAAACCCACTGATAAGGAAGTACGGGGCTTCCTCGTGCTCTTTTTTGTGCAAGCGATTCTTTTAAGCTTGGACGTGCTCGGGGAGGCAGTGCATGGTGGTGCGCCCATCAAGGCTTTCCGGGCCGTTTCTATCCTTACCAATAGTGACTATTTTATTTCCTACCTCTGCCTCATTATTCCGGTGGGCATGGGCATTGCTGTGAGTGCATGGCGCAAAGCTGTCTCCTGGTTGCCCGCCCTGTCAATTGTCGGGGTCGTGCTGTGCTCCCTTGCCTTCTATACCGTCCTTCCTTACGACTTGCAGGCCTTTGGCCGCCAGCCAACGGCAAGTCCGGCCAACGCAGCTACTTTTTTTGTCGATTCATCAAACGCCGAACGGTTTACCCAGTGGAAACTTGGCCTGGTAAATGGCGAACAATACCCACTTTTTGGCAGTGGCCTCGGAACTAACAGGGCCTTGTTTTTCAAGAACGCCAAGGACTTGTCCAATTGGAACTACCAGATTGCCATGGACTTGCCGCATAACGACCTCATCCAGCAGTTCTCGCAAGGTGGCATACTGGGACTCTTTAGTTACCTATTCTTTTGGATAGGGCTGTTTTGGCTTACCCTGCGCAACAAAGACAAGGTGTTACCTGAAAACAGGCCATACTTTTGGAGTACTTTGGGGGGTTTGGTCACCTTCCTGCTCTTTAACCAATTCCTCTTTACCGTGCAGCTAACAGGCATACTCGTAACCATCTTAGTTTGCGTATTATTACTCCTCTCCTGCTCAGTGCAGTTTAAACATGTCACGTTCGCTACCCGTCCTTGGCAAGTGACGGCAGCGGCCGTTTTGCTGGTATCGGTACCGGTTTTTTATTGGGGCGCACGTTATGCGGAGGCAGAAAGTATCGAAAATTCCATGTGGATAGCCCAAAATGACGGTGACCTTAAAACAGCTGCTTCATTAGCTGAGCAGGCAACTGAAACCTACCCTTATGATGAAAACTATTTCATGCTCGCCTCTGGTTTCGATACCGAAGTAGCCGTACAAAGCCAAAACCCTATCCCGTTGCTGCACCAGGCCCAAACCGAAATAGCCTCCGCCATTGCCTTAAACCCGTTCATCCCCAAGTTTAGGTTAAACCAAGGGGTTACCGACTATATTGTTGCCCAAAGTACTGACGATGAGGCCAAGTCGCTTAAAGAAATGAAAGGGGCCATTGCCGAGTTGCCATGGAACAATAATTATTACCTGTACGCGGCCCAGGGCCTGCTACTCCGGCCCAAAGCAGAGACAGGTACAGCCTTTTTTGCCAGCTTGAAAGGAACGACTCCGGGGCCGCTTCAAAGCTATGTGGATAGCCTGCAGGCACAGTACAACCAAGTACTGGCCGCTAAAAAATAGTTACTTGCTACCAAGGTCTTTCTTAAGCGCAGCAATGAGTGCCTTGGCGTCGGTACGGGCCGTTTCAAGGGAGGTACGGGCCGTTTTAATGGTAGCAGCGGCAGCGGTGACAGTTGTTTTGTTGCCTGGGTAACCGGCAGCGGTGAGGGGAACTAGGCTAGCTATGGCAGCAGATGCGCCGGTACTCGCTGCGGTAGCCTTTGCTTGCATGTCGGCAAGCTGGGTAATAAGAGCAGTAGTGTCGGTGCCTTTGTCTTTGGCGGTGGTAATGAGGGTTTGCAACTTGGCAGCAAGCGCGGTGAGCTGGGAAGCAGCGTCGCCAATGTCATCGGCAGCTACAATGCGCTCGGTACGAGGCAAGAAGAACGCGTAAATGTAGTGCTCTTTAAATATGTTCTGAAAGTCTGTTGCAGCTGTTGCAACAGTAGTATCGGCAGCAAGTTTTGCCTTAAGGATGCCAAGGCTTGTCACTTCGCCGCTCATTTCAGTAGTCAGGCTGGCTTTTTGAATAGAAGTGAGTTTTTTGGCGGCGTTTACCTTAGCAATGAGGCTAGTGAGGGAAGTGGTGCGGGCAGTAATATCTGCAGCTCCCTTGGTCTGGATACTGGCAAGACGGTTTGCGCTTGTTGTTGAAACCGCAGTCTCCGAGCTGCCTGCAGCAGAGGTGACATTGGTAGCTGCCAAGGCAATAGGGGAGGTTATTACCAAGCCTAGGGTGGCTAGGGTGATAGGAACCGTGTGGAGAATGGTGCGCGTGTTCATATGGGTAAGTTAGGGAGTAGTATCGCTATCTGCCGGTGCGGTATCTGCATTCTTAGTGTCGGTATCTGCACTCGTAGCGTCGGTATCGATAGAACTCATGGTGGAATTTACCGAGGTAAAGTCGGCGTTAGAGCTTGAAGCAGAAGCGCTGCTGCTTGCCGAAGCCGAGGGCGAAGCTGAGGCTGAAGCCGAAGTTGCCGGCGAGGCAGTTGCCGTTGCGGCGCTGGATGCGACAGGGGTAGCGGTAGCCACCGTGGTAGCCACTGCGTTGGTGTGCCCTTTGCGGGTGAAATAGTACACGCCCAACCCAATAAGCAAGAGCACAACTAAGCCAATGCTGTTCGACAAAATTTTAGATGATGCCTTGGCGGGCCCTACTTCAGTAGGGGTGACTGGTGGCGTGATGGGAGCTGATGAACCGGCAGCAGGTACAGGAGCGCTTGCCGTAGGCTCTACCGGTACTGGCTGCTCAACAGGTTGTGGTTCCATAGAGCGTGAACACAATGATTAGATATAACTATTCTACACCCTAATTGTGATAAAAGGGCACCAAAATAATGACAAAATTAGGTCAACTAGAGGCCTTCAGGGAAGGTATAGGAAGCAGGAATAGTAGTGGGCAACCGGTCGGGTGTGCCGTAGGAGAGCAAAATTTCGTCATGGTCGTGCAGTGGCAGTTGGGTAGGATCACCCGTATAAGCCTTGCCGTTTAGGTAAGCAGTGAGCGTTGAAGTGCCGGCATTGGAGTAGCCCCCTATGGCGGTTGACGAAAGGTATACTCCCCACACATCGAACACTTCCCCGAGTACAGGGGCAAAATCGGGAGAAGCCGACTCAATATGAATCACCCCGCTCGCGTCGTGGGTATGAAGTGGTGACTCGGCTGTGGTGGCGAGGCCGATCTGGGCAGGAAGCTGCACGCTGCGTCCCTCAATCGCCAGGTCCAGGTGAACGTGGTGGTGCAAGGTGCTACCAGCCGCGGGCAACTTCAAAGTTTCCAAGGTCCTCGGCAGGTTAGTATAATTAGGTACCCAGGTTGGGGTAGTGGTTATGTCAAGTTTGTCCTTAGACATGTGATCCGCCAGGGATTGGGCAGCCTGCTTCTGGTCACTCCCACTATTCTTTACGCTAAAATAGACAGCCAAACCAATAAGGGCTACGCACAGCACGACAGTTCCGGCAATTGCCACTAGTGCACCACCAGGTAAAGGGTTGTTGGATTCTCTCATAGTGCTTCTAGCGTAGCAGAAAAATATGGCTATAAAGAAAACCCGCCGATCATAATGATCGGCGGGCTAAATGGTTACAAACCTTTGGTAAGGGCCCATCTGTAGGCAAGGACAAGGCCACCGTAGAAGGCATCTTGGCTTGCGCCTCCATGCACTTTCACTGCTTTCATGCCGCCCTTAAGGCCAAGAATGGCCGCTCCTCCGAAGAGGCGGGGATCGACAAGTTTTTTAAAGCTATTAACCACTGGCTGGCCACTCTTCTTGTAGAGCAGTTTGCGCCAAAGGGGCATTTGCATAGCTGAGTGCCTCATCTCCCGTCCCATGGCGCCGGTTCCTCCCTCCAGGGACTTGAGGCAAACGTTGCCTGCTACACCGTCAGTAATGACGATGTCTGTAAAACCATCGAGGATCTGATTGCCCTCAATGTTACCCATGAACTGGTAAGGCCTTTCGGCCATAAGCAGGCGGTAAGCCTCTTTGCGTTCAGGCCCTCCCTTCCAAGATTCAATTCCTACGTTAAGCAGGCGAATCTCAGGGTCGGTACCCGGATAGAGCAGATGGTAATACTCCTCACCTAGCCTGGCCATTGCCACAAGCGATTCTGTATTGGGACCCTCACTTACTCCAACATCAAGCATAAGGGTAACATCTCGTCCTGCTTGGTTAGCAAAGGCCGGAACAAACGTGGCCAGAGGAGGTAAGCGGCCTATGCCGTCTTCAATTCCTATCTGACGGTTTAGGTTGCCAATAAATACTCCCGTGTTGCCTCCACTCACGCAAACGTGAGCTAGGTCTTGGGCTACCGCGCGTACTATCCCAGCAAGGGTAGATTTGCGATTCTTCATTCCAACTTGGGGAACTTCATGCATGCCAATGCCGAATTCTGCTTGTTCAAGCTGGACGTTAGGAGGCAGTCGAAGCCGGTTGGCCTCTATGTACGTGGGTAATTCTTGGCAAACACCCAGTAAGGTAATTTCTACCTCGGGGTTTGTGAGGGCGAATTCAAACGTCGGGAGTACAGCGGTTGCAGGCCCTGACTCCATATGGCCATCTACAATTATTTTTCTTGAATCAGTCATGTCAATCTCCGCTGCCCCAATCTGGTAGCAATTCGGTGAGCATATCAAAAAAATTGGAAATTGTCCAGGCTATGAGCTTGAAGTAAGGGTAAAATGTCCGCTCACTGCCGTTTGTATAAAAAGGCAAAAAGTTGTATCTTGGAGCCGACAAGCGAACGAAAGGGCGTATGACTAAGGACCAGGTTACAAAGAGCGAGGAAGAGTGGCAGGACGAGCTTGGGCCTGAGGAATTCCGGGTACTGCGCAGAGGTGGCACAGAACCTCCTTTTGCCAATGCTTACTGGGACAACCACGAAGAAGGGGTATACCATTGTGGCGCTTGCGACCTGCTATTATTCGATTCCTCCGCCAAGTTTGACTCGGGCACAGGTTGGCCTAGTTTTTGGGCGCCGGTATCGGAAGAAGTAGTAGACCTGGAAGGCGATACGTCGCACGGCATGGTGCGTGACGAAGTGGTGTGTGGCCGCTGCGGCTCCCACCTGGGCCATGTGTTCGATGACGGTCCCGAGCCTACCCGCAAACGGTATTGCCTGAACTCGCTATCCCTTACCTTCCAACAAAAATGAGCGAAGAAACCATTACCCTTGGTGGCGGTTGCTTTTGGTGCATTGAGGCGGTTCTCGAAAAGTTAAAAGGGGTTGAAGAGGTGATTTCTGGGTATTCGGGCGGCACCATTCCTAATCCAAGTTACGACCAAGTATGCTCAGGTGAAGGCGGGCATGCCGAAGTGGTGCAAGTGCATTTTGACCCGTTGGTCATATCGCTGGAAGACCTGTTGACTATCTTCTTTACGTTGCACGACCCTACTACGTTGAACCGGCAGGGGAACGACGTTGGGGAACAGTACCGGTCGGTCATTTTTTACCGTACAGAAAAGCAGCGCGAAGTGGCCCAAGCGGTCATACAAGACATTGCCGATAAAGAAATTTGGCCTGGCCAACTGGTTACCCAGCTTCAGCCTTTCGAGGAGTTTTATCCCGCTGAAGACTATCACCAGCACTATTTCGAACGTAACAGCAACCAGGCTTACTGCCAGTTCATCATTGAACCAAAGGTAACCAAACTGCGAAAGATGTTCCAGGAAAAACTTCAGGCTTAACTGACTCCTATGCATAGTTACTCAGTGGTGCGTGGACCCTGGTTTGTAACTGCGGTGACGGTCACCCTTTTGTCAGCAATAATCTATGCTGTGGCCCAGCATAGTATGCGCATATCTGCTAACGAGCCCCAGGCACAAATGGCGAATGACATTGGGGTTCAACTCGGTAAGGTGAGCACCATTATCCCGCCAGCTACCCAAGTGGATATTGCTACTACCTATGGCCCGTTTACCCAAGTGTATAGCGATTCAGGCGACCTACTTACCTCCGAAGGCCTGCTTCAGGGTAGTGCCCCGCATATCCCACAGGGAGTACTCAATTATGCCCGTGATCATGGCTTGCACAAGCTTACCTGGCAACCGGCGGCGAATGTTCGATTAGCTGCTGTAGTTAGCTATTTCCACGGTCCCCAATCAGGTTTTGTAGTAGTGGCACGCTCACTTGCCCAGACCGAGAAGAATGAGGTTGACCTTATAGAAGAAATGTTATTTGGTTGGCTTGGTACATTGCTTATTACCTGGCTTGCTACCTACCTAACGAGGGTAGAGGTATCAAGGTAAGCGTCCACTTACCTTGATAGCTTTTTTTAACATCTGCCAATCTGTTGCTGATACCTCGTCCCACCTAACTCGCCAAATCCAATTCTTGTCGTTGAGCGTTCCGGGGACATTGATGCGGGCGGAATTGCCAAGGCCGGCAATGTCTTCAAGGGGAATAACTACCAAGTGGGCTGGGCTATCAAGAAGAGGACAGAGAAAGCGGTACTGAAGGGGGAGCTCAGTAAGGCCCTGCAGGGCCCACCAGCGGCTCAGCTTAAGCTTAAGTGAGGAAGAGGTTTTCTCGTACCATCCGACCAACGTGTCGCTATCATGAGTGCTGCTGTACACTACAACCGGTTTTTCATACATAAGGCCGCCTTTTAGGATCCCAAGCTCCAGGTCTTCGGAGAGCAGGCGCATAGTTGGAGCCCCAAACTGCTTGAAAGCTGCCTCGGTTTCGGGGGTATTTAGGCCAAGGCTTTCGCCGATAAAGCGCTCAGCGGGCACTGCTTTTTTTAACGCAGCAAAAAATTCACTTCCCGGGCCGTCCATCCATTTTCCGGCTTGGGTTTTTTCTCCAAAAGGGATAGACCAGTAGCGCACATAGCCAATGAGATGGTCGAGGCGTACCATATCTACATCCTGAAACTGGTTTGCAATCCGTTGGACCGAAGAAGTAAAACTTTCCGCAGCTGCGGCTCCCCAGTCATAAAGGGGGGTATCCCAGGCTTGCCCTTTTGGTGAGAACATATCGGGAGGGGAGCCAGAAATGTACAAGGGCATCCCGGTTACATCAAGTTGATACAAGTGGCGCTGAGTCCAGGTTTCTACACTATCGGCGGCAGAGTATATGGGGATATCGCCAATTACTTGAATGCCACGGTTGTGCGCATACTGCAGAACTTCCTGCCACTGGGAGTCGAGCAGGAACTGGGCAAACAGTTCGCAGTAAATTTCGGTATGCATACGCAGTTCCCATTCATCTAATGCTTGAGGCTGCCTGTCCCGTAGCTTAGCCGGCCATTGCTGCCAAGGAGTGTGGTTAAAATGGCGCCCGAGGACGGCATATAAGGCAAAGTCGGGCAGCCAAGGATGGGCTAGGATAAATTCTTTAAAACCTTTGCTTAGGTGAGGAGCTTTTCCAGCCATAAACCGAGCATATGCCCGTTCAAGCAACAGGTGCTTCCAAGCAAGTGCGCCAGGAGAGATGTGGTTGGGACTAGGGGCAAAAGGAGGGACGGTTTCTGCTTCGTGAAGTAACCCTTCCTTAACGAGTCCCGCAGGATCGATGAATAAGTGGTGCTTGGCTTGGGAAGACTGAGCCTGATAAGGGTAAAACGTTTCGTGGGAATAGGTGAACGGCAGAATTTGCCAGTAGCTAACCTGGGCTTCTGCCAGTTTATCGATAAAATACCGGGCTTCTTCGCCAAAGCCGCCGCTCCCATAAGGGCCGGGCAGTGCAGAAACCGGCAGAAAAACCCCACATTTCCGCGGCAATGCCTTCATGCCTCCAGTATACAGAGCGTGCTACTATAGGGGTATGAATAACAAAGGCCCAATCTGGATTGGCCTCACGGTTGGCTCGTACGTAGGCGCCTACGTCCCAACCATCTTTGGTGCCGACTACTTTTCGGGCTGGTCAATAATCGGCAGCGCAGTGGGGGCATTACTCGGAGTATATGCCGGTTACAAGCTGGCAGAGCGCTACCTTTAGCTAAAATAGTTGCTCGTTTTTAAAGCAGGGGGTAACCTTAAACAAAGCCCTTAGCATAGCCCCATGTCCGAACCAAAGGACAACCGCGACCTTCTAGAAAAAATTGTCGATGCGCCAGCGGTAGCTCTCGAAAAAACCCTGGAAGTTTCTGGCGAATTCATGCAAAAACTACCTACAAATAACTCTCTTAAAAGAGTGGGTGAATTTTGGCATAACTTGGGGCCAGGCCTTACGACCGGCGCCTCTGACGATGATCCGTCAGGTATTGCTACCTACTCCCAGACTGGTGCTCAATATGGCCTGCAACTACTTTGGTTAGCGGCCTTTACCTTTCCACTCATGGCGGTTGTCCAGGAAATGTGCGCGCGCATTGGCTTGGTAACTGGCAGGGGGTTAGCCGGTAACATTCGGACCCACTTCCCGCGCTCAGTGCTTTATACCTGCGCGTTGCTGTTATTTATCGCCAATACGTTCAACATTGGGGCCGACCTCGGGGCTATGGCCCAAGGGATGCGCCTGCTTACCCCCCAAATAAGCGCAGGGGTATTGGTAGTTGGTTTTGCACTGGTGTCTCTTGTACTGCAGGTATTCACCCCGTATGAACGGTATGCCCGTTATCTTAAATACTTGGCCCTAGTGCTGCTTGCCTATGTAGCTTCTGCCCTTCTTTCCCATTTGAATTGGCACGAAGTTTTTAGGAATGCAGCAATTCCCCATTTTAACTTTGTGAAAGATCAAATTGTGCTCATCTGTGCCATCTTGGGTACCACTATTTCGCCATACTTATTCTTTTGGCAAACCTCCCAAGAGGTAGAGGAGGAAATTCTTAAGGGCAATACTACGCTCACATCGCGCCAGCATTCAATTGGCAAAGAGCATGTGAAAAGCATGCGTACCGATGTGTGGTCGGGCATGTTCCTCTCGAACATCGTGATGTTCTTCATCATTGCGGCCTGCGCCGCCACCCTTTTCAGCCACGGCATTAATAATATTGCCACGGCGGCCGATGCGGCCAAGGCCCTCCGCCCGTTGGCGGGGGACTCGGCCTATTTCTTGTTTGCAATCGGCATAATTGGCACTGGCTTGCTCGCCATACCGGTGCTGGCAGGCTCAAGCTCGTATGCATTGGCTGAAAGCTTTAAATGGAAATCAGGCCTTTTCAACACTTTGAAGCAAGCTCACTCCTTCTACGGGATCATCATTCTGTCCACTTTGTTTGGCCTTGCCATGAATTTCGTGGGCCTCGATCCTATCAAGGCGCTTATTTACTCCGCGGTACTGAATGGTATTGTGGCGCCTGTAGTGCTGGTGCTCATTGTGCTCATAGCGAGCAATAAGGACATAATGGGGGAATGGACCAATGCCAAACTCACCACAACGATTGGCTGGATTGTAGTGGCCCTCATGACTATTGCTGGGCTTGCGGCCATAGTTTCTTTCTTCTATTAGTAGGTCATGGAAGTGCCGGCTGATGTACAAAAAGCGCTTGGTTCCCGCCCCATTGCCAGGGCGGCCTTTGACGTATTAGTCCCGAGCCATCAAAAGGAATACCTCCAGTGGATAACAAGCGCCAAGAAGCCAGAAACCCGAAGTGCACGAATTGCTAAAATGCTAGAAATGCTGGAAGGGAACGGGTAGGATCCTCTGTTTGGTTGACAAATATGTAAAGTATACTTTACATTGGAAACATCATACGTAGCTGAGATTTATGCAACTCTGTGATGTTTGTGGGATCCGTCCCGCCACTACCAAGCTGGTTGTCCGACGTAATGGGGAGGAGCGCGTCGTGCATTTGTGTGCCCAAGACTATGCCAAGCTTCGTCAACGCCAACAGTCGTCTTCTTTCGATTCCCTGCTCTTTGGGGATACCGAGAACCAGGGGTTGTTAGACCCTGCCCAGCGCCGGGAATCGGTCGATATTACCAAGTTCCTATCTGAGGCTGCCCGCCTTACCTTAGACCGTTCGGCCATGGTGGCCGGCCGTTTTGGGCGGCGAGAAATAGACACTGAGCACTTGTTATACGCTCTTTCCGAGAACGAGCTTGTGGACCAGGTATTAGCTGCCTTTAAGCTTAAGGCGAGTGATATACGGGGTTACATAGATGCTAACGCAGTCAGCGAGGGGAAGGTCGCGGAAAGCTTTGACCTCAGTCCGCGCGTCAAACAAGTCATGATGCGCTCGTTCCAAATATCTCAAGAACTGGGTCACGGCTACATTGGGCCTGAGCACATGTTTATTGCTTTAACCGAGGAACAAGACGGAATGGCTGGTGATTTACTACGCAAGCTAGGCCTTACGTCCCAAGTCCTGCGCGAGAAAACCCTTAACATTCTAGGGGCAAAAGAACAGGGAAAAGACCTTGCTACTGTTGATACCCCGACCCTCAATACTTACTCTCGAGATCTCACTTCTTTGGCCAAACAAGGCAAGTTAGACCCGGTAATTGGACGGGCAAATGAGATTGAAAGTACTATTGAGATCCTTTCCCGCCGTACCAAAAATAATCCAGTGCTCATTGGGGAGCCAGGTGTAGGTAAGACCGCGATCGTCGAGGGCTTAGCCCAACGCGTGGTGTCTGGTAGCGTGCCTGAGGAGCTTACCAACCGTCGAGTGTTGGAAGTGAACATAAATGCAGTGGTGGCAGGCACCCGTTTTCGCGGTGAATTTGAAGAGCGCCTGCAAAACATCCTTAAAGAAATTACTGAACACAAAGATTCGCTCATTATATTTGTTGATGAGCTACATACGCTGATTGGGGCGGGCCAAGGTGGCGGAGAAGGCGGACTCGATGCCTCAAACATTATTAAGCCGGCCCTTGCCCGGGGAGATTTGCACTTAGTTGGGGCGACTACCCTTAATGAATATCAAAAGTACATTGAAAAGGACGCAGCCTTAGAGCGCCGTTTCCAACCAGTACTGGTTAGTGAGCCTACTCCAGAGCAGGCTATCGAAATTTTGCGCGGACTGCGGGACACCTACGAAGCGCACCATAAGGTCCGCATTACTGATGAGTCTATTACCGCCGCAGTCGAACTTTCGGACCGTTATATTACCAACCGCTTTTTGCCAGACAAGGCAATAGATCTGGTAGATCAGGCAGCAGCCCGGGTTAAAATTGCCGCAAACTCATTCCCACCCGAAAAACACGAGATGGATGCCACGCTCGCCAGTTTACGCCGGGAGCATGAGGCAGCTTTGAGTCACAAAAATGACAAAAAGGCAGGCCAGTTAGCCAAGCAAATTGAATCGGAGCAGAAAAAAGTAGATAAAGTCATTGAAAAGTGGCGCAAAGAAAAAGGGGCCAGTTCTCAAGAAGTGACGGTGCGTAACATTGCCGAGGTAGTTTCTAAACTGACCGGAGTGCCTGTTACCGAGCTTACTGAAGAAGAGCGCCAGCGCCTTATGCAGTTGGAAAGCAAACTAAAGGAGCGGGTCATTGGCCAGGAAGAGGCTATAGGAGCAGTGGCCAATGCAGTGCGGGTTTCGCGCGCCGGGCTTACCGAGGGCAAAAAGCCAATTGCCACCCTCATGTTCCTTGGCCCGACTGGGGTAGGAAAAACAGAATTGGCCAAAGCACTTGCCGAAACAGTGTTTGGCAATGAAGATGCCATGATTCGCATCGATATGTCGGAATACATGGAACGGCATAGTGTGGCGCGCATGATTGGTTCGCCACCAGGGTATGTGGGTTATGGCGAAGGTGGCCAGTTAACTGAACCTGTACGCCGCCGCCCATACACGGTCATTCTTTTAGATGAAATCGAGAAGGCCCATCCTGATGTGTACAATATACTACTGCAATTGTTCGACGACGGCCGCCTCTCCGACGGCCAAGGCCGGGTAGTGGATTTTAGCAATACCATTATTATTGCAACAAGTAATTTGGGCTCCGAACTGCAGGGTGAAGTTGAGCGGATTGGGTTTAAAGCAGATAGTGGGGAAGAGGCGTCAAATTCTCGCGATAGGTTAATGGAGGTGCTGCGTGGCCATTTCCGCCCCGAGTTCATTAACCGGCTTGATGAAGTAGTCATATTTCATCCGCTAAGCCGTGACCAGATCAGTCAGATTGTACGGCTACAGCTGGAACGGGTAAAACGCACAGCCCACGCCCAAGGAATTACCCTGGTAATTGATGAAACACTTGTCGCTTACTTAGCAGAAGCGGGGTATGCGCCGGAATATGGTGCCCGCGAACTACGCCGTCGCATTAAGCGCGACGTAGAAAACAAGCTCGCTGGCGAGCTGCTGAGTGGGGCCATAGGCGAGGGAACGCGATTACGCGTAAGCTACAAAAAGGACCAAATCACTTTCAAAAAAGAAGAGTTGGTCAACGCCTAAAATTCTCGGCAAAGAAGCCCTCTTGTGTTAGATGCTCATACACAACAGCTATAGGTTGCCCTTTTACTCGAGGAGTGGGAAAATGCTTCCATGCAGCGTTACAGGCGGATCATTATATTTGGGGGAGTAATTGTTATTGCCATCGTAGCCACCATACTCACGACGGGTATTTTTGCCGACTTCACTGACCCTCAGTTCCAGCGTTCCTTGCTTCGCCTTCTTGCCTTGCTCGGCATCGCCGCCTTGCTTGCCATGTTTGGCTCGCTCATGGCCAGGGTAGAAACAATCGACCACTTGGCAGACCACCCGGCAGCGCTACCGCGAAAGCGCAAATGATTGAGCACATGCTTGTTTTCGATGAAGAACGCCGGCTTTGGGAAGCTTGCGAGCAGTACTTGCGGGAAACGGTAGATTGGGTAGCAGCCACTGGTCGAAGACCAGGGGCCTTTTTTTCGGGAGGGAGCAGCTTCATACCGTTTTATGAACGGCTAGGGGACTTACCAGCAGACGTATTTGTGACTGACGACCGCCTGGTTCCGCCAGGAAGTGCCGCCGATACCGGAGCCATGTTGGAACGCGAGTGGTATAGCCGCCTCGTTGAGCCGCAAAGCTCTTTGAGGGGGATCAACCGGCTTGGCGATGCCGCAAGTACTGCCGAGGCTTTTGACAGGGATTTGCGTGCCTGGAATGGGCAAGGCGGGGTTTGGGCTGCTGCGCTCCTCGGCGTGGGCAGCGATGGCCATACAGCCTCCCTGTTTCCGGGTCAGCAAAACATTTGGGAAGGCAACCCGGCCTGGGCACTGGCAACCCAACCGGAGCAAGAGCCGTTCGTCCCACGGGTAACGGTTTCCCAAACTTTGTTGCGCGAAGTTCCCCGCCACATTGTGGTGCTTACCGGTTCAGGCAAAACTGATATCGCCCGCCGCTGGCTAAAGGAACGCGAACGCCTGCCCATCTCTAGTATCGAGCCAGCCGATGAACGTTTTGTACTATTAGACCGCATAGCTGCCCGCGACCTGCCGTCTTCGCTCTACGACTTGCGCTAACTTACCCTTGAAGGGCGCTTTTAATGGCGCCAAAGTGCTCGCTATATACGCCAAGTTCTTTTACAAGTGTCGCAAGTTGACCACTCACTTTTTCGTTGGTGCAGGTTTGGCCATCGGGATTAGGAAACGTGTCTGCAGCCATTGGCACTGGCACGACCATTGGTGTCAGCACGGCGCCTAGGGTAGGGATTGAAGCCCGCAGCATGAGAAGGGCCCGTACGCCGCCCGCGAAGCCGTTAGATACCCCCACGCAGGCCAGAGGGATATGCATGAGCTCCTGCTTGCGCAGGTAATCGAGGGCATTCTTAAGGGCCGAACCATAGGTGTGGTTGTATTCAGGGCTCACTAGTACCACGCCATCGGCTTGCTTAATGCTTTCTATGAAATGGTGCGCGCCGGCGGGCATTTCTGGATTATCGGCAAAAACGGGGAGGTTCAGTTCACGTAAGTCCACCAAATCAACCTGGTGGCCTGCCTGCTCAAATTGGGTCTTGAGGTACAGGGCTGGCCGGTCCGACAACCGCGCGGCGCGAATGCTTCCAATGACGATGGCAATACACATAGCTTAATGGGTTGGAGGGATAGGGGAAGTGAAAAACAAGCTTAACAAACCGATAATCAAAATGCCAATAATGGCATAGACCACTATGTACACGTAGATAGGCCGCTTGGCCGCTTCGGTGAGTGCTTCTGGGCGCTGGGAGCGCCTTTGCCTGCGCGATGAACTAGACATTGCTTTCGCAGTATACCAGATGGGACGTATAATAAACCCATGCCCAAATCGCTCTCCATTTTGCCCGCCCTCGCCAAGGAGGCAGTAGCCAAAGATGCTGCTGATATCATTTTATCGGTTGGCTGTTTGCCGGTACTTAAGATTGGGGAACACCTCGAAAAGCTGAAGGGGTTTGACCTACTGACCGACGATATTATCCATGGGGTAGTCGGTGAAATTCTTCCGGCGGGCAAGCTGAAGGCCCTTGAAGAAGACCGTCAAGTAGACCTAGCCTATGCCTATGAGGAGGCCCGTTTCAGGGTCAACGTGTTTTACCAACGAGGCCATTTGACGGTAGTCATGCGCTACGTAAAGGCCAAGATCAGTACGCTTGAGGAATTGAAGCTGCCTTCGCTCCTCAAAGAATTGGTGAAAAATGACAACGGGCTCATTTTAATGGTAGGTCCAACTGGTTCGGGTAAGTCTACTTCGCTCGCTGCCATGATCGACTACATTAATGAGAACTTTGAGAAGCACATTATTACTATTGAAGACCCGATTGAGTATGTTTATGATAATAAACAAAGTGTCATTGAGCAGCGGGAAATAGGGGTAGATGCGATAAGTTTTCCCGCTGCCCTTCGTTCCGCCCTGCGCGAAGCCCCTGATGTCATATTGCTCGGCGAAATGCGCGATTTGGAAAGTGTCTCCACCGCCATTACCGTTGCCGAAACTGGTCACTTGGTGCTTTCTACCATTCATGCCAACAGTTCGCCGGGTACCATCGACCGTATTATCGATATTTTTCCTGCCGAGCAAAAGGACCAAGTGCGCATTCAGTTGGCCGACATTTTGCTAGCTGTTTTGAACCAGCGCCTGGTGCCTCGGGCCGATGGCCTCGGGCTTGCGGTTGTCTTGGAAGTCATGATTGCCACGACGGCAGTCAAGAACGCCATCCGCACCTCTAACAACGCCCAACTCCCTACCATTATGCAAACCGGGGCCGCCGACGGCATGGTGCTGCTCGATGACCAGCTAGTACGTATGGCCAAGCGTGAGGAAATTACTAAGGAAACCGCGCTTGCCTTTGCTAATGAGCGGGATACGGTTCGTAAGGAATTGGCCTAAATCAGATTGACCGCCGGTAGGAATTACGTAAGCCCAGGTTACTAGCTAACCGGGGGCTCTTTTGCAAGGATCTCAGTAGTTGCGAAGGGTACTTGAACTACGACATCCCCACAGATTCCCTTTAATTCCTCAATTTGCTGCTCTGTGTAGGTGCCCTGAGTTGCCTGCAGGACATCCGGCCTGATGAGTTTAATAAGGTACCACTTTTCCTGCCCCACATCTTTGAGTGTCACCAGGTCAACTGGTCGTTGGCCACATAATTGCCGAATGCGGACATCTTGGGAAAAAAACGGCCGAAGGGTGTACTCGTCCTTTTGCTTGCGCTCCCGGACCTTATTATCGCTATCCACAGCGACAATCAAAATATCCCCCAAAGCCTTTACGGCTTCAAGGCAGTCCATATGCCCTTCGTGGATAATGTCGTACGAACCAGAGGTAAGTACGATACTTAGGTCAAGTGTGCGATAGGCTATCACCATTTCACACAGTCGGTCGTAGTCAGGGACATAACGATCCCTTACGTTTTTAAAGTCTTTTACTGCCATGGGATAATGTCTCCAAGTTGGGAAAGTCCGATTGGACCACATATGCATGCTAGCAGAGCGCTCCGGGGGTCAACCTAAGTCTTGTGGCAAGCCCGTTTAATGGTAGCTTTGGAGTAGGAGTTCTTACTTAGGCGTTTCCACGTACTTCTGCTGATATAAAAACATAGCCACAATAAACATGCTCTCGCTCCAGCCAAGCGGGGAGTTCTCGTTATTTTCCCTGGTATGAGAATAGTACAGTTCAGGAATATCGCCTGCTTTATTGACCGTGGCCATGGCCCGCTTAAAGTAATAATGGGCCTTTTCTTTATCATCTAACCGTTCGTAAATAATGGCGAGCCAAGAAAGACCAAACGTCCACTCCGCTTCCTGCGAATGGCCGTCCACCGTGTCACGGTTGTAGTACATGTCGCCCTTATAGCGCAGCACGCCCATGTCCTTCACCAGGTGGTATTCGACATTGGATAAAATATCCCCGCGCTCAGCTTTCGTTACAATGTCGTAGGGATAAATGAGCGACAGGAGTGCTAAGTCAACGAATTTCTTTCCCGATTCCCGGGGTAAAAGCTGGCGCAAAACCTTTTCGCCCTTGGCAATTAGCTGGGGAGTGACGTGAATGAAGTCGAGTTCAGCAATTTTCTTGAGCCCGGCCACGCAGGCTCCCACCGAAGAAGCGTGCACTTCTTCGTTTTCTTCCCACATACCATTGTCGGCGTCGTTCCAGTACTTGAGCGACTCCAAATACTGCACCAGTTTTTGGATAATCCGCTTGTCATCGATAGTTTCGATCACCGAAAAGTCACTATGTTGCTCAAGTTCGCCAATGCGGAACAGAATGGCGCCTATGGAGTCGTTTTGCTTGTTGCCCCATTCTTCCCAAAACAAGTCAAAGGTTTCGGGGTGTACCCGGGCGTGAATATAGTGCAGCCGGTCTTTCGGCTTGCGCTTAATTGCCCGGTCAATGTGGGCTTCGTGCTTGAGAAAGATATCCAAAATAGCCCGGTAGGTTTTACGCACCACGTCCCAACGGCCAAGGTACTCAAAAGCAAGGCATTCGTAGAAGTTGTCACGTAGCCAGGCCTTGTCGTAACCGGTTTCCACGCTTGCCGCCGAGGCCATGAAAAGGCCGGTGGGCAGTTGGAGCTTTTCCAACACCTTCACGTGGTGGGCAATGACCGCATCGTAATCTAGGCGGATAGTCGGCATACCAGGAGCGGATTAGGAATCCTGCGGCGTGTACAGCTCGCGAATGTAGTCGCCAACCATGCGGGCACTGGAGTAGGCAGGGGCAACCGAGGCGACTGTTTCAAGCATCATAGCTACCCAAAGTTCGGGTACGTCTTGGTGGTTGCGCCTGAAAAAGGTTGGAATGACCTTTTTTTCAAAAATGCTATAGATGGCTTTCTCCGCTCCTTCGGCCGGTAGTTCGTAGCCCATGCCATACCAATCGACTTCGTGGGCCCAGCCATCGGAAATAGTGACTTGCACAACGCCATTTGCCGAGGCCTTCATGCCGCTGGTGCCCGAGGCTTCCAGGCCAAAGATAGGGGTGTTGAGCCAAACATCGGCGCCAGAAACCAAGAGCCTGGCCAGGGAAATGGAGTAGTCCTCGAGGAATACCACTTTACCCTCTAATTCGTGGGTGGCCAGCTCTTCAATGTGTTGGATAATTTCTTTTCCCTCTATGTCGGCAGGATGTGCCTTTCCAGCTACAATAATTTGTATTGGTCTGTCAGAGCGGAAAATAAAAGCTTTTAGCCTATTCAAGTCAGCGAAAAGAAGGTCTGGGCGCTTATAGGTGGCAAAACGGCGGGCCCAGACAATGGTAAGGGCACGTTCCTCTAGTTGTACCCCAGTGCGCAGTTCGACTTCGGCAAGCATGCGCCGCTTAAGCACGGTGTGAATTTCCCAGAGCCGCTCGTGCGGCATGCGCCTTACGCCGCGCCAAACCTTGGGATCGGCGGCTTCCGGCCGCCACTCGGGGGCGTATTCGGCATAGAGTTCTTGCAGTTCAGGGGCAATCCAGGCGGGAAGGAAAACCCCATTCGTAATAGGGACAAGGGGGTACTGAGGCCAGATGGAAAGGGCCTTCTCGGCGTGCAAGCGGCTCACTGCTGTCGATACTCCCGCCATGCGCAACGCCAGCATGGTCATGGAGAACGTATTTGGCGCATCGGGCGAGCTGCCCCAGTTCAAAACGTCTACCATACTGAGGCCGGCATCTTCTATAAATTTTCCGAGAAAGCTGCGGATGAGTTCGTGCGGGAAGGCGTCGTTGCCAGCGGCCACCAGAGTGTGGTTGGTGAAGCGCAGCACTTTCTTGGCTGCCTTGCGGGCGGCTTCGGTAGTGATGTTCTCTTCGTGCATAATGTCGGCCACCAGCTCTAGGGAAAGGAAGGCAGAGTGGCCCTCGTTCATGTGGAACACTTCAGGCCGGTAGCCCATGAACTTCAAAGCGCGGTAGCCACCAAGGGCCAGGACGATTTCCTGTTCAATGCGCTTGCTTTGGTCGCCGCTATAGAGCTGGTCGGTAATTAGGCGGTCGGCCTCACTGTTTTTCCAGTGATCGGTATCGAGCAGATATAGGTTGGTAGACTTGCCCAGTTTCCAGCGCCAAATTTGTACGAATACCGTACGTTCGCCAATAGGCACTTCGATGAGCACCGTTTCGCCTTCTTTGTCCCTTATGAGTTCTAGCTCGCTTGCGACTGGGTCAATAAGGGTAGTGTACTCGCTCTGCCCTTTTTCAGGGTCGATGTGTTGGTGGAAATACCCCTTGTGGTAAAACAATCCAACTGCCGCAAAGGGCATACCGCGCTCGGCTGCTTCTTGCACAATGTCGCCGGCCAGCACGCCAAGGCCACCGGAATAAATTGGCGTTATATCGTTAATGCCGTATTCGGCACAGAAATAGGCCACCAAACGGTCGCCTGTAGGCTTTTTGGCAGGCGCTGCCCCTCTTTGCCGTGCGCTTTGCTTCATTACATCTAGTATAACCTACATTATCGAGCTAATGGTAGGCTGCTAGTTATAAGGCGCCGAGGACAAAAAGCAAAAACAATATAAGGATGAGCCAGAGCCAGCCGCTGATATGGGTATTGGCATTTGTATGTTTGGGGGCCTCCACGCGCGGTTCACCCAAGTGTTCCCAACTTGTTGCAGGCATGGCGAAAAGGGGTTGGCTCCAGTCTTTGCCCCGCCGAGCACCGACAGTAGCCATGATGAGCAAGATGAGGCCGCCGGCAATTAACAGGATTGGCCAGAAGGCGGCGAGTTGCTGGACGCCTAGCAGTACGAGCCGGACGAGCGCTACAGCAATGCCGGCGATGCCGAGCCGTCGATAGAAGTTCACACGGACCTTTGTGCTGATTGCTATGCTAATCAGGCTTGCTCCAAGCAAAACCAGGAATGCACCGGCACTGCTGCTGCCAATGCTGCTAAATATGGCGGGCACAACCAAGGCTAAGGCAGCCACATTTTCCCCAATTGTCCTGATTTCGTGAAAAATGCTGGTTTCTTTTTGGGCTTGCCAAAGACGGCTATAAAGTACGGTAATACAGAGTAATATCAGCGAACTTACTACGTAACCAAGGGAAATAAGGGTAACGCGCAAATCCCCATCTACCGTCCCTGGAACGAGGCTGCTTGGCAGAACCAGTAGGCTCCCCAGGAATATGACAAAGCCTGCAGCATGCCAGGCCATGGCGTTGTATTCGTCTTTCCTAATGTCTTGCAGAGCGCCAAAAGCCAGCATAAAGCTTCCTACTAAAAGCATGACAAGGGCGAAGCCAGAAAAATCGAGGCCCATCCAGTTTGAGAATGCTACTCCGGTGGTAACCAGCGACACAAGGGTGAGTGGAGTGTGCAGCTTATCGCGGCCCAGGAATTCAATCAGTAGGGAATTGGCGGTACTGACCAAGGCAAGTATGCTTACCAGAGCGGCATCTACAGCCCCATAGGCACCGCTTTGGTAGATGACAGCCCCTAGCACAAACGGCAAAATGACACTGGCGGTAATGAGGGCGTACTTTCCAATAGCTCGCGTACTTTGGTCTTTGCGGTTAATTGCGACAAGAACATATAAAACAACCTGAGGTATGAGCACCGTAACAATGCGGCCAAGTGGTGTAAAGCTGGACCAGCTTGAAGCAATAAGGGTGAGAATGCCTAGGACAATCAGGAAGCCACCGAGGATGGCGAGCAGGTGCGTGTTGCGCTGGGTTGGGGACGATTGGTCCATAGGATGGTCTATAGGTTTTCTACAGTATAAGGAAAAATACAAAATACTGCAGCAGTTTTTACTATTGTTATTTTTTGCCTGTACAGCCACCTCATTACGTCCTATTATGGAGCTAATGAGCGACCTCGACCGAGAACATCTGTTGCAAAAAGTAGTAGCCGTGAGCGGCTTTCTCTTTGCGCTCCTCATTTTGCCAGTAGCCCAGTATTTTTTGGTTAATGGCCGAGCGACGACCAGCACCGACCAAGGGACTGTCGCTGGCGTAAGCACTGACACAACGGTGACAAATGCCGATGTGCCCGCTGTAGATCCTGCCGCTTGCATCGCCAAAAAGACCCAAGACCTGGCTGATTTGCAACGTTTCTATGATGGCGAAATTGCCGCCCTCGACAAGAAACATCCCGCTTTGGTCCAGGAAAAAGACACTCTCGCCGCAATGACTGCGGATACTCCTGTTGAACAACGTGATGCGCTTACCGGCGTTATTGCTACTGAACAAAGTGAGTACGACGCTGCCAAGGCTCCAATTCAAACTGCAGTCGATAAGGAGGCTAAACGCCTTTCGGGCCAGGACTGCGGCGTAGTGCCAACTGCCACTCCCGTTTCTACTCCTGTTCAGCAGCCCTAAGGCACTGTTTTATCACTCGGGATGCTAACGCTTCGCGGTACACACTTGTAAAGGATTCGAACCCGCTGCCTTTCCAGATTGACAAATCAGATTAAACGCGCTACACTTCCCAGGTCCTAACGATGGATCTCGTCGTCTCTCCAGTCGACGTACTTATGTGGCTTGGCCTTGACCCAGCGGAGTTCCTTAAGGGGGAGCCTAACCGCGGCGGTGGAGCGGTACTGTCAGTTCTTGCGCTATCTGAGCAGCATTCCCGAGCTCAAGCTCGGTGACTACTACGAAGGTTGCATCAAGAAGAACGGCGCCAAACCGCATCCGGACTGCATCAAGGGCTGGGTTAGCGAGCTTGCGACCTCTGATCAGGGCACTCATTAGAGCCCGAGCTCTTCCGTAAAAAACAAGTAAGTGCCCGCGGCAAAAGCCTGTACCCCGCAGCCCCAAGAAGTGCCATCACCTGCGGAGGCTATTTCTCCCGCCTGACCAGCCACGTGTTTCCAAAGAATTTCCTCGGTGCTGCCCTTAAGCAGTTCATCGACTACTGGCTTGAATACCTTCATGCCAAACCGGTTGAGGGCAACCCCCACCAGGTTGTTGATGAAAAACCAACTGTCACCGTTGTGATAGCTGCGGTTGTCTTCCCCAGTGCTAGCGGGTTGATACCGGGGATCGGCCCGGTTAAGGGAAGAAAGGCCGCCCCAACTGGTGCGTAAGGCAGCGAGCGCAGTGCCAAAAGTCCGTTCCCATTCCTGGGCCTTAAGCAGTCCAGGTTGTAACAGGTAAGCCAGAAAACAATTTGGGCGAAGGGTGTCATCTTGTTCCCCGTCGCGTAAGGCATTCTTTTGAAAAAAGTGGTTGCGCACGGTGCTTAGGAAGGTTTCCCGCTCTTCCTGATAGCTTTTGTCTTTGGTCAGGTCACCAAGCAGCTCTAGTACTAAACTGAACATGGTTTGAATTTCGAGTGGGCAGCCTTTGCGCCCGATAGTGTCCATCCAGGTGCTGTTAAACTCGGCAGTCACCAGGCCTGTCTCAGACCAGTGGTTAGCCTTGATTTCATCTAGCGCCTCGCGGAAAAAGTGCAGGGCCTTCTTTTGGTCTGGAGCGCTGAGCTCCTTGAGGCTAAACTCCCGTATTAAAAGGGCAAGCCAACCTACGCCATCGGCACACGTAGTTCCGGAGCCAATAAATGTGGGTAGCTCACCTTTTTGCAAGGGAGTGGCCAGGTACTTTTTGATGACAGTCAGCTGCTCGCTCGGCGTCATGCCAAGGGCGGCAATGAGCTCGTCGCGAGTCCATACCTGGTGGAACCAAGGTAGGCCAGCATAGGTGCCAGTTTGATGCATGAGCACTTCAAGGGTTTCCGCTGCCCCATGTTGGGCGGCCCGCACTTCTTCACTAAAGCTGTCTTTGGCATGGGCAATGCCAATGCCAACCAGGTCAAACGAGCTGTTAGTTGCTTCGGTACAGGCTTGTTGCGCTGCTTCGGCTGTAGCACCAGCCCCCATGGTTAGCCAAGTGGCACGCGCAACGCCTAGGGTATAGGTATGGTGGGCACCAGGTTCGGAGTGGCGGGCAATGTCCCAAGGGTAGGTAACCGCCTCCCATTCTTGGGGAACTGAAAAAGCGCCATCGGTTTTAAGGGCAACATATACGGTCTGGCCAAGCAGTTCGTCATTGTATTGCACAAAAAGCCCGCCGGGCACCTGGTGGACTTGGTAATTACGCCCCAGGTCAGGGCTTTGGTAGATGCCCCTAATATCGAAGGAAAGCTTGAGGTCGAGGGGACGGCCGGTTTGCAGCCTGAGCGCCGGCACGTCGGGGAGCGCGTAAAAACCAAGGCGTGAGCCATCGCCATATTCCCAGAAGGCTTGTTCGCCAGTTACGGTAATGCCTTGTGGCTCCATGGCTACTTCCTGGTTTTCACCCTTAACATAGGTGACCCGTTCCAGGATTTTAATAAAGCTGCCAGGTACTGTGCGGGCATCTTCAACAAACCAGCCGTCGTAGCGGCTGCTTCGTTCTGTGCAGAGTTGGCACCAAGTGCTGGCGGAACCAATAAGAAAACTGATAGGGCCAGCAACTTCACGGCGGCAACTTGCCGAGGGGTAAATATGCCGAATGCGCATAGGGAAAACTGGCCAGCCCAAAAACGCCTCCTTAGGCGTTTGGGTGTTCGTCAAGCGGGCTGAGGCCGCCGCGCAAAAACTTCTCAATGTGAACCATCATGCGCAGTGGGGTAGGGTAACGACGCAGGTATTCGGCGAGCAACTTCTCGTCAAACACGTTGTCTACCCAGGCCGCAAAGTCATTCTTTTCGGCGTTCACGTGGTGCATGAACGTCTCAGGATCGATAAGGTTGATGGCCTCGCTGAGGTCATCAAGGGACTTGAGTTCTTGACCGATCACAAGCTGGAAACTATTTCCGCTGGGGACTTGCCAATGGCGCTTGTCCTCAACGTCTGCAGGAATTGACATGTTCCTCCTCTCCTTGTTGAAGTGCTTAAACAAATAACAATTAAATTGTATAATGCTGCGGGCAGAATTGCAAGGGGTTGCGTAAATGAAATCAATTCTAACCTGAAAAGAAGGAATTACTTTAGTCCTCTAGTAAAAATTCTAAATATTTTTTAGGGTAGCGGATACAAAAGGAGATGGTTATGAAAATTGAAATTAATAGGTATCTGGGAACTGACCCAGAGACGTGCCGTGGCCTCCTTAGCCACCCAGTCCTCCGGGACAAGCAGGCATTTTCCACGTTCTGCACAGACGTGGTACGGGCCATAGTCATGGTGTGTAAAAAGGATGTAGATAAAGTGCCTGTTGGCATGACCGGGTTTCGGGGTGGGCCTCGCGACTCCAGTACATCGGACTCACTTTCCAATGAACACCTTCAGAAGGGGCTTGAGCGGCTGAGGGAATACCAGGATGCTTCCGAAAGTACCTACCAGGTTGGTTACTTTCCTGGGAGTAGTGGTCTGTGTGTATTTGTTGAGGGGGAGCATCCTTTCCTGCTCTATTGCGACCCCGTGCTTCCTTATATTCCCGATGATGAGCCAGATTGGTATGCAGATCATCAAAAGATGTTGGATATCATTCTAAACGCCCAAGAGGTTGCCCATGCCTGTAACCTATGGTTGTACCAGGGAAGACAGTTGGCGGCTGTGGCTGACGATCCAAAATCTATTCCTGCCATGTTGGCAGGGCTCAGTTCGTTCCAAAATAGCTAGCTTCTATAAAGGCCACTCCAATTGGAGTGGCCTTCTTTTTATTGCTTGTAAACCCTGGGGGTATTGAGATATGAGTGACAATAAGAAAAAGCTCCGGTACTACCGGAGCTTATAATTTTAGCCAACTGCTATCTCGTTTAGCAGAGGTGAATGCAAGGGTGCAGGCCTTTGCCACGTTTATGCCTTGTTCAATCGAGTGTAAGGAGGGGTTCCCTGTTTTCATTGATTCTATGAGGTTGCTATACATACGAGCGTAGAGCTCTATGTTGTACTCTGGCCAACTGGACCGGTCTGCTTCCGGTTCGATTGAAACAGATTTTTCCCCTACAATTAATCGATCATCAGTGGGCAATGGGCCATAACCCAGTGACCCGTTTTCGAATTGAAGAGTATGGACAACTGTCCGTACTCCAAACGGAGTAGTAAGACCTCTGTTTGCCAGGCTTACGAGCCAGGTTAAGAATTTGCCATTGGCAAATTTCAAGGTCCCTTCCATGGTGTCGTACCCCCTTCCTTTTAGGTCTTTATAACTTAAAACGCTCCCAGTAGCCCGTACCCCTGTAATAGGGGAATCGAGAAATAAGAGGGCAGTCATAAAGTTGTGGCTAAGGCCCCCAGCGGCCGGATTGTAAGCGGTAGATGCCCGCCAACTTCCTGTCCCCAAAATCCTGTCGCAATCGCCCATCATATAGAGGGTTGTGCCGCACATGAAGTCTCCGAGTTCCTTCTTGTGAGCAAGAGCTGCCAGTACCGGGTTGGCAAAACTGTACTTTTCACTGAACAACACCTTTCCAGGATAGCCATGCGACAGTCTTTCCAGTTCTTTAATCACCTGGATGTCTGTTGCTGCAGGTTTTTCAATGAACACAGTTTTTCCAGCCCTCAACGCAACTAGCGTTGGGTTTAGATGGAAGTCGTCAGGCGTTGCGACAACAATGACCTGCGCATCCGTAGATACGAGCTCATCAAGAGCTGCACACTGTTGTAACCCCTCAGGTAATCTGAGATCAGGATTACTGTCGTAGACAGCAATGACCTGCCCTCCTGCCCTCCTGCCCTCCTGCCCTCCTGCCCTCCTGCCCTCGTGATGCCCTTGAGGTTGCATCGGCCACCATCTCCCATCCCAATAATGCCGAATGTTATTGCCATATATTCTCCTTTTTCAAGCATGGAGCCGTCGCTCCATCTCCCATTTGTAAGGGCACGGGCACCATAGAGAATAAAAACAAAAAAGTCAATCCTAGAGGGTAATACTGATGTAAAAGATCACCCTCATATGAGACTCCTAGCCTGAACAAGTAGCTGGAGCATATGGGAGACAACTGGGGGAAATACTTGGCGAAGCCAAGGCGGGAGCGAGAGATCCTTGAGCGACTCGCGCAAAGAAGGTATCCAAG
>JBBQFV010000006.1:0-24518 GCA_038322405.1 Patescibacteria group bacterium
CTTGATGGCTGCATCACGTAGCTCTACAACAGGGGCCTTTGGCTCGCGCACCGGTTGAGGGGAAATGCTTACCGCTGCCCCCTTTGCTACTTGGGTAGCCAAAGGTGCGGGAAGGGTGACCCTCTCTGGAGTGGAGGCGGGAGCACTTGTAAGTGCGGGTAATTGCTCTGCCGTAATGCCACGCTGCGCTGATGCAGCAATTTCGTAGCAGGTGCTTTCAATGACCAGTTTTGGATGGGGTGAACCTTTAATTAATACAAAGCCTTCCAAAAGTCTGGTGAGGGAATTGGTGAGAATGAGGAGTTCGGCGTCAGTGCGAGAGGGTGTGGCGTACAAACGCTCGCGTACGCGCTCAATGAGCGCAGTCATGAGCATTTCGGCGCGGTGATGATCGTTACTTTCCACCTGGGCTAAAACGTCACGCGTAGCAGTAAGTGAACTACTAAGGAAAGCGGTTAGTAATTTCTCTAGGAGCTTATTATCGGTAATACCTAGAGCATCGATTGCAGAGGCCTTTGTAAGGTGCTCAAAACGGGTAGCGAGCTGCTCTAACTGGGTCTCGGCATCGCGAAAACCACCTTGGGCGTGGGAGGCAATGAGCTCGGCTACGCCGGCTTCTACGTCCCACTTCTTATCTGTAATGATCTGATGCAGTTTGGCGGTAATTGCCTCTTCACTGCCCCGTTCAAAGCGGATGAGCTGGCAGCGAGAACGGATGGTTGCCGGTACCTTATGCAGCTCGGTAGTTGCCAAGATAAACAAGCAGTGGGCAGGAGGTTCTTCGAGCGTTTTCAGGAGTGCGTTGAATGCATCGGAGGTCAACATATGAACCTCGTCAATGATGTACACTTTGCGCTTTAGGGTGAGTGGAAGGTAGTGCGCTTGCTCGCGTAATTGGCGAATGTCCTCAATGCCGCGGTTGGAGGCAGCATCAATTTCTACAATGTCCGTGGCGTGGTCGGCGAGCTGGGCTTTGCAGCTGGCACATACATTACACGGCTCGAAAACTGTCCCTTTTTTACCACCGCTCGTGTGGGGGTTTTCGCAGGTGGCAGCTCGGGCCAAAATGCGGGCGGTTGTCGTTTTCCCTGTACCCCGGGGGCCGGCAAACAAGTAGGCATGAGATAGCCTGTCCTGGGCCAAGGCATTCTGCAAAATGGTACGCGCAACGTCCTGTCCAAAGAGGGCAGCAAAGGTGATCGGGCGGTACTGGCGGTAGAGGGTTTGGCTCATGGCGGCGGTTCAGCAGGTCAGTGCAATCAGGAAGAGCAGAGTACGGCACAATACATGCAGTATAGCAGGCGCGCCCCGCTTGCGCAGCTCTTGGGAAACCAGGCTGAAGCACTGTATACTAAAGCCATGCATATGGAGGGGAAGAAGTGACCACGGCAGACGTTGCTTGCGCTATCTCGAAGGTGGCAGAGATAAGTGAAAGGGAAGCAGCTCAACTCGATGACGCGATTTGGGAGGAAATCGCGCGGGAGCTTTCTGTGGGCGAAGAAGTTGCCCTTGAAGGGCTTGGCCGTTTTTACACGGTAAAAGATCCGGGATCCACGGTAGATGGCCACATTACCCTGCCAAGCATTGAGGTGGAGTTTGAGCCTGCCCGCCCGCTTGTGAAGCTGGTGGAGCGCGAAATGGAGGAACATCCGGATTTGTTTAGGGATGACCTGCCAGATATGCCGGATGACGCCGACGCCGAGGTGCCCGCGCCAGCAGAAGTAGCTTCACCAAGTATTGCAGCTCTACCAGAACCTGAGCCCCCTACGCTCCCGGCCCCTGCCGTGCAAGAGAAGCCTTTGGGACGGGTCTCGCATGTAGAATTTGTTGATGCCTCCTCGATAAAGGTAGACAAAGAAATCCTTAGCCTGCTTCCAGAGCACATAGCCAAGCAGTACAACGTAGCTCCGCTCGATTTGCAAGAAGGGGTGCTTAAGGTTGGCATGATCAACCCGGAGGACTTTGATGCCTTGCAAATCATCCGCAAAGAAACTGGTCTCGCTATTCAGCCAGTGCTGAGCACCAAAGAAGGAATTGGCGCCGTACTCGACCAGTACACCGGGTTGCAGGCCGAAGTGCAGGAGGTAATTGAGAACTCGGACCTTGGTTTTTCGGAAAAGGATTTGGTAGCGGCCCAAGAAGAGGACATCGACCAGACTAACGATGACGCGCCAACTGCCCACATTGTCTATTCGCTCCTGAAACGGGCAGTGAAAGAAAAAGCCTCTGATATTCACATTGAGCCTTACGAAAAAAAGGTGGTGGTGCGCTTCCGCGAAGACGGCGTGCTTATGGAGCGGGTGACCTTACCAAAGGAAATCCAGTCGGCGGTTACCGCTCGCCTGAAAATTCTAGCCAACCTGAAAATTGATGAACAACGCCTCCCGCAAGACGGCCGCTTCAGCATTACTCTCGACAAGCGCCAGGTTGACTTCCGCTTCTCCACAATTCCGGTGGTATACGGCGAGAAGATTGTAATGCGTATTTTAGATAAGGCCGTGGGCATTATCGAACTGGAATCAGTAGGTGTGACAGGTCACGGCTTTGAAGTGCTTACCAACAACATGCGGCGCAGCCACGGCATGATTCTAGTTACCGGGCCAACCGGTTCTGGTAAAACAACAACGCTCTACGCGGTACTCGGTAAAATGATGGCGCCAGACGTGAACATCCTCACCCTTGAAGACCCGGTAGAGTACCGCATTGAAAGCATTAACCAGAGCCAGGTACACTCGGCAATTGGCTACACCTTTGCCTCTGGGTTGCGTGCGGTGGTACGCCAAGACCCGGACATTGTAATGCTTGGGGAAATTCGGGACCAGGAAACTGCCGACATGGCGGTGCACGCCGCCCTTACCGGCCACATTGTGCTTTCTACCCTGCACACCAACGACGCTGCCGGTACCTTCCCACGCCTTATCGATATGCAAATCGAGCCGTTCCTCATAACGAGCTCGGTACACACAGTAATCGCCCAGCGTCTCTCGCGCAAAATTTGCCAAGACTGCAAGGAGAAAATCGAACTGTCGCCTGCTGAAATCAAAGAAGTAGAGGATGAAATTGAACGCATGCCCGAAGCACAGCGCGAAGAACTGAAGGGCAAGCCGCTGGAGTTTTTCCACGGCAAGGGCTGCGACAAGTGTGCCGGCAAAGGGTACAAGGGCCGCATCGGCGTATTCGAGGTGCTTAATGTGTCAGAAGAGATTCGGGAGTTAGTGCTGAAGCGTTCTTCGGGAGCCTCAATTACCGAAGTAGCGGTGAAACAGGGAATGGTGACCATGGTCCAAGACGGTATCATAAAGGTGCTGAACGGCCTCACTACGCTTGAAGAAGTATGGCGGGTAACCCGCGAATAAACATGTCGACCTATACCTATAAAATTCGGCTGGCCGACAACAAAATTGAGAAGGGGACGCTCCAGGCCCTTTCTCAATCCGACGCCCTCTTAAAGGTACGCAAGCTTGACGGCCAACTCCTGGCACTGGAGGCCGCCAAAGACGCCAAGGTCAAAGGGGCCGGGCTTTTTAACAAGAAAATAGGCCTCAAGGACCGAATCATCTTCACCGAGCAGCTGGCGGTTATGTTAAACGCCGGCATTACGCTTGTCCAGGCGTTGCACAGCCTTGAGGAAGAGTCAGTCAACAAGCCGCTTAAAGCCATAATGGGAGCCCTTGTTACCGATGTGCAGGGCGGCCTTCAATTCTCGTACGCGCTCGAAAAGCATCCAAAGACCTTCTCCCACATTTACGTACAGATGGTACGATCGGCGGAAAAGACCGGCAACTTGGCCGAAATCTTAAAGAAACTGACCAGCCAGCAGCAAAAGGAGTACGAATTGCGGGGCAAGGTAAAGGGAGCACTCATGTACCCGGCCGTGGTCAGTGTGCTCATGATTGCAGTTATTATATTGGTTATTACCTTTATTTTGCCGCGTCTTACCGGTCTCTTTGCCGATTCAGGCAACGCGCTGCCTGCCAGCACCCGATTCTTGCTGGCCGTTTCCTACTTCTTCATCCATGATTGGTACATTTTAATCCTGCTCATTGGAGGGTTTATTTTTGGCTTTAAGTACCTGGTCAAGCAGCCGAAAGGCCGGCTGTTTTGGGATACCTACAAGCTCAAAATCCCCGTGCTTGGCAGCTTTATGAAAAAGTCGTATATGGCCCGCTTCTGCCAAAGCTTTGCTTCGCTTGCCCAAGCAGGCGTGCCCGTGCTCGAAGTGTTCCAAACGGTAAGGGGAGTGGTAGGCAACAGCCTGTACGAAATTGAAATCGACAAAATTACCAAGGACGTGGCCAACGGAATTAAGGTGTCGGTGGCCATTCGCAAGAGTAAGCATTTCCCACCAATGGTCGGCCAATTAGTAGCAGTCGGCGAGCAGTCGGGGGACTTGGCGGGAATATTCAACGTGCTTGGCGACTTCTTTGAAAAAGAAGTCGATGGCATGGCTAAGAACCTTTCTACCCTCCTGGAGCCGGTAATTATGATTGTGATGGGCGTGGTTATCGGCTTTGTTCTGGTTTCGGTACTGCAACCAATCTACGGTTTGGTGAATGCAACCTAAGAACTACTGTATACTGTAAAGGAAGTTATGGGGCTCTTTGGATCAAATCAAGTTGTCGGCATTGACCTCGGGTTTGCCAGCATTAAGGTGGTTGGCCTTACGATTGGCAAAAAGCCGGCCGTAATTGGCTTTGGCGAGGCAAGCGTAGACCCGACCCTTCTGCAAAAGGAAGGGTTGGAAGATCCTACTGATGTAGTGGAAGCCCTCAAGGACGCCATGAAAATGGCCTTACCAAAGCCAATCAAGGGCAGCGATGCCTACCTTTCCGTAAGCGAAGCCTCTGTTTTTCGCAAAATACTGGAAGTGCCACGCAATGTGACGGGCAACGAAATGAGCGCAGTTGTACGGGCTGGAGTAGTGGAATTCTTACCGGAAGACCTGGACAGCCTCGAGTTGGACTACCAAGTGCTGGCTACGCCCAAAGACTCGGAGACACAGCAGGTAATGGTGGTGGCAGTGAGCAAGAAGGCCATCGAACAGTACTTGAACCTGTGCAAAAAGGCTGGCCTCACGGTGCGCGGCATTGACCCTAAGCCTTCAGCACTCTTGCGCTCGGTGCTCGGGCCAAAAGTGACAGAGCCAACAGTCATTATCGATATTGGTTCAGAAACGAGCAGTATTTCCCTCTGCGGCAGCGGCGCGGTATGGGTGGCAAGCGCGGTGACCATAGGGGCCAACAGCTTGAAAGACCCGGCCACTGGCAAAATCGATACAGACCAAAAAGGGGAGAAAATGACCCGGCTGGCTGGCGGCTTGGCCGATGAGCTTGACCACGTGGTAAAGTTTTTTGCCAACCGCGCTTCTGGCACGGCAGCCGAGATCAAGCAGGTACGCTTTACAGGAGGTGGCTCACTCACTGAGGGCTTTGTGGAGATGTTTGCCAAAGAAACCGGCCTTGAGGTGACGTTGGCCAAGCCAGCAGTTGCCGTTCCTCCTGCATTCAATAACCGCTTTATGGGAGCGCTTGGCAGTGCCCTCTACCCGTTGTTTGAACAGCTATGAAACAAATTAACCTCGTACCGCCAGCTGTCCGGCAAAAGGCAGCAACCCGTCAGGCAGTGCCGTACTTGGTAGTAGCGGCCTTGGTTGGCATTATGGCTTCGGGAACGGCCTGGGGTGGCTTTACCTACCAGCTTAACGCGCTCAAGCAGAATAAGGACCAACTTGTAGCCCAGCAACAGGCTCAAGATGCCACCAACGCCAAGCTTGAAGCTACCACGCGCGTAGATGCCGACCTTACGAACCGGGTCAGCCAAATCAACGCCCTCGCTAAAAATGACGTTGATTGGAACAAAGCCTTTGCCTACGTAGCAGCGCTCATTCCCCAGGACGTGAACCTGAGTAACTATAGCTTGGGGACTGGGCAGGCATCAACTGTCCTACTGAAAATTACCGGCAATGCGCCAACGAACGTAAGCTACGCCACCTTTGCCCAGTACCTAACCCAAAGCACCGGCAAGGTGATTACCAGCTTTAAAGTAGAGGGCTACAGCTACGAACCGGCCACGGGAAAGGTGACCTTCTCTATGACCATTTCAGTTCCCAAAGCTGCAATTAGTTTTCCGGCATCATGAAACAAGCCCTCACGTTAACCAGCAAAATCCTCTTGGCCTTTTCGTTGCCTTTGGCCCTGGCTTACTTTTTTCTGGTAATTCCCCAGATCAAAGCCACCTCCCAAGCCCTGGCGGATGTAGATAGCTTGCGCCAATCCGGAGGTATCACGGGGGGCAGTCAAAAACAACGTACGGATTACCTTACCCAGCTTTCCGAAGTGCGCACGAACGCGCTTACCCTCATTCCAACTACCGACAACCAGTACGACCTCTCAGTCCAGGTTGAGGCGCTCGCCAAAGAGAAAAAGCTTACCATCAGTGGCCTTACGGTAAGCGCGGTAGTGCCGACAAACCTGCAATCTACAACTCCGGTAGAGGGTACCACTACGGCTGGGGCAGGGCTCCTTAAGGTAACAGTAACAGTCTCGGTTACCGGGACCTATGCCAACATCCAATCGTTTGTAGCTTCCCTTCCTGCTCTCGATAGGTTCATCCAAATTGACCAGATTACTATTACTTCAGGGACGGACGGCTTAACCAATGCCCAGCTAACGGCATTTGCCTACTACCTGCCGGCTGTAAAATAATTCCATGTTCAAAGAACCTCAAACATCCGGCGAAAACCCTGTAGCGGTACCAGCCGTAGACCTAAAGGCTAAGAAGCTGAAGCAAAAGCACCCTGTGAATCTATCCCCAAATGTGCTCACATTGGGCACGGCAGTGCTTATCTTTGCCTACCTGATATTTGCCAGCTGGCAGGCATTCCAGCCGCCTGCAGCCGGCGTAGTGGTGCCCCAGGCTTCAGCTACCCCAGCGGTACCGGTGCTAAAGGTAAACCAAGCCAATAAGCGCGATGCGCCGCCCATTACGGTGGATCCTAACTCAATCGGCAAGCCGGACCCGTTCAGCAAATAAATGATATAAAAAAGTCCCTCTCTCGAGGGACTTTCGCCTTAGACTTCGGTTGGTGTTTCGGCTGCCTTATTGAGGCGCTGTTTCACATGCTCAATAATCTCGGCGGGGAGCACTTCCGACTTTACGATATAAGCATCGGCCGGGTTCATCATTTTGTTGATTTTCTCAATCTCCTGCACCAGGGCTGTCACAATAATGACGGGAATGTCCTTGGTGGCGGCGTTGTCTTTAAGCGCCTTTAGCACGTCGAGCCCGTTCATTTTAGGCATCATGATGTCCAAAATGATCAGGGACGGGGAGTATTCGGTCACCATTTTAAGGGCGTCTTCGCCATTGTTGGCGTGGGCAACCGTAAAGCCTTCTTGCTTCAACCTGTCGGTATAGAGTTCTGCCAAGATAACGTCGTCTTCCGCGAGGAGAATGGTAGTGCCTTCGTAAGCCATAATGAGTACGTTTTTAGTTGCAGGCTCAGTGTATCAAGTGAGCGTCGAAGTCTCAACCTTAAAGAGCGGAAGGGTGAAGCTAAAGGTGGTCCCTTTACCCGTTACACTCTTCACATCAATGTTGCCACCCATTTTTTCGATGATCGATTTACAGATGTACAAACCAAGCCCCGTGCCGGCAATACCCGTCGTTTCGTCAGATTGGACGCGGTAGAATTGGGTGAACAGGTGCTGCATTTGGGCCTTGCTCATGCCAATCCCGGTGTCGGTAATTGAGGTGCGTAGAAAGCCGTCGCGCTTTTCAACATCAATACTGATCGTAATGCTGCCTTCCTTGGTGTACTTGATACTGTTACTCACCAGATTCACCATTATTTGCATGGTACGGTCTGGATCAGCCCAAACAAGAGGAATGGTCTTGGCCTCAAAATTGAGCGTGAGGTTTTTATTAGCGGCCATGAAGCGCAGTTGGTCGGTGGTATCGGTAATCATTTTGTTCATATCGAGTTGCTGGGGCTCGATTTTCATTTTGCCCGACTCAATGCGGGACACCGAAAGCAGGTCCTTAATGAGCAACGACAGTCGTTTGGCGGAAGTATAAACTTTACCTAAATAGTCACGCGCCTTTTCATCGACTTGGCCAATATTCTCCTCTAGGATCATCGAAAGATACCCCTCGATGGCCGATATAGGAGTGAGCAGTTCGTGCGACGCAATGGACACAAACTCGCTTTTCATTTGGTCACCCTCGTACAACTTGGCTTTTTGGATGGAAGAAATGGCCTGGCCGCCTACGACTTCCAAAAGTGACAAGTCGCCTTGGTGATAGGCTTCGCCATTCAGCTTTTCAGACAAAATAATGAGCCCAATTGGCTGACCATTGAGGTGCAAGGGGACAGCCACGGCGCCCTCGAGCGACTCGAGTTTCTTTACCACTGCCTGCTTAATGGCATGCGCCCGGACAAACTCGCCATCCTGGCTCTTTTTAAGCAGCTCTTCTTCCCGTTCCAGGTCCCCACCCAAGTCCCGCACCAAAACTGTCTGCGGATGATCGGTAAAATAGGGCACCGTAAAGTCTTTGTCTTCCAAAATGAGTCGGGAAGAGGAAGCGTAGCCAACCTGCTTGACCTGTTTCACGCCAAAGCTGTTCTTTTCGCCCCGTTGGAACACATAAGTCACCGCGTGCTTGAGGTGCAACACCCTTACAATCGTCTGCATCACAATCTCCAGCGCCTCATCCATGGCAATAACGTCGTTTAGGTTCTTGGAGAGTTCTGCAATTACCACCTGTTGTTCGTACTCTTTCTTAAAGAGCCACTTATCAGTCCTTTCGGATATCCACTTTTGCATCGGCTCAAATGAGAAGCCAACGGCCAGGGCGGCTACCAGATTAATAGCAAATCCTTGGAAGCTAGTGTTGCCTTGTTGGAAAATGCGCGAAAGCAAGAGAATTATGACCGTATAGATAGCAAAGGTCAGGGTAACCAGACTGGTGAAAATTACAGTCCGCTTGATTACCAGCCGAATATCAAATAGGTGCTGCGTAACAATAGCGTAAGCAGTAAAGCCTACAAAGATAACAGTAAAAAGAGGACTAATTACTATGCCCTTTGAGTAGTGAAAGAGTAGTGGGAAAAGTAAATTGAAAAAGATAATCAGCAAGAACATAAGGGTCAGCCCTGTAAGTAACAGGTTTACCTGTGTCTTACGGATACCGTGGGCGTGAGTCATTTTGCGGATTAGTATCCACAAGCCCGTGCCGATAAGTCCTAATGCATAGGGTAAGAATAAAAGAAAACCTGGACCAGGGGTTGGATTATAACTGCCATCAGCTTGGCGAACCAGAGAAGTGAAAAGAAATGGACTGAGTGCAATTGCGCTAACTAGTGTGCCACCCGCAAAGAGAAGGCGTAACTTAGTAGTCTCCATTTTTAAGGAGATCTCGGGAAATGACCGAGCGAGCAGGTAGAAGTAAAGTGCTTGGCCTATAGCGGTGACCATTACGGCGCGGGTCCAAAACAGGCGCAAGGATAGGTTGTCAGTATGTACTGAAAGATAAGTAACTGTTACCCAACAGGTAAGGGCCACGGAAAGCAAGAAGAAAAACTTACTCGTGGCACTTTTCGTGTTGCGCAAAAAAACGAGTATCCCAACTGTTGAGTTAGCAATTATCGCAATTCCAAGAATAACGAGCTCAAGCAGCATGGACCCTCTCTTATGATGAGTATGACTGCTTTAAGTTTATCGCTTCCTTAATCTTTCGACAAACTGTTGAGTTTTGGTGGCACGTTCCTGGACTGCCTGTTCGCCGGTGTACTCGGGGATAAAGGTGGCATCGAGGGATAGGTGAGTGCGACCGCTCATCAAAGGTTCTTTTAAAATAATTTTGCGAGCCAGGTAGGCACCAGTAGCCCCCGCTAAAGTGGTGGCAGTACCTAACTGAGGCCATGAGGGTAAGGTTTTTCCAACTTCAACGAGTGAGTCTTGCATGCGTGGTACGCCACTCTCGGCACCAATAATTTGCAACGTTAATTGGGCTCTGGTTTGGGGATCAATTGAAGGGGCGGCAAACAATTCTTTTGCCTTTGCTTCCTCTAATCGGCCGTGGAAAAGAGAAGTTACTCCTTGATCAAACCGCTCAATATCTATCATGATATTGTCACCATTATCGGTAATCATGAGGACTGGTACTTTTTCGTCGCGAGCCTTTAAGCGCAAATCAATTTTAATTTTTAGGTTATCTATTTCGTCGAACAGTACGTCTAACGGGTGGCTACCTCCGAAAAACGCGTCGATATTTTGTTCTGTTAATCCGTCGTTAAATATTTCAACGGTAGCGTAAGGATTAATTTCGAATATTCGGCGCGCAGCAATCACCGATTTGGCAAGTCCAAGATTGGTGACGCTGGTGCTTATGCGATTCATATTTGTGATTGCCAAAGTATCGAAATCGGCAATTTTAATGTGACCCACGCCTCCAATTAATGCCAAGGTGGTAGTTATGCTTGACCCAACACTCAATCCAGCTACCCCAACTACACCAGTCAGAAAGCTCTGCTGTTCTTCGGCGGTAATTATATTTCGGTTACGGGCTGTGCGCAGGTTAATGAAGTGCTCTTTAGGCATAATTCTCACGGCTCGGTATGCCCATGGGTAAATAGCCCACATTCCCGCTGTCGCCAAGTTCTCGCCGAATAGCTTGGTAGCGAATGCTTTGTACAAAGCAGCGTCTTTTGCATGACTCTCTGCCGTACACATTACCTCATACAACTCTTCTAGTTGCTCGTCAAAGTTGTCAAATCGTTCTTGTACATTATAACGTGCCATGACAGCTTCAAGTTCTGAATCGGTAGGAGAAACCAGAATTGACTCATAAATTGAATCTATATGCATAGCAGATTTACTTTAGATACCGTTGTTTAATTTGGGTAGGAAAGTGACGCTCATCGCCATGGGTGTGAAAAGATATGCGCGGCTTTGCGCGGTGCATAAGGTGTTCACTGAGTACTTTATACTCCGCATTTACCTCACGCAAGGTATCGAAGACCACTTTTTTAATTCGTAGGGTGGTTTTTCGATCAAGAGATACATTTTTACGGAGTTCAATTTTTAATTTGAGGTATTGGTTTTGTTTTCGGTCAAATTCAGTGGAGATAAAGAACTTGCCTGAAACATTAGGCATTACAGTTTCCTGCTCTAGGGCCTCTTTAATATTCTCAGGGTAGATGTTTAAGCCATAAATAGTGGAGGCTTGGTCACTTCTGCCAAAGAGGTAGACAAAGGGCAATTTCCAGAGAAAATGAGCTGGTAAATCGGCCTCAATTCTTTTACTGCTAACGCCGTGTTTTTTCAGGATGCGAATAATTTGGTTATAAGTGTACGTGTTTCCAACATCATGAATGTTGTAGCGAAGTAGAGGAATACCAGCATTGGCAGAAAAACAAAGCTCGTTTTTGTACAAGGAGATATTTTTCCAGAAAGGGTAGTACTGATGAAGAGAAGGGACAGTTCTGCGTCCGAATAACTCCTCGCAGAGGGCCTTATTTTTGCTTGCGTAGGTACGAATTAAAATACTTAGGGGAGTTTCGTGTCCAAGAATGGCAGCATCGGCCGAGCCATAAGTATTTATCGAAGAGGTGAGGTAGCGATCTGTATCAACACCGGCGTGTTTATAGAGATTCGCTCGCCAGCCTTCGCTATAAGATTCGCCACCTGAAATAAAGTGTAAAGAGTAGTGACTCCAATCTATGCCCGCTGCTATACCTTCATCGATTATATCTTTGGCCAGAGGTGGATAGGCGCAAAGAATAATTTGTTCGAATTGGTCTCCGACTGCCTGGATCACTTTGATTATGTCTTGCTTGTTAATTCCAGGGGTAATAGTTGTTAGGGGGTAGCCTTTATCAGCAATACGCATGCAGCTGTTGAGGGTAAACGTACCAGCTACGTAGAGCCCCATAGAGTAGGCATTGATTAGCAGGGTTTTCTTTTTGTCGATTTCAAAAAAATTCTTGAGTAATAGCTCATAAATGGTGGCTGTTTCCAATTCAAGTCGGTGAGTCCTGGGCCAGAATTGCGTCTTGCCAGAGGAGCCCGAACTGGTAGAAAACATATGTGCATCTAGCTTTCCGTCCCAACAGAGTTGATTTAGCGGATAGCGGTTAACATAGTTGTCTTTATCGGTAGGTGGGATTTCTAACAAATCTTCAAAACTCAGAATGCTTTCTGGTTGAATCTTGTGATCCTGTAAAAACTGTTGGTAGGCAGGTACTCTTTTAGCCATCTGGTGAAAGAGTGCCAAAGTGCGCTCCTCGCTGTCCTGCGTAAAAGCGGGAGAAGATTTTTTCAGGAAAAAGCGTTCCAAAGCTTGGATGGACGTTAAAGGTTTTCCAAAAAGTGTCTCAGTTGATTTCATATCTGATTCATATCAGGTGTAATCGAGAAAAGCTATATGCAGAGCGGGCAATTCCGTTTCTCTTCATTCAAGTCTATACTCTTAGTATATGAAAGATACAGAGACAGTTGTAGTAATTGGGGGTGCGGGTCTAATAGGTTCTGCAATTGCCAGGCACTTAGCTGGCAAGGGTAAGTACGTAGTGATTGCCGATATTCGGATGCCACTTAATCAAGAAGTGGTCTGTGCTGAGTACGTGCAACTAGATGTACTTCAACAGGGGGCAGTGGCTCAACTTATGGATGACTATCAACCAGTGCTAGTCGTGAACGCAGTAAATAGTGCCACCTTATTTTCTCGTCATGTGCAAAGCGGATACGATAAAATCATTCAGTTTTACGTCGATCTATACCGTAGTTTGCGAGCACTACCGGGGAGTATTCATTACGTACAGATAGGTACGACAGGTTCGGGCGGGTTAGGGTTTAATATCCCGTTTACACATGGGGACAAGTTGGAAGATTTACCGATTATCAATAAGGCAGCATTTGCGGGTATTGCTACCTCGATGCTTACTCTGTTGTCACGGTCATTTCCGAGTGAGAAAGTACGCATATCGGAACTAAAACCAGGCCTGGCTATTTTTGCGGACATAATTTTTGAATCAATGGTAGGGAAAGCGCGTCTCGTTACCCTGGATGGGGGAGAAAGTGGTCATTATACTTACCACGAAACGGCGCTTTTAACTCAATTTATGGGCTTTACTACGGTCTCCCGTATTGTTGCCAAGGTTGAGGCGCTACTGGATTTACACAAAGGCACGGTGGGAGCAGTTGCTCACGATATTATTGCCAGTATTAATAGCACTATTCTTACCCAAGAAGAGCGAGATAACTTGCTGCGGGATAAGTACCTAAAAAAAATGCAAATACTCCAAAAAAATGACCCTAGCATTATTACCACCGGTAACCTGGGTCCACCCCCAGTCGTACGAGATTTAGTAGTAGGTTACGTACTCTCTCAAGAGCCTAACTTGAGTAAGCAAGCCTTTAGTCATTATCTGGCTACTAATACTTCTGTGCTAGAAACTTTATCCTACATCGCTAAAAAGAACGAGCAGTTAGCAAAGTACTTGCATGAGGAATGTACGTACGAGAAGTACGAGTTATTACAACATTATTATCGGAGTGGCTTTGTGGCCTGGCAGATTGCTGGTGCCGCGTTGAGTAAGCAAGTGCCAGTGTGAGATAGTGCGCCACGTAAGTCTTTACTTTTCCTGAATTAATAAATGCCCAATAGAGCATTTATTAAGGTATTGAGTAGCTTTAGTATTCATTACAATGGATTTTCGCTAGTATACCTATGTAATGGCACGCGTCGTCACCGGTATTCAGCCCACCGGAAACATCCATATTGGCAACTACATTGGTGCCATTCGCCCAGCGGTAAACTTACAGGACTCGCATGAGTGCTTCCTTATGATTGCCGATTTGCACGGGCTAAACGGTGGGCTTGAACCTGAGGTGTTACATCAAAATATTTTGGATATTGCTAAGGCCTACTTGGCCTGTGGTCTAGACCCAGAGAATGTGACACTTTTCCGTCAGTCAGAAGTGGTGGAACATGCGGAACTCTCAGTTATGCTGGCTCCTTCTACCAGTCATGGTTTGCTTGAACGGGCCCATGCCTATAAAGATGCCATGGCCAAGGGCAAACCGGTGAATGCTGGCCTGTTTTACTACCCGGTGCTTATGGCGGCAGATATTTTGCTCTACAAAGCTGAAAGTGTTCCTGTTGGATCAGATCAACAACAGCACTTGGAAATGACCAGAGAGATTGCCGAGCGGTTCAACCATACCTATGGAGAGACCTTTGTCCTGCCTCAAGCCCTCCTTATGGGCGGGGACGAGCACCTATTAAAGGGGTTGGACGGCCGTAAGATGTCCAAAAGTTACGATAATGTGATAGGCATTTTTGACTCACCAGATGAGATACGGAAGCAAGTTGCTAAAATTGTGACCGACTCTAAGCTGCCCGAAGAGCCAAAAGACCCAGATACCGATACCATATTCTCCATCTACCGCCATGTGGCATTGCCGGCAGAAGTGGAAGACCTGGCAATTCGCTATAGGGGAGGTGGAATTGGTTACAAAGAGGCAAAGGACTTACTTGCAGAGGCTCTTATTACCTTCCTGGTACCAATCAGGGAGAAGAAACAAGAGCTGGATGCTAACGAAGATGCGATTCATAGCATATTAACCAGGGGAGCCGAAAAGGCTCGGGTAGTAGCCAGTCAGACAGTCAAAGAAGTCAAGCAGAAAACCGGCCTGTTGCCGTAATGTTCAATCATGCCAACAGAACCAAGCCGCCGCTCCCGTCAAGAGGATGAGGCACCCCGCCAACCTGTAGCGGGGCGCATGCCTCCGCAAAACCTAGACGCCGAAATTTCTACTCTCGGCGCTTTACTCCTCGATAACGAGGCAATTATGAAGGTGGCGGACTTATTGCACTCTGATGACTTTTATCGTCCAGATCACGGTCAGGTGTATGCCGCCATGGTTACGCTTTTCGAGAAGCGTACACCGATTGACCTGGTTACTGTGGCGGGAGAACTGGAGCGCAGCAAAACGCTTGATGAAATTGGGGGGATGGCTAAGCTTTCTTCCTTAGTTAGCTCGGTTGCGACAGCGGCAAACGTTTCCCATTACGCGAACATAGTACGCGAAAAAGCCCTTTTGAGAAGACTCATTGGCGCGGCATCGACAATAGGAGAATTGGGTTTTCAAGAAGACCACGAAGTAGACGAACTGTTGGACACCGCCGAACGCACCTTGTTTGGCATTACCCAGCGCTACTTGAAACAGAACTTCATCTCGGTTCGTTCTATTTTGGATGACTCCTTCGAGCGTCTCGGCATGTTGGCTCAGCAAGGCGGGGCCTTGCGCGGTATTCCAACTGGTTTTCGCCAGCTTGATCGCCTGCTTGGCGGCTTGCAACGCTCAGATTTGCTCATTATTGCCGCCCGCCCTTCCATGGGTAAAACGGCCTTTGCCATGAACATTGCCGAGTACATTGCCGTGCAGGAAAAAAAGGTGGTTGGCGTGTTTTCCCTTGAAATGAGCAAGGAACAGCTAGTAGACCGCTTAATTTCCTCCATGGGCCGGGTTGATTCCTGGAAGCTACGCAATGGACAACTCTCCGAGGACGACATGTCCAACCTCATTCAAGCCCAGGCCCAGCTAGCCGAAGCCAATCTGTTTATCGATGACTCGCCAATGGCCTCAGTAATGGAAGTGCGGGCAAAAGCCCGGCGCCTACAAGCAGAGCACGGGTTGGACATGCTGGTCATCGACTACTTGCAGCTCATGCAAGGTAGCGCGCGCCACCAGGACAACCGGGTACAAGAGGTTTCGGAAATTTCCCGCTCGCTCAAAGCGTTAGCCAAGGAACTGAACTGCCCTGTCATAGCGCTGTCACAGCTCTCAAGGGCCGTAGAGGCACGTAATGACAAGCGACCTATGCTTTCTGACTTGCGCGAATCAGGATCGATTGAGCAGGACGCTGACGTGGTCATGTTTTTGTACCGCGATGACTATTACAACAAAAACCGCGAAGAGCATACCAACGTGCTCGAGGTCATTATTTCCAAGCACCGCAACGGTCCGACAGGGGATGCCAAGCTTTCTGCCCAACTTCAGCACAGCCGGTTCTACGACATTGATCTCCGTAAGGAATCTATGTAAATCAATGGCGACTAGCGAACCTTGCCTGCGTTTCAACTGAGAGCTAGTACAATATAGACCTACGAGAGGAATCTTAACCTGTTGGCCTCATTTCCCCAGTTTGCTCCTCCTTAACAATCCGCCCTAAAACCAAAAATACCAGCCAGAGAATCGATGCGAATAAGTGGCTAACAAAGCCATTTCGCGCAATCACCAGGTTAGCAATAGGTTCCTGCTCATTGACCGCGAGCCGAATCTGTTTTATAATTATTGCGTTGAGGATCAGTTTACCATCAATGGTCCCAACAGTGCCGGGAATACAAATAGAAATATTAAAAACTCGATTTTGTACCTTTTCCAGGGCATAAGCTGAATTGTCAGCTCAGCCTCGTTAGGACGATTGTTCTAGTTGGGTTGCCAGCAGACTTCTCAGTTTCATTTTAAGCGACTTGTTTCCACAGGGTTTAACCATCATTGGCCCGAGTGACGTACAAGTCGCTTTTTCTTTGTGTTCTCACGTACAATAAAGCTATGAGTTTCTCACCAGAGCAGCCGGTCCCTCAACCTGAGTGCGAATCTAAGCCGGAAAGCCGTTTTGGCGACAAAGAGCGACTTTGTTCTATTCTCGAACACCCCGACAGTATCGAAATCGAGGGAAGTATTGATGAGCTCTTCAAAAAAACAACTCCGCGTCACCGTAACCAAGTAGATGTAGCAAAGTTGCGGAGCATAGGAATTAATAGTGACAACCTCATGGCCCTTCACATCTTGGCTGACGGCGAAGACGTTTACGCAGTGTACAAACCTTACACAGGGGAACACGCCGACCATAAGGGACTTATAGGAGTGGAAAAGCTTTATACTCGAGAAGTACTTGCTTATCGGGTATCAGAACATTTTGACTTTGACCTGGTGCCGCCTACGGTACTTTCAGAACATGCGCTCGAGGGAGAGAAGGGGTCAATCCAGTTATTTATGGATCACAACCATTACGCGACGTATGAGCATAGTACTGCCCATATGAGTGAGGATCAAAATGACAACCTGGAGGAGTCGACAGACTTTCAGGCCATGGCCGCGCTCGACTTCTTGCTTTTAAATATAGACCGCCACGGTGGCAATTACTTGGTAGAGGCAGATTTAGGAGATGACGAGGAATATCACCCTTCATTCACTAATCCTGAAGAAGTTCGGTTATGTGCCATCGATAACGGTTCTAGTATGGGGCCTAAAGGCTACCGTAATATGCGTGATTTGTGCGGCCCGCAATTTGTTTTGTCGGGCCAGCGCAGCACTACCCAGGCCAAAGGGGAGTTTGAACCACGTGATGTACCGTTGCCGGATTGGTTACTCAACAAGCTGGAAGACGGCCTTTCCCGGGCCCATGAGCTAAAAGTAGAAGACTTAGAAGATCTAACTCCTGATGACATAGTCTGGATGTGGCAACGGACCGCTCTTTTAATTGAAGAAAAGAAGTTTGTATCAAAAGTGAATGTCCCTAAAGTATCAGAGGCAGCAGTCGCTATTGCAGCAGAAAAGGGGGTAGTGAGTGAGCATCCTCATCCACCACTGACCAACAGTTATTTACGCTCCTAGAAGCGTATTTACCTTGACGAAACTGGAAAATCTGCTATAGTTCCTCCACATCGCTAAAGGAGGCGGATTTGTACATTTTCGCAGAAGAATTTGCGCCCCGGGGACGTTCCTACCTCGGCCTGCCATTCAACTCACGGGTGGCCACACCATGCTTAAACCTGTCCTGGGTCTCTCAGCTCATAATATTGCGCGTTCCCTTCTCAGAAGGGAAAACTACCGCAGCCAAGTGGTCCCGCTTACGCTGTATGTGGGGATTATCGAAATGGTTCCCGGCACTGACCTTAATGACTTGGCGAAGGACAGCATGCTGATACCTTTTCCGGAAGCGATAAAGGTGCTCTACACTCCTTATATGCGAGAGTGTACGGAGCTACTGGAAAAGCTTTTGCCAGGCTGTGAGTTGCACCTAGTAGTCAACTTCATAACCTATGGCGACATGTGGGTAGTGCTGGACTCCCGTTCCCTTGCTCAACCCGAGCAGTTGGAACGCGCCAGCTGAACATCGTTTCTAAAAAGGACAGGCCCCTGGGCTTGTCCTTTTTTTTTGTAATCTGGACAACCCTTGACGGATATGGAAAGTTTACTTTACACTGCAGATTGAAACATAAGCTGTAACGACACGAACATGCTCAAGCCCATAGGTGACCGCGTGCTGGTCAAGCCCGCGCCTAAAGAAGAAATGACGGCCTCTGGAATTTTCATTCCCGACACGGCAAAGGAAAAAGCCCAAGAGGGCGAAGTGGTGGCATTGGGCCACGGCCACTACAACGGGGACACGCTTACCACCTTCCAAGAAATGGGAATTGAGATTGGCACCCGGGTCATGTTTAAAAAGCACAGCTTTAGCGCGGAAGAGATTAAGATTGGCAGCGAAGAGTTTGTCATCTTAGAGACCCAGGACATTTTGGGCATTATCGATAACAAGAAAAAGTAAGGAGCAGTTATGGCAAAGCAAATTGCATATTCCGAAGACGCGCGTGCCAAGCTGCGGGCTGGCGTAAACGCCCTCGCAGACTCTGTTAAGGTTACCCTTGGGCCTAAGGGTCGCAACGTGGTGATTGAGAAGAGTTACGGTGCCCCAATCATTACAAACGACGGCGTTACCATTGCCAAAGAAATTGAACTTGAGGACCGCTACGAGAATATGGGTGCCCAACTGGTCAAAGAGGCCTCATCCAAGACTAACGACGTGGCGGGCGATGGCACTACCACGGCTACCGTGCTTGCACAGGCCATGGTCAACGAAGGCTTTAAGAACGTATCGGCTGGCTTTAACCCAATGGGGCTGAAGCGGGGCATCGAAAAGGCTACTGAGTTTGTGGTGGCCGAGCTGCGCGCCATGCGCCAAGAGGTAAAGGGTGACGACATTGCCCACATTGCTACAATTTCGGCGGCTGACCCAGAAATTGGCCAACTTATTGCCGATATTATTAAGGAAGTTGGCTACAGCGCGCCAATTACCGTTGAAGAGAACCAAAAGCTTGGCCTGGACAAAGACGTAGTGGCTGGCATGCAGTTCGACAACGGCTATCTTTCCCAGTACATGGTGACCGACTCGGCCCGCATGGAAGCTTCTTACGCCGATGCGCACATTTTGCTTACCGATAAGAAAATTGCCTCGGTTCAAGACATTCTACCTTTGCTTGAGGCGCTTGCTGCCGCTGGTAAGAAAAACCTGGTCATTATTGCCGAAGATATTGAGGGTGAGGCCCTTGCCGTACTGGTTTTGAACAAGCTCAAGGGCACGTTCAATACTCTTGCCGTTAAAGCGCCAAGTTTTGGTGACCGTCGCAAGGAAATGTTGCGCGACATTGCTGCCCTTACAGGTGGCACTGTGATTAGTGATGACATGGGGCTCAAGCTAGAAAGTACAACGGTGGACATGCTGGGGCGGGCCGATAAAGTGAGTTCCACTAAGGATAAAACTACCATTGTAGGTGGCAAAGGTACGAAGAAAGAGGTGAACGAACGCATTGCCCAGCTGCGCACTCAAATGGAAAAGACCGAATCTACCTACGACAAGGACAAGCTCAAGGAGCGCATTGCCAAGCTATCTGGCGGTGTTGGGGTTTTGAAGGTTGGTGCGGCCACCGAGGTGGAAATGAAGGAGAAAAAGTACCGTATTGAAGACGCTCTGGCGGCCACCCGCGCCGCTGTCGATGTTGAAGATGGAGGCGTGCTTCCAGGTGGTGGGGTTGCCTTATTGGTTGCTGCCCAGGCCCTAAAAGACAGCTATAAGGGCATGAATCTCTCCGATGACGAAGAAGTAGGCGTGACAATTGTAGGTATGGCTTTGCGCTCGCCGTTCGACCAAATTGTCGAGAACGCCGGCGAGAACGCTGGCCAGATTGGGGAGCGCTTGAGCCAACAGCAAAAAGGCGCCAAGTCTAAGTTTATGGGTTACAATGCCCAAACTGACGTTTTTGAGGACATGATGAAGGCCGGGATTATTGACCCGTACAAGGTCACTGCTTCTGCCCTGCAGAACGCTGCCTCTGCTGCAGCCATGATTCTGACCACCGAGGTACTGATTGCCGATAAACCAGAGCCTAAAGCTGCTCCCGCCCCAGATATGGGCGGATATTAGGGAAACTGTCCCACTCACTCTTTTGCGTATCGTGTGAGTTTAGCATAGAGAGCTGCTGGAGTGCCTAGGCTGCAACTCTATCGGTACTCTCAACGACGTTGAACTTAGAATCGCTTGGGGTAGGATTGATTGCCTTTCGAGCGTCTTCAGCGATTGAAGTAATTTTATTGCGCAGATTTTCCTGTTCCTCGCGCAGACCTTCCTGTTCCTTTTTGATCATATCAAGACCAGCTTTGGCCTTTTCAATTTCTGGGGCCACTTGTTCTAGATGGACCAGATGCGCCTGGTGCGCAGCAATTTTGGCAGCTATTGCAGCGGCATCCTTCTTAAATTGAGCTTGCATGGCCTCTGCGTCACGTTCAAGCTTCTCGATATTTTTAAGATTATCCTGCTTTTGCTCGGCAATCTTGACTTCAGCCGCCCTTAGTATTTCTTCTTCAGTGTCCTTGGTGGGTTCTGAGGCAATAGGGGCTTCGGGCTTAGGTTCTTCCCTTTGTTGAGAGGGCTCCTCGTGCATTTCCATGACCGGTACTTCCTCAGCCTTAGGCTCTTGGGCCATTGCAGGAGTAGGCTCGATAACGGTCACAACAGCCTTAGACTCATCGGTAAGTATTTCCAAAGGGGTTTCAGCTAGTTCTTCAGCAGTAGGAAAGTTAATGATTTCCGCAGGCGTATCCAGTTTAGGAGCTAGTTCAGGATTGGGATCTAGCTTGCCCGATATATCGATACCCGTGCCCAGATCTGTATTTGGTTCCACAAATGAGAGGGGCTCAATAGAGCTAGGGGTGCCGCCAAGGTCGAGCATTACCTCAGTTTTCTCGGCAATGACAGGCGAGGTTATATCGAGAGATTTGAGCGGAGTTGGCTCTGGGGTAGGTCCCGCGCTGTCCCAAAAATTTGCTTTTTTATCTATCCCCATTGCTCCGGCCGGCGTTTCTTCACCAGCGCCTAGGTCGACTTTTGGGTCGCTAATTCCGGCTTGCAAAACAGAAACGGGCATTTCGTTTTCCTCGAACAAAAAATCTTTGAGAAACTTGAACATGATTCTTGATTAGTCGCGGCGTTTCCTTACTAGTATACATGGTGCGGCAGTAGAGTAAAACCCACAAAAAAACCGGCCTTGCAGCCGGTTTTTTTTCTTGCTTATACCTAGCGATTTACGCGCTCCACGTAACTGTTCTCATCGGTGTTTACCCGAATGGCGTCTCCAATTTTCACGAACAGGGGAACCGTAATGGTAGCACCTGTTTCAAGGGTGGCGGGCTTGCTGCCTCCTTGGGCAGTATCGCCTTTGACGCCTGGTTCGGTATGGGTAACTTCCAGTTCCATTTTAATAGGAAATACGACACTCACCGGCTTGTCCTCGTAAAAAATGATGGCGAAGTCACCGCCTTCTTTTAGGTAGCGGGACTTTTCCCCAACAATCTCGGTACTCAGAGTGAACTGCTCAAAGCTGTTGTTGTCCATAAAGACAAAGCCGTTGCCCTCAGGGTACAGGTACTGGCAAGCCCGGCGCTCTAGGTTTGCCTCTTCAAATTTGTCACTGCTTTTGAAGGTTACGTCAAAGGTAGCGCCTGTTTTGAGGTTCTTGAGCTTGGTACGGAGCACGGCCCCGCCCCGCCCCATTTTGCTGTGCTGATAGTCGAGGACAACGACAGGCGCGCCATCGATATCAATAGTAGTACCGGTTTTGAGGTCAGTAATTCCAAGCATAAGGGGGTGAAGCCGAGCGGCTTTTTAGTTTTTTACGAAAGGAAGCAAGGCCAGGATGCGGGCACGCTTGATGGCCTGGGCAATCATGCGTTGGGTCACAGGGGCGTTTCCGCTGCGCCGGCGGGACTCAAGGGCACCGAACTCGTTCACGTAGCGCTTTATGAGCGCAATGTTCTTGTGATCGATTTCTTTTACCTCACGAGTGATTTGGGCCCGGCGCTTGCGCTGAACCGGATAGCCACCTTTAAGGGTTTTGCTGTTACGGGCTGGTACTGGAGGCATAAATAGGGAGTTTAAAAGGGAATATCGTCAATGTTGATTTCCTCATCGGCGGCTGGGGCGCTTGCCTTTGCGGCTGGCTTGCTAGCGGGGGATGGGGCAGAAGCTGCTGGTGGGTAGTCGTCACCACCTGGACCACCCATATTTTTGTTGATAGCATCGGGGCCAATAATGGTATCGGCTACAATTTCGGTCTTGTACTTTTTCTGACCGTCTGGCGCTTCCCAAGAACGGGTTTGGAGGCGGCCGGAAACGTATACCTTGTCACCTTTGTGCAACACTTGGTTGCAGCGGTCGCCCAAGGTATCCCACACGACAATGTCGTGGTATTCAGGCGGGGAATCAATCCACTGTCCGCCGTTGTCACGGTAGCGGCGGTTGGTTGCCACGCTGAAGGAGGTAACGCTTTTGTTGGTCGGGGTCATGCGAAGCTCAGGGTCCCTTGTCAGGTTGCCAATCACTTCGATGCGGTTCAAGTTTGTCATAGTGACTTCTCGTTAATGAACCGGCGCGAGCCTAGTTCTTATTTTTCGGTGTCAACAGTTTCATCCTTCAAAAGCTCGTCCATAGCAACGTCAAGTTGCTTGAGGCGGTCTTCTTCGGAAAGGGCGTCTTCGTCAAACTCTTCGGCTACAGGAGCTTTGTCCTTTTTGCCGGAGGTATTGCGGCGCAGCTCTTCTTCAGCCGAGCCGGCTTCTTTTTCCGTACCGCGGCGGCTGCCTCCTCGGGCAGGCTTTTCCTCTTCGGCAACCGGGTAGAGACTACCAGGTTGGGCAGTGGTATAGGCCTTGGTGACCAAGGAGCGAATGACTTGTTCGTCAAACCGAAGAGCGCGCTCAAGGGCGGCTACTTGGTTTGAAGGGAGGTTAAACCAAAGAGTGACGTAGGAACCGGTGCGGTTCTTAAGGATTGGGTATGCAAGCTCACGCTTGCCCCATTGCTCGTCTTTCTCAGCGGTTCCGCCAAGCGATTCGATAAGAGTAGTAACTTCCTTTGTTTTAGCGGTTGCCTGTTCGGCGGTGGCCGCCTCACCGAGGATGAAGGTGACTTCGTACTTGTTGATTTGTGGTTCGCGCATGTAATGGACTGTTTGTGATGGTCTAGATACTAACCACCAATGGCTTCCGCAGAATAGCAGAAGTGGCTGAATAGGGCAATCTGTTGGAACCAGTTGTCTATTTTGGACAAGCTGAACGCGGGCTTTAGAAGCTTTGACAGGTTAAGTGATTGACAAAACCCCTCAAAAAGAGTAAACTTATTTAATTTCGAAAAACAAAAAATCGAAATCGAAAATACAAAACAAAAACAACATGACATACATCACCACGGTTCCCGTGTTGAGCTATCAAGACCTGATCCAGCTCTCCCAGGAACATCAAGCCCACATTACGGAAATTAAAAACGAGGTTGCTGCCGAAGTAGATAATATTACAGACCCCCAACCCCTCTTTGACCAGCTCAGCCACGAGCAGGTCTAACCAATCAAAACGCGCCTACACTGAACGGGGCGCGTTTTTTATTCCTCTGGCAAGTTTTTGCCGTGAAACCGCTCATGCACTTCGCGCAGTTGTTGGTTGGTGATATGAGTATAAACCTGGGTAGTGGTAATAGAAGCATGGCCAAGCATGGTCTGCACGCTGCGAATATCGGCCCCATTCAATAGCAAGTCAGTGGCAAAAGAGTGTCTAAGCGTGTGGGGAGTAATTTTTTTAGCGAGCCCAGCGACGAGCGCATGCTTTTCTACTGTACGTTCAATAGAACGTGGAGTGAGGGGAGTGGCATTGGCCTCAACTTTAGGTGATGGCGCGTCGCCAACGCCCTTCCCGCGGTAGCCCACAAAGGCCGCGTCAAGCGGGTCGTTGCGTTTCATAAAATAATCCTGCACCCGCTCCTGCGCTCGGGGAGAAATGAACACAATGCGCTCTTTACGGCCCTTTCCCACAACCCTCATTTCACCCGTCGAGGTATCGAACATCTTCTTTCTCAGAGCCGCTAACTCGCTAACACGCAGTCCGGTTGAAAACAGTATTTCCATAATAGCGCGGTCCCGCATTCCTACCATGGTCGAGGTATCGGGAGTTTCGAGCAAACGCTCCAATTCTTCAGCGGTTAAAAACTGAATGTCGCGCGGTTCGGTCTTCGGAAGTTCAATGAGGTCGGGGGACAGGCAGGGGATGTCCCGCTTAATGCCATAGCGGAACAACGACCGCAGGGCGATCACGTGGTAGCTCTGAGTTTTGGTAGTGAGGGGC
>JBBQFV010000007.1:0-20316 GCA_038322405.1 Patescibacteria group bacterium
GCAGCATAAAGAGGAAATATAACCATGGTAGGTTATAGTTAAAGAGTGAAACGAACTGCCCTCATCTTTTGTAGCGTGCTTGTCATTGGTACGGCAGCATTGCAAAGTCTGCGCCCGCAAAGCGGCGAATCAAGCCAAGCAATTTCTGCCATTATTGTGCCTCACCATGATATTGTGGCGGCGCTGCGTGGCCAGTTTTTTGGTGAAATTGGCAAGCACAATGTAAACCCCCAGACAATCATATTAGTGTCACCCAATCACTACGAAAATGGGGCAGCAGACATTCAAACAACCGACCAAGAATGGACAACCCAGTACGGTACACTGCAACCTAACCAAAGCATCATTGAAGATTTGGCAAGGACAGGGCAAGCTACCCTCTCACGGGGCAGTTTTATCAACGAGCACGGTATTCGCAATATTGTAGGAAATATAAAACAAACCTTTCCGCAGGCCACGGTAATACCACTCATTTTGCGCATGAAAACCTCGGAAAAAGAAGTTGGTGCACTTAATGAATTTCTGACAAAAGAATGTCAGGACTGTCTGCTTGTAGCCTCAGTAGATTTTTCCCATTACCAACCCGCCCCTCTTGCGGATATCCACGATGCAGTTAGCATTCGGGGGCTTAAAACAAATAACCGCTCCCTCCTTACTGATGTTGCAGAAACCGACTCGCCCTCCAGCCTTTCACTAACAGTGGCCTGGGCAGAAAACCACGGCACTAACCACTTCAATCTTTGGAAACATACCAATAGCAGCACTCTGGCGGGGGACCCTACAATAGCGGGTACATCGCATGTTTTTGGTTGGTATGAACCAGGAGCTGTAGGTACTGCCTCTCAAGAAGCAACGTTTAGCATTGGCTCAGTACCGAACCAAGCCATACCAAACGATCGGGCCGTTTGGGGTACTGATTTAAGAGTGCTCATGGGTAGCAACCAACCGCCCCCTCAACGGCCTGGTGAAGTAACCGTAACTCCCAATGGGCTGCAAACCTGGCAACATACAGCTGTTACAAGCCTTGCCATACCAAGCGCTTTGCCTATTCGCCTTATATTCGACACAGGCCAAAACACCACCTATTCAACTACTGGCCAAGTAGTGGCAGTCGTACAGAACTTAGAGCGCGCCACATATCTCGCCCAGCACGGGGCCATCCTTATACTTTCTCCAAACGATTTAGGCGTTAGCACCATTGGCTCAGTACCTGTGATTAGTGGTACTGGGGACAGCTCAGGGTATATAGCAAGCGGTACTATTACCTCGCAAGAAACGCTGGTTACCAGCCACCTCCTATTGAAGAGTCAGTAATTTAGTTTTTATGATAAGGTATCATTTAAATTTTCTCCTCATGGTCAAAAAAATACCCATTAGCCCAATCATCCTTGGTGGGGCGATTGTTGTACTCATTGCCGGAGTAGTTACGGCGATTGTCGTGCATCACGCGACCCCAACAGTCAGCGCTACCCCACCTCCCGCTGTGGCCATCCAAACAGCCACTGTCTCTCCTATTCCCACAGCAACTACCACGTCTTCCGCCACTCCTGCGGCCTCACCATCCGCAACGCCATCAGGCCTTGTAGATGGCGATATTACTTGGCTTGCTGAACCTCAAGCAATAGGCAACCTTAAACTCATTAAGGACAATGCCGCTATTGAGCAAAACCATCCGGGTAAAGGAACGGCTACCTACTATAAGGTAGGAACAAGAGCTGGGCTAGATGTAATTCTGGCTCAAATGCAGCCTGACGGCCCGTCCTTCTCCGACGACGGCTTCCTATTCGTGCAAGAAAGCGCGCTAAAAGACCACTACGACTTGGTAACCGATTACAATGCAATAACGGTAAGTGCTTATCAAACTTCAGCTGATAGCAACGATAAGCCCTACGACAATTTTACTAACTTGGTTATTCCTGCGGGTAGGCCTTTTCCATCCCTTTCCTTGCCAGGAACAATTGTGCAAGACGGGGTTACGTTTGAATCGGATGGGGACAGTTATGCGCTCTACTCAAGCCTTGTAAAAACTGCCGTAAGCGAAACAGTTTACAAGCAAACCACGTGGGGACCACTTTACATGGTTAGCCAAAGTAAGTTAGAGGACGGCTCAACCATCCAAACCATTTTGCTTAGACGCCATGATGGGACTGGACAGTACTACACAGTTAAGGCTGCCACCTTCCTAGGAGACGATCAGATTCCCGTAGTCACCTGGACCGATAACAGCAAGAATACTTCAACTTACCGCAAGGATGGTGGTGGTGGATGTGGAAGTGCCACGGGACTTAATACGGTTCCAGACCTAAGCGGTTGGGTAAAGAGTGGTACGGGATCTGACGGTACGGTCATTTATGAGCCCGCGGATATTACCAATAACGGTATTGTTAAAAAATGGTTTGCCTTAATTAATGGGGATTATTATGACTCCGATGGTACCAAGCACACCATTTCCTACGCTGACTTTACGAAGAAGCACCCAATTCTTGCTTATAAAGACGCAGCTTCTCAGGTTCGTATTTTGCGCAACACCACCTTCGGCTTGAGCGCCGAGTGTGGCAAACCGGTTGTCTATCTCTACCCTACTGCTCCAACTAAGGTACAAGTAACGGTGGGCGCCCTATTCCACAAGAGCATCCCCGCTTCTACCGGCACCTGGAATGTTACCGCCTATCCAAACGGCAACCTAACCACGGCCAATGGCCAGTCATTCCCTTACCTGTATTGGTCGGGTGAAGGCAAAGGTAATTATCCAGTCATAACCACCGGTACTATTGTCCCGCATGACCAAGTACAAACAGTATTGCGCCAGCAACTAGACCAGCTTGGCTTTACGAAGCAAGAAGCTGCCGACTTCCTAGACTTCTGGGCTACGCGTATGCCAACCACTCCTTACACCCGCCTCACTTGGCTTGGTAACAAGGAAATGGACCAGCTTGCCCCAATGACCATTACACCAAGGCCTGATGTGGTAAGCCGCAACTTCCTCGACTTTGAAGGCCTGCAACAACCAGTTCCATTAGCAGTTCAAACGCTCAGCGCGCCTGTGCGTCATGGCTTCAGCGCTATGGAATGGGGTGGGCTACTTCGCGGCAATTAAGGACACGACGGCAAAGGATCAAAAAATAGCCCTCTTTAGGTAAGAGGGCAGATTGGGGGGAAAAAAATTAGGTGACGCACAATTTTTGAGCGCGAGGATCATCTTCATTACAACGCCGCCAGATAGAAGAACTCACCACGCTTCCACCGAACAATTCCAATCTTGCTCCTGGATATTTTTGCAACAGCTTCACTATTTTTCTATAAAAGTCCTGCTGAGTACGAGTTGCCATCGTGTGTTCGATGAAAGAGCTAAACGAGCTGTAGTAAATTTGGGTGGTTATTTAAGAGCGCTACCCCTCTCTTTGTAAACATTCAATGTTGTTTGAGTCATATTATTTCTCATATCACCATGGACATGCTGAATTACTTATACCTTACCCTGAAGTGCAGTACAAGATTAAGAAAAGAGCGCCCGTAGGCGCTCTTTTCTTACCACTCCAGATTTCCGGCAGTCTGGTACTCCGTAACCCTTGTCTCAAAGAAATTCTTTTCTTTCTTGAGGTCCATAATTTCACTCATCCACGGGAACGGGTTGGCATCGCCATATACCTTTGGTAGGCGAATGCGCTCCAGGCGGCGGTCAGCAATGTAGCGCACGTAGGTGGAAACGCTTTCGGCGTTGAGGCCCAAAATGCCGCGCGGCATGCAGTCCTCCGCATACTGCACCTCAAGCTTCACCGCATCTTGAATGTTCTGGCTGATTTCTTCTTGGAACTTAGTGGTCCAAATTTCCGGGTGCTCATCGATAATGCTATTTACCAGGTCCGCTCCAAAGGCCAAGTGTACCGATTCATCGCGCAAAATGTATTGGAACTGTTCGGCCACCCCGACCATTTTGTTTTGGCGGGCAAAGGACAACATCATGACAAAACCGGCATAGAAAAAGATGCCTTCCATAATCACATAGAACCCAATAAGGTCGTGCACAAAACGCTGAATGTTCTCGAGCGAGTCGGTTTTGAAGTTAGGGTCCATGACCGACTTGGTCATATTCACCACAAAGTCGTCTTTTTCGGTGATCGAGGGGATGGTGAGGTACATGGTGTATACCTCATCAGGGTCAAGCCCAAGTGAGTCACAGCAATAAATGAACGTATCGGTATGCACGGCCTCTTCATAAGCCTGGCGCAGCAAATACTGGCGGCACTCCGGATTGGTGAGGTGCTGGTAGACGGACAAAACAATATTGTTGGCCGTAAGCGACTCGGCAGTGGAGAAAAAACCCATGTTCCACAGGATAAGCCGGCGCTCGTCGGCGCTTAGGCCATCTTTGCGCTTCCACAACTCGACATCGTTTTGCATGGATATCTCGTCGGGAGTCCAGTTATTGGCCACACCAGACTTATAGTGCTTGCGGGCCCACTGGTACTTGATCGGCAGAATTTTGTTCGGATCAGTACCCGACGCATTAAGAAGGGTTTTATGCGGAGCTTGGGACATGACGGGGAGGTTTTACTGGCAGGATTCGCAATCGGGATTATCGATACGACAGGCCTTAATTGGCTCAAACGTGTGCTCTTCCAAAATGGCTGGTTGCTGCGGCTCAAGCACTGCGGTAGCAACGGGAACCGGTACCTGCATAGGTGCAAATTGAACGGTTTGGCTGGAATATGCAACCTCGGTAAAGCTTTCCGGAGTTTGGACCGTGGTATCGATAGTCATGCGCTGAGCGCTCACCTCAAGGGTACTGGTACTCTTTTCAATGCCACTGGCCGCCACGGTACGCAGGTAGTAGGTGGTCTTAAGGCCAAGGTGCCAAGCAGCCAGGTAGAGGTCTGCAAGGACCCGGCCAGAAGTTCCCTGGAAAAAAATGTTCAGGCTTTGGGATTGGTCGATCCACTTGCCACGGTAGGCAGCTACTTTAATGAGGGCCTGCATGTTGCTTTCGAAAGCAGTTTTGTACTTGCTGCGAATTTTAGGGGGAATGGTGGTAATGTCCTGAACCGAACCATCGGCCTGCTTGATGGCATCGAGCATGGTTTGGTTCCACAGGCCAAGGCGCTTAAGGTCAGCCACCAAGTGTTGGCTTACCACCGTAAACTCACCACTCATGTTCGATTTTACGTAAAGGTTCTTATACGCCGGCTCAATGGTTGGCACGCAGCCATTGATGTTCGAAATGGTAGCAGTTGGGGCGACGGCCATGAGATTGGAGTTGCGTAGCCCGTACTTTTTGACAAGCTCACGTACCGGCTTCCAATCCATTTTGCTACTGCGGTTCACACTGATCGGCATTCCGCGCTCTGCCTCGAGCAAGTCGAGTGTGTCAATTGGGAAAATGCCACGGTCCCACTTAGAACCTGGGAACGACTCATACTGCCCTTTTTCCTTAGCCAACGAGGCCGAAGTTTTAATTGCGTGGAAGGAAATGAATTCCATGCTTTCATCGGCAAACTTCACTGCTTCTTCTGATTCAAAGTCGATATCCCCTTCGTACAGCACATCTTGGAAGCCCATGAGGCCAAGCCCAACCGGGCGGTGACGCATGTTGGCACGACGGGTTTCTTCGGTAGGGTAGAAGTTAGGATCGATGGTGTTGTCCAGCATGCGGACAGCAGTGACAACCGTATCTTCAAGCAGCTTGTAATCGAGTTTGCCGTTTACCAAATGGCTCGCCAGGTTAATGGAACCAATGTTACAGACGGCAGTTTCCTCGGAAGAGTTGTTGAGCGTAATTTCGGTACACAGGTTAGAGTTATGAATGACCCCAACATGGTCTTGAGGCGAGCGAAGGTTGCAGGCATCTTTAAAGGTAATCCAAGGGTGTCCGGTCTCGAACAGCATGGAAATCATTTTGCGCCACAACTCGCGCGCTTTCATGCGCTTCCAAATTTGAATCTCCCCCTTGTCAGCCTTTTTTTCGTAGGCGGCGTAGGCCTTTTCAAACTTTTTGCCGTAGATATCGTTGAGGTCTGGTACTTCGTTGGGGCTAAAGAGGGTCCAGTCGCCATCGGAAGCAACCCGCTTCATGAACAAGTCAGGAATCCAGTTGGCAGTATTGATGTCGTGGGTGCGGCGACGCTCGTCACCGGTATTTTTGCGCAGGTCTAAAAAGTCTTCAATTTCACAGTGCCAGGTTTCCAGGTACACACAGGCTGCCCCGCGGCGTTTGCCGCTGCGGTTTATGGCGATGTTTACGTCGTTGGCAATGCGCAAGAACGGCACCACACCTTGGCTTTCCAGGTTAGTTGTTTTGATGAGCGAGCCCGTGGAGCGAATTTTGCTCCAGCTGGTGCCAATCCCTCCGGAGTATTTGGAGAGCTGGGCGTTGTCGCTGAATACCTTGAAAATATGCAGCAAGTCGTCTTCCACCATGTTGAGGTAGCAGGAAGAAAGCTGAGGATAGGTAGTCCCGGCGTGGAAAAGGGTTGGGGTAGATGGCGTATAACGAAGAGTAGAAAGAATAGTATAGAACTGCTTTGCGTAGGCCGTGCGGTCTTCAGGCTTTTCGGCGAGCGAAAGGCCCATGGCAATGCGCATCCAGAAGGTCTGTGGTGCCTCTATGCGCCGGTCCAGGCCTTGCATGCGTACAAAGTAGCGGTCGTGCAAAACTTGGATGCCCATGAAGTCGAACAGGTCGTCGCGCTCTGGGACGAGCGCCTTGGCCAGTTCATCTAAATCGTAGGTAAGCAGTTCTTGAGCAACCCGGCCTTCAGTTACCGCAAGTTCAATATTCTTTTTAAAGGAACCCGCATACTCCTTGCGATTGTCGGTACCGAGCACTTCACGATAGACCATAGAAAGCGTAAGGCGGGCGGCTAGCTTGTCATAGGCCGGGTCGCGCTCAATGAAGCTGCGCGCACTTAAGATGAGGGCCGTCTCCAAGTCACGCTCGGACATGCCATCGAACAAAGTGCTTTCCGCTTGCTTAATAAGGGAGTCGAGATTGATAGGGTCAGCGTCGGGCACGGTCTCGATAGCCTTTTGGAAAAAGCGGCGTACAACTGAACGGTCAAGCTTCTTAAGCTCCCCAGTAACAGTTTTATATTGCAGCTGACGGCCTGATGCTTCTACTGCAGGCTGCTGGTCCCGCACTTTGGCATGTTCAGCCCGGTATAATATGTAGGCCTTCGCCACATCAAAGAGACCAAACTCCATAAGGGTACGCTCAACCAAATCCTGTACTTTTTCTACTTCTGGGACAGCGGCAGGAAAGGCGAGCTCGATATGCCGGACAGCATGGTCGCTTATAATTTCCAAACCACGCAGGTCTGCAAGGGGGTTTACTTCCCGGACTGCACCTTCCATTGCTTTGCGGATTTTTGCGCGGTCAAAATCGACCACCGATCCGTCGCGTTTGCGAATCTTCTGTAGCGGCATACGCCTCCAAGACGTTATTCAAATAAAAAGAAGCGACTCTTTTAAGCGCTTGCGCGCCAACTGCGTAAAAACTATATATTGTGGTTAGTACAAGCTTCTTGCCACTAAGTATGGGGGATAGAAGTTACCGCAACAATACAGCGACCCACGAGTTTTAGGGGATTTGCTTATAGGAGCATATTCCCAATTATTTTTGGTTTTTATTCGCCCTTATTGCTTTTTGTGTACACTAAGCATAGATATACTGTAACTATGGCAGAAGAACCAAACGAAGCTGAAGCCAAGCTCCAAGGCTTGATTGAAAAGTCCCATCAGGTCCTTTTCGAAGCCAAGGCAATGTTCCCATTCCAACTCTTTCCTGACCATATTGTGATTGACCGGAACAAGGTGACTGTCGAGAAGCGCGACTTCTTGCGCCGGGAGGACGTCCACACCATCTTGGCGGACAATATCGACCATATCGATCTCGATTTCACTCTTTTTTTAGCCACTATTAAGTTGGCCCAAAAAATACCGAGCACTGAGTTGGTAGTGCCGTTCTTCCGCAAAGCTGACGCCGTACGTATAAAACAAATCATTACCGGCCTGCTCATTGCCAAAAGCCAGCATGTAAACCTGGAAGAGGTAGCCGCCGAAGGACTGGCGGACAAGTTGGTAGAAATTGGCCGTCCGTTTTCAAGCAAATAACAGTTTACAACCTGGTTAAATCTGTAATAGTAATCCGATGCAAAACATTATTGAATGTCAAAGACCTAGTTAAGGAGTATCCGGGCGGCACAAAAGCCGTGCAAGGTGTTTCCTTTAACGTGGGAAAGGGTGAGTTTTTCGGTTTCCTAGGACCTAATGGCGCTGGAAAGTCTACCACCATGAATATGCTGGTAAACCTGGTAAAAAAGACCAGCGGCAGTATTTTGATTGATGGGTTCGATGTAAGCCGCCAGCCTGACGAAATCTACAAGCGGGTAGGTTTTGCCATGCAAGAAGTTGGCCTCGACGAAACTGCTACCGCCCGCGAAATGCTGCAACTGCACGGCCGCCTGTACCACATGCCAAAGCCTGAGATTGACGAACAAATTGCCAAACTACTCAAGCTTGTCGAGCTTGAAAAAGTAGCCGATAAGTTTACCTATACTTATTCTGGCGGTATGCGCCGACGCTTTGATCTGGCACTTGCCCTCATTCACAAGCCTGCGGTACTGTTTTTGGACGAGCCAACTACCGGCCTTGATGTACATGCCCGCCAGCTCATTTGGAATCACCTGAAAGAGCTGAACAAGCAGGGAATGACCATTTTCCTAACCACCCACTTCATGGAAGAGGCCGAGACGCTTTGTGACCGCATTGCCATTATGGATGCCGGCAAAATTGTGACCGAAGGTACTGTCGAACAGCTGCTCAAAAAGCACAAGTCCAAGACCTTGGAAGAAGTGTTCCTTGCCACCACCGGCAGTCAGCTTGGTGAAGAAGAGGTGAACTCCAAGGCTTCCGATCCATACAGCAGTGCCCGCTAATACAATTACCGATGAATTACTTCTTCTCGGATTGGTACTACCTTTCCATTCGCAACATCAAGCAAATCTGGCGGCCGGCGTTGGCCCTTATCCCTTCGCTGTTCATCCCTATTTTCTTCTTTGCGGTTAATGCCGCTTCGCTTTCGGCTTTCGCTCACGTCCCTGGGTTCCCTAATATTTCTTACAAAGAGTTCATTGCCCCAGTCGCCATTTTTACCGCTATTTTCTTTTCAGCAGGAAATGCGGGCATTGAACTGGTGCAAGACATTGTAAACGGCTACTTCAAAAAGCTCACTATTATGCCGATCAACCGCCTGACAATTGTTCTCGGCAAGCTGAGCGAAGTTGCCATTCAATCTATTGTGCAGGGATTGATTGTCCTCATTTTGCTACTGGCCGTAGGAGTTACCTTTAATACTGGTGTGCTCGGCGTGCTGGCCATGTTCGGCATCCTTATAATGTTTGCCATGGCCTGGAGTTGTTTTGGCATGATTGCGGCCCTGCGCACCCAAAATGCCCGCCTCGTGCAATCTATGTTCATCTTGGTATTCCCATTGCTCTACCTCACCACTTCCCAGTCGCCTAAGTCGTTGTTACCCCCGACCTTTGCCACCATCGCTACCTATAATCCTGTCACCTACATTATTGAAGGCGTACGTGCCCTTGTGCTTTCTAACTGGGGCGACCCGGCCATTTGGCACGGCGCAGTAGTTTCGCTCGTTTTGTTTGTATTTATGGTAACTCTCACGGTTGGTTCATTCCGCAAAGCGCTGCGCTAGCCAGCGCCCAGTGGTACGATAGGTACATGTCCTATCCAGCGCTCCGCCATGCCCTTGCTGCCGTAACCGCCCCTGCCCACCGGGCGCGCAAGCAGCCCCTCCTTCCGAGTATCGCCAAACCTAAGCAATCCGACCGCATTTTGTTCCTCTCGCCTCATCCCGATGACGAGACATTGTTTGCGGGCGGGTTTTTAGCCACTGCCGTTACCAGTAAGGCCCGAGTAAGAGTTGCACTGGCTACCGACGGCAACAAGCAAGGGCATAAAGAAGAACGGGACTTGGAGTTTCGCACCGCCACAACTGCCCTTGGACTAAGGGAAAAAGATCTGGTGTTCTTTGACTTGCCCGATGGCGCGCTGAACACCGTGCTCACTAACCTGAGGGCAAAAATTGCCCAAGAAATCCGCTCTTTCCAACCCACTATTGTCATTGCCCCCCACGTGGCAGACAAACATTCCGACCACCAGTGGCTCGGCCAAGTGGCAAGCGAGCTACAGGAAAAAGAAGCGTTTGTACTCTATCAGTACTTGGCCCATTACCCGCCGCGCTACCCCTGGCCGCGCCGCCACGTACGCGCTGCCGCCCTCATGCCGCCACTGGGTTTACGGCGCCAAAACTGGCATGCCTACCACATTTACGAAGAAAGTAGGCGGACCCGCACAACGGCGCTCCAAGCATATAAACGGGAGCTATCAACCATTACCTTACGCAGCTTAATGTTGGCTTTTGACAGAACAAACGAGTTGTTCGTAGTACAGCACCCACCGCGTTAGCAGGCCTTCACACGGGGTTCATACCTTCTTCACATGCCCGCCGTAAGGTGAAGTTACGCCCGCTAGAAATGGCGCTAACTTAACTGCTATGAAGCTATCGAGGAATTTAGTGATTGGAAGTGCCGGTGTCGTTGCCCTTGCCGGTATTGGTTTTGCTACCGTTCACAAGGCCTTGGCGGCCAATGCAACCAGTTTGAGCGATGCAATGGCCACCAAACTTAACGTACCAAGCGCAGATGTGCAATCGGCTATCGATGCTTTTAAAACCCAAAAGAAAACTGACATGCAGGCCGCGCAGCGTACCAAGTATAGTGACAAACTTACTGCTGCGGTAACAGCGGGCACGCTTACCGCAGACCAGAAAACCAAGCTCCTCTCTGAGTTCGACTCGGTACAGACGAAAGTAGAGGCGCTACACACCCAATTGCAACAGGTAGCTACCGATGCTAAGGCGTGGGCCAGCTCCAACGGCATCGACGCCAAGTGGCTGCCAGGAAAGGAAATGGGCGGTGGCCCGGGACATGGTGCAGGTCGGAAGGGCATGGGCGACATGCCAGACGCGGCCAACAACTAACCGCACTAAAAAAAACAGGCTCCCCGAGGAGCCTGTTTTTAGCTGTTACTGAAAAACCCAGAACTTGCTCAGTACGTAATTCCAGAAAAACACAATTACGACAGCAATGAGCTTGGCCAGATTTGTCCCGAGGCCCGCCTGCACATGCAGGAGTTCTAGCAGAAGCTCGGTAATGCCAAGGCCGCCTAGTGAAACCAGAAAATATTTAACGTAGCGATCAGGTGAGGCCTTTTGAAAAACATACTTGCTGTTCAGCAAATAGCCATTGGTAAAGCCACCAAAGAACCCCACAGCTCCCGCTACCAGTACCGGAGCACCTAAGCGCAGCAAAATATTGAGCAGGGCAAAGTCAATAACTGTGCTAAGCGCGCCTACAACTGCAAAGCGTACGAAGGATGACTGGGAGAGGTTGTGGGAAGTAACAGTAGGCATGTGTAGCAATAGTAGCAGCTCTATAAAATCAGGTACAATAATAAGGTATTATGCCGCTCCATACTATCCTCAGGCCGCCGACTCGCGTCTCCCGGCTATACCCCATAATGACCCTTGCTCTCATGATTGGGAGCAGCTCACTTGTATATGCCTGGCAGAGCACCCAGCTGAACAGTGACGTAGCAGTTAAAGACCGTGACCGCCAGATAGAGGAGCTACGCACGGCGAACACCAGCCTTACCGCTCAAACCAAAATGGAGCAGGCCACGGTCCAGAGTCAAAAAGCCCAGATTGACCAAAAGACTGGCGAGCTTAGTGACATAGAAAAACAGTTGGGCGATAAAACCCAACAGCTTAAGGATGCTGACGACCAGCTGACCAAACAAAAAGACCAGCTAACTTCCAACGCTTCCGAACTCGCTTCACTCAGGGGAAGACCGCCGCTGTTTAGTTTTCAAAACCAATCCTCCCTGCTGAATATCACCCACAAGGAAGCCGATGTTAAGGAAGTGGTAAGTGCTGCCTACGCTTATATCCAAAAGCTGTATGGCGACCCTTATTTGCTGAGCAGCATCCAGATTACCTTTGTGAACACTTTCAGTATTCCGGGCGCTTCGGGAGAAATTCAAATTTCGAACAGCTCGAAGGGGATTAACATCGACATCCACTTAAAGGATTTCGACAAGACCAGCTTTGAAGACGTCAACACCGTGATTCACGAAATTGTGCATGGGTTCCACGGGATTGTCGTGCTCGACCCGTCAGTGCTGGAAGAAGGGATGGCCGTTGCCGCTACCGATGCTGTAATGGCCACTATGATTAATGAGGGCAAGCTGCCTACCTTTGACCAGCTTTACATCAATATTTCGGAAGCTCAATACCAAGACTACAACAGCCGCCTGGCAGTAAAAAGTGACGATACGCTATTCTATCAAGACCCCCTTATTGCCCGGGTATATCAGCTTATCGGCAAGGCTTGGTTCAAACTTTATAAACAAGACCCACTTTTTTTCCAGAAGTTCAACGAAGCGTATTACGCCAAAGTGCAGAAAGGCCTTACCGTTGATTCGGCTGGCGTTCGTGATATCATCGCCAGTATTGTCCCTACTGTAGATGGCCTGCCAATCTCCCCATTCCTCCAGGCCAACAAGGCTTTCAACCCAAGCTGATCCATGTCCCCCCTCATTGACCAACCCGCTGATCCCAACATTGAGCCAACCAAGTATTCATCCTTTTGGTTCCGTTTTTTTGAAATACTTCCTGGGGCAACCGTGTGGACAGCCATCATAGCCCCCTTTATATTGGCTGCCTATGTGCCAATCAGCATTACCATCTTTATTTTGCTGTTTGATATTTACTGGCTCTTGCGGGCAATTTCCTACGGCATAACCCTGGTTAAAGGTTACAAGCGGTTCCGCAAGAATGTACGTACTGACTGGCCGAGCAAACTTGCCCAAATCAGCGCCCTCAATGACGAGCAGCGGGCCAAGTGGCAGATCATACCTTGGGAAGATGTCTATCATGCCATTATCATTACCACCTACCAGGAGGATCTGAGCATCCTGGAAAAATCTATCGACTCAATTGTGGAGTGTGACTATCCGCACGATCACCTTATTGTCATTTTAGCTACCGAAGAACGGGCCGGAGCACACTCCATTGTGATAGCTAAAGCGCTTAACGAGCGTTACAAGGACAAGTTCTGCCAGTTCCTAGTGAGCAACCACCCCGATGGCATTGTGGGCGAAGTGAAGGCCAAAGGCGCCAATGCCAGCTGGGCGGCCAAAATGCTGAAGGGAGAAATGGAAAAGCAAAACATTCCCCTGGACAAGGTCATTGTTTCCACCGCCGACGCCGATACTCGCTTCCCGACTTTTTACTTCGGCTGCCTGACCTATAATTTTTGTGTCACCCCTGACCGCACTCGCGTCAGCTTCCAACCTGTCGCTACTTTTTTCAACAATATTTGGCAGGCTCCCATGCTTTCCCGGGTCCTGGCCTTTGGTACGACCTATTGGCAATTAGGCGAATCGATCCGCAGTTACCGTTTGATCACCTTTTCAACTCACGCCACCTGCCTCCATACCTTAGTCGATATAGATTACTGGTGTACCAGTATTGTGAATGAAGATTCGCGCCAGTTTTTCCGCGCCTTCTTTCGCTATAAAGGCAACTTCCGGGTAGTACCTTTGTTTATCCCCATCTATATGGATGCGGTATATGTAAAGAAAACGAGCGGGACCATTCGGAATTTGTATTTTCAGCAGCAGCGCTGGGCCTACGGGGTTGAGCACTTCCCTTATATTGTGCTCGAATCGCACCGCCAACGGAAAGAAATCCCTTTGCGGCGCCGAATAATGATTATCTGGAGAGCTTTCGACGGTGCCTTCAGCTGGTCAACCACCTCGTTCTTCATTACTGTAGTTGGCTGGTTGCCAATCTTACTCAACAGCGAGTTCCATACGTACGTGGTGTCTTCCAATTTCCCCCAAGTGGCTAAAATTTTACTGTCCCTTACCTGGATTGGCCTCATCATTTCTGGCGCCATTACCATTCTCATCCTCCCTCCTCGACCTCCTGACCACTCGCCACTGCGCTGGGTTACCATGGTGGCCCAATGGGTACTCATACCGGTGGCTGCCATTTTCTTTGGGGCAATTCCCGGCCTCGATGCCCAGACCCGCCTCATGTTTGGCAAATACTTGGGCTTTAGAGTAACTGAAAAAAAAGCTCTCTAATATGAAGCTCAGCGCTCCGCTTAAAAAGTGGCTTGTCCCTTTGTTGCTCATTTGGGTTGCGGGCATGAGCCTGTATCAGGCGTATACCCAAACCCTCACCTCTGATGAAGCCATCCATACTGCCTCTGCCTATTTAGGAATGACCAGGGGGGAATACCGGTTTGATCCTGAGCACCCGTTCTTATTCAAAGATCTGACAGGGTTGCCATTTTTGCTCTACAAAACCAACCTGCCGAGAGACGACCAACAGCTCTGGGAAGAAGCCCGCCCCCTTTTCTTCGATTCATGGCGCCAATCCCGCCAGTGGGCTACTGATTGGGTATATGAGAGTGGTAACAATCCGAAAGTAATGCAGGTACTCATGCGTATTCCGGGCATTTTAGTGCTTGTCACCTTAAATTGGTTTGTATTTTGGCTGGCACGCAAGTGGTACGGCGAAAAGGTAGGCCTTTGGGCTTTGTTTTTCACTGCCTTCAATGCCACTCTGCTCGGCCATGGCTTTATGACGAATACCGATGTGCCCCTTGCCCTTACCTACTTGCTATCCATTTGGCGGCTCGGTGAATACGGCCAAGCACCTACTCGTAAAAATGCTGTGTGGGCTGGGGTTGCCATTGCTGCAGCCCTGCTTACCAAATTCTCGGCAATTGCGATTATTCCCGCCGCAGGCATTTGGCTGTTGATCATTGCCTTTCAAAAGCGGCTACGCTGGTACACCGTACTGGTCGATACTGGCATTGTGCTCGGCATTTTTGTAGCTTTCTGTTGGGTACTTTACTTCTTTAAGTCCCCTATTTTTATTCGCCCCAATGACGTTGTAGGGGCCCAAGACGCCGTTCTCTCCCTGTATGGCAAGCACATCAATGCCCAGGCGATTATTAACATCGTTCCCCACATTTTGCCGAGCACCTACCTTAAAGGGCTCATTATGGTACTACAGGGCGGCGAAAATGGCAGGCCAGTATTCTTGCTTGCACATACCTATGGAAGTGGCGTATGGTTTTACTTCCCGATACTTGTTTTGCTAAAAACCCAATTGGTTGCCCTTGCATTAGGCGGGATTTCCCTTGGCTTTGCATTTACCAACCTGTTTAAGCGCCAAAAGTGGGACACTCTTACCTGGCTCTGGGTAATATGCGGTGGGGTATTTCTAGCTCTTGCCGTTAAAAGCAAACTAAACTTAGGCATTCGGCATATCAGCCCGCTCATGCCAATTTTTAGCATTATCCTCGCCGTAGTAATGGTGCGCATTTCCGGGCTTTATCGCAAACCTTACGTGCTTGTACTTATAATTGTGGCCTACGTTTTGCCAATCCTGACTCAGCGCAACAGCTTGCTTGGTTTTGGGAATATCCTTACTGCCCCTAGTGAAGACCGTTATCACTTTTTTGTCGATAGCAACCTGGACTGGGGCCAGTCCTGGGAAAGGATTGCCAATGTTGTAAAGCGCGAATTCCCCAACCAACCCCTCTACGTGGTATATTCCACCAGTGAAATGAGTTATTTTGCCCCCACTAACAAACAGCTCGACATTAACCACGCCGGATCTGGAGACCCGGGAGCTATCCTCATTGCTGCTACCGATTTGAATAACGACTTCACGCATTATCAGCAATATAAACCGGCATTTATTGTAGATAATGCCTATTTTATTTACCGATCTGACAAGTTAGTGCCTCGCTAGTCAGAACAAACCTGGTTTGCTAGACTGTGAACCTGACGCTTGCGGGTATAGTTTAGTGGTAGAACACGTCCTTCCCAAGGATGAGATGCGGGTCCGATTCCCGCTACCCGCACCAAAAGGAAAAGCAGCCTTATAGCTGCTTTTCCTTTTGACGGTACTGAATCAGGCCTATTTCTCGCCTTTTTTTCACCTTTCTGATAGCCTGACAATTGTCGAATAGCGCTCACGAATTGGCGCACCAACCTATGACTATCAAACAGACCTGGCCTTTGGCCTTGCTGGCAGCCCTGTTCCTCGCCCCCCTGCCTGCCTCCGCCCACTTGCCTGGACAACCGCCTTTCACTTATGTGAATGGCCAAGCGGCGACCTATTACCCAATTGGGTTCAGTTCGCTTCCCGACCTTGCGCCACCCCAAGACGCGGCTCCTTCGCAATATGTAGTGAACAATGAGCTCGATTTGGGCCTCGACTCAAAAGCTTTGCCTCTTTTTCCTGAAGAAGTGCCCCTGTACCTATTCAGTTGGGACTTTGGCGATGGCACCACCGCCACCGGCCTCGATGTAAAACATACCTACACCACCACAGGCAGCAAGGTGATTACCATCAAAAGCCATGACACCAGTACTAATGACGAACCCCAGTTGTTAAGTACGCTTTTTTTAAATTGTGTGCCAACTGCAAATTATAGCTTGCCCCTACCGGTATTGGTCATTAATGGGATTACCACCAAAAATACCCTAAGCGACAGTATCAATGCAGACTTTACAAAGCATGTAATGGTAGATGCTTCCAAGTCCCAGACTGGTACGGCACCAATCGTTAGCTACGAGTGGGATCTGGGTAATAAGCAACTTGCCAAAGATGCCAAGGTAAACGTAACCTACGACAACTTGTACAGTACGGTTGAACCAGTCGTGCGCATTACTGATAAGAACGGCATTTTTGTCGATGCGACGGTTCAACTCAACAACACTACGTTGACTGGCCCCGACGGCAAGCCTACCCACCTTACTCCTACCGAGAGTCCTAGTAAAAATGGTTTGGTAGTGGGCAGCCTTATTGCCGCCGCACTACTGGTTGCCGGTATAGGATTGTTACTTTTTCGGCATTGGCTTACGCCGGGGCGCACGCGCAATAGCAAGCGCCACTAGGCAAGCTCCCGCCAGCACAATTAAGGCCCATGCCCAATCTGGTACCTGGGCAGCCGTGCCGCTTGTCGCATCTGTCACCCTTACGTCATAGGAAACACTGAAGGGTTGGAAGGAATGTGCCGACTGCGGGACGCCCACCACCTGTACCTGGTAAACACCTGGGGTAGGAAAAACATATTGAAAACTTGCCGTTGACAAGTTGGTTGAACTCAATTGTTCTGTGGTCAGCTCCTGGCCATTTTGTTTGATCGATACTGAACACAGGCAGCTTGCCAGTTGGAATTTATTGTCGCGGTCGGAAAAATCGAAGTAAAAGCCCGAAGACTGGGTGGCAATTGGGTTGTCATTGGGATCTACATGTAACACAACCCCAATATTTTTATCGGTCGCCAACTGGTGGGCCGAAGCTACACCAGGTATAAGGATAAGCAACGCGAGTATAATGCTTTTTTTCATTACTTCACAGTTAGCGTAAATGGCGCGAGTAAGTAGGTGGAATCTGGCGCAAATTCCGCAAAAACCCGGTACGTCCCAGATTTGATAGGACCATAGAGCGCAAGGGGCAAAAACGTGACAGTTGGCCCTGAGCGATCAGTTGGCAACGGTGCGGTTGCGACTCCCGGATGGGCGTGAATGAAGTCGTAGGTTTGGGTATTCACTAATGTAAGGTGGCCAAATGCACCAATATAAGGCGCAAGTAAAGCCGGTGCAGACCCCTTGAAAACACTGAAGGTGATTGGCTCATTCCCCGCGGAAAGGTTGGCAGAATCCAGGCTGTTTGTCCCTATCATTGTTACTTTGTAATCACCAAGCTGCTTGGCAGTAACAGTATCCGCTACGAGTCCAGGACTGACTGTCGAAGGCACAGCATCACCCACTTGGAGCGATACGCCAATTTCCTGCTCCGGTGCTTGGTACGGCGCAAAGTTCAGGTATACATGATAGCGGTCAGACGTAGGAAACACATACGTCGCCACAAGCCCCCCGCCCGCAGTGGTTGTCGGGTGAAGATGGGCAAAATTCTGCAAGCCATTATCTACAATAACGATATGCATGAATTGGCCATATAACTGCGTGAACCGGTCAATTTTTACGCCGGTGTTGGCGTCAAAAATATGAATGGTCATTGTCACCGTTTGCCCCGGAAGGGGGTTGAGCGGGTCGGTCACTACATTGGCGTTATAACGGCGGGTTATGTCATTGCGCAATAGTGGTGTTGTATTGATTGGCGTAGTCACCGCAGTGCCTGTCGTGTGGCCCGCGTGACTGGTCCCTGGCGCTTCAGTGGTGCCAGCAAAGGTAGCTAGGGTAAAGGACGCGACGGTTAAAATGACAACCGTAAAAATGCCTATCCGACTTCCTTGTGGCTGCCAACGCCTGTCCATACGCAAAGCTTGCAAAAGAAGTAAGACAAATACGGCAAGTAACATACTGCGGGCTGCAGGGGTGTGCAAATCGACAAATTGCGACCCAATACTCAACGCATGATAGAGGATGAGAAAGCTCGCAAAGTAAATATACTTATGCAACTTCTTCCAATAAGGCCCTAGCTTACGGACCATGTAATCGAACGCAGTAAGTGCCATGAGGACGAAAATAGTATTGGCAATTGTCGCAACCGATATGGCAACTAAATAGTGCTGGTCTAGGTAGAGTAGCCCCCGAAACCCACCGAGTTGTTTGAAAAACGCAAAATAGGAATGGAAACAAGCAAATATAACCACTGAAACGCCAGTCGCTCGCCGTGCTTTGATAAGTTCTGCTTTGTAAAGCACCTGAGGAAATAACGTTATAACAGGAGTAATAAGCAGCGTTAGATAGAGCATTGTTGCCGCTAACAATGCGTAAGTGCGAATCATGTCATTATAAAACGGCGCCTCTGTGGTAATGCCGTTCGCGAAAGCAATAGTGGCAACAGTGATGACAACTATTGTGAGGATCCAAAACCGGACGTTGGTGAGGAGCTTGCGCATGAGTAGACCTATTCTAGCAGAAATAAATTTGCTACCTTGGGAACCTGAGGCAAATCTGTTTTTGCCACTATAGCTCAGTTGGTAGAGCAGCACTTTCGTAAAGTGAAGGTCGGCGGTTCAAATCCGCCTAGTGGCTCCAAATTCTGCAGGCAAAAAGTACGACTAGGCGCCTAGTCGTACTTCCACCCGCGGCATTATGAGAGCCAATAACATAGTGACTCAGCCCACTCAAAAGTGCGCCTAGGCGCCTACGCAAGAAATTTTTTAAACCTGAAGGGGCAATTAGCTCAGTTGGTTAGAGCGCTGCATTCACATTGCAGAGGTCACAGGTTCGAGTCCCGTATTGCCCACCAATCAAAAAGAAGGCTCTCAAAGCCTTCTTTTTAATACACTATTACTTCATCAAAACTAGTTATGAATTCCTTCACTCCATAACTGCTCAATTCTTTCTCGGCATACTCGGACAATACGCCGATTGTGCGAATACTGGCTGCCATTGCCGCTTGTACACCCTGGGGTGAGTCTTCAAATGCCAAAGCCTCGCTTGGCATAATTTCTAGCCGGTCCAGCGCTGTTAGGTAAATTTCTGGGTCAGGCTTGCCAATTGAAACGTCTTCACCAGTTACCATCTCATTGAATTGTCCCTCTAACCCTAGGTGTTTCAGTACAACTTTTACTGTTTCGCGTTGGGCAGTAGTGACAAGAACCACCTTCAAACCGGCAGCATGAATGTGTTGGATGAGTTCAAACGCCCCAGGAGTGATACCGCTTTGAGCCATGAACCGGCGGTAGTTTTGTTCCTTGGAAGCAGTCAGTTCTGCAATACGTTGGGGCTGGACATCTCCTAAAACCGCAGGCCAAATCTGACGGTTCAAGTGATTTGCCACTTTTTTCTCATAATCCTGGTCAGAGATGGCTACGCCATTCTGAGCAAAAACTTCTCGGAAGGCAGCCCGGTGTGCAGCGCCATCGTGAATGAGAGTTCCATTTAAATCAAACAAAACGGCGCGGATTGAGGTACTGCTAATCGATATCATACTTTAATCTTACACAAAAAATCCCCGCCGGGTGGCGGGGATTTGCTTAGTGACTTACCAGCGACGGTCTTTGCCGTTACCCTTTTTGGACTTAGCATTGATTGCCTTGTCCTCTTCTTCTTCGCGTTTGGCCCGTTCGGCCATTACGGAAGCAAGGGCGGCTTCGCCAGCTTCACCACCGAACCAGTAGAAGTAACCAGCCGTTGCAAGGAGCGCAATCGCTACCAGAACTGCTAGCACAATCC
>JBBQFV010000008.1:0-19814 GCA_038322405.1 Patescibacteria group bacterium
GGACACCCACCAAATCTATGTGAAGCACTAACGCTTCACTAGCTGGCCCTCTCCGAAATCTCGGAGGGGGCTTTTTTTGTACCCATTCTGCGATTCCAAACATATATGCTACCCTGAGCGCAGGGAACTTTCCCAATCTGATCTGTTGGAGGCTCATATGAGTCAAGACTTGACCTTTTTTCCAGAGGCTGGAGGCCCACGCTTCCCGCTTTTGAAATTTTCTTTCGCCATTTCTGGCGAATTAGTTTTAGCAGTGGGGCTCTTTTACCTCATTGCCCCGACCCGTTTCTGGTATGAGCTAGCCTTTGGCAAGTGGATACTTGCAGGCCTCGTGTTTATTCAGTTCTTCCTGAGTGCCTTTGAGTATTATTATCATCGGTACTTGTTGCATCATGCAGTGTTGCCGTTCATGGCGGCTCAGCACAGGGCGCACAACACCCATCACGGCCTCACGAAAGTGACGGCGCCGATCGACAAGGACATGCCGGATTTTATGGCTCCGGTTACCTCTAAGTACGCGGTAGAGGAAAAAGAGCAAGAAGAGTCTATGATGTTCCCTTTGTGGAGCTTGCCGATTTTTTACGCTGTATTCCTTATTATTTTTGGGGGATTTTTTGCCCTAATCAACTTGTCCTTTCCTGTTGCAGGTCACTTCCCTATCGTATTTTCAGTAATTCTGGCGTCTACGTTTCATTACTGCGGCTACGAGCTTTGGCATGCGGCGCTTCACTTGCCCTACGAAAAATTTTGGAAACCGCGCCTTTATGGTCATTGGTATTCAAAAACATTGAGAAGGGTATACGTGTTTCACGTTATGCATCACTTTGCGACTGGGTGCAATGAGGCGGTTGTCGGTTTTATGGGCTTCGCTCTTTGGGACCATGCGTACCGCACGCATCGACGGCCGATGCAAATGCCACTTCCAGGTGGAAAAATTAGTTACGCTGAAGCTCAACTTCCAGTTCCCAGGTGGCCCATATCCATGCTTGATGCGTGGAGAAAGCCAATGTACCAAGGGTCACGGAAGATCGAAAAGCAGGGTTGGAACCTGTTGGTGGCGACTGGCCGTTTTTTCGCTCGGCTTTGGCCTTGGAAAAGACAGGCAGTCTAAACTCAGTTCCAACAGATTATTTTTCACCCTCGCCAAGTACGAGGGTGATTTTTTGTCCTTACTTCTTGAGGAACGCGTCAGCCATTACCGTTTTCACGGCATCGCCGACTGTGGTCATGAACTGGGCAGGGAATATGATAGTCGAGTTTTTCTCTACGCTAATCTCGGCCATGGTTTGAAGGGTGCGCAGCTGCAAGGCGACAGGATGGGCGGAAATAATGTCGGCAGCCTCGGCAAGCTTAGTGGCGGCCTGCATTTCCCCTTCGGCAGCTACAATTTTAGCCCGGCGCTCACGCTCGGCCTCGGCTTCTTTGGCCATGGCTCGTTGCATGTTGTCTGGCAGACTAATGTCCTTAATTTCGACGGCTGTTACTTTTACGCCCCAGGGCTCGGTGTGACCATCGATGACGTTTTTGATTTGCTCATTAATATTGAGCGTTTCCGACAACAGCTGGTCGAGCATGAACTGGCCAACCACGTTACGCACGGTTGTCTGGCTGATCTGGTTTACGGCGTAGTAGCTGTTCTCCACGGCAATAACCGATTTTTCCGGGTCGACAATTTGGGAATAGGCCACGGCGGCAATATCGATAGAAACGTTGTCCTTGGTAATTATCTTTTGCGATGGAATGTCCATGGTCACCGTGCGCAGGCTGACCCGGGTCATGCTCTCAAAAAGAGGGAAGATAAAACGGAGCCCAGCGTCGCGGGTGCCAACGTATTTGCCCAGGCGGAATACTACACCGCGTTCGTACTGCTTGATTACGCGCAAGCCACCAAGTAACAAAACAATGACCACAACCACAATCCAAAATGTGAGGCCAGCCATAAGGTAGTTCTTGAAATATATCACCTGCACTCTAGCAGAAACCAGGAGAGTTTGTAGGGGGCATGCAGAAACAGCCCCGGGTTAACGGGGCTGGTAATGGCGGCGCCAATCGAGGGTGGCCTCGACAATGGCGTGAATGATGAGTGCGCGGCCTTGCTTGGTGGTTATAAGCCAATGGTCATAGTCCGAGAAACGGGGACACCCCACTTCGAGGAGCATTTTTTCGGGCATAACCCGGGCGTTGCAGTTGTTAAAGAGGTACAAGTCCTCTTTGCTGACGATAGTAGTGACTGCCCTGTTGGACACCCGGCGTCCAAGCTTACAGCGCCGCAGGGCGCTCGCCAGGCAGTGCATAAACGGAGTTTCCTCACTGTACAGACCATGATAGAGCATGGCTCCACGGGCAAACCTGTCGCCAGCGAACTGGTCGCTGTGCAGGGAAAGAAAAACAGTCGGCATTTTGTGACAGTTCCAGCCCTCAGTGCGCAAGCTGCAGCCGTGGGCCCCGGGGAACGCTCGCTGCCTACTGTCCACCGCGTAGCAAGCATCACGAGGCTGGCAGGGGTTGTAGAGTGTGCAGAGCTTGCTTTTAACCGTAAGGTCAGTCTCGGCTCCTAGGTTCCGGAGGGCACCTTGCAACTCTTGAGCAAGCAGCTGGTTATAGGTAGCTTCACGGAATGTGCGGCGTACCCACCTCCATTTCCCCTGAACCTGCCTTTGGACGGTACGGGTCCAGGTAGCGCCGGTGTCGGCACCACCATGCCCAGGGTCGATTATGAAGCGAACTCCATATAGTTTTGTCAAAAAGGATGCAATGCAAAGCACAAACATGAATATTCACCTCATACCCAGCATACCCCGATGGGCAAAAGGGAAAAGCTTTACCTAACTTTTACTTGAGAATAGAAATGCAAAAAGCATTGTGATAATGAGTTTTGGGGGGGATCGGTTAGAAATTCCCTCCACGGGGTGCTTTTTAGGAGTACGCTTAAGGTACGGATAGGAGGATAACAATGCCGTTGTCACGTTTCATGGCTGCCATCGGGAAGCCTAAGGCCTTCGTCCCGATCATTGAAGTTACCGACGAATGTCAGGCGCTCACTCAAGTAGAGGCTGCAATGCTTGCAGGGGTAGACGGCGTTTTCCTTCTGGGAAGAACCATCTCCGATGCCAGTTTGAACAGCACCTACCGGAAAGCTCGCAATGAGCATCCAGACCTTTTCATAGGGGTCAATTATTCTGAGAGTTTGCCTGCGCAATCGTTCCGAACCCTTGACCCGAGCGTTCAGGCGCTCTGGTCCACGACCAACTTTGTATGCGATGGGCATACCCAACAAAAAGAGGCGCAAGAAATTTACGACGCGCGGCATGTTTACCGCTGTCGAGCTTTGTTCTTTGGCTCCGTTGAGCCTTGTCCTCAAGTTAGGAGTCTCGAAGCGGGGAGGGCGCTCGCCCTTTCTTTCCTGGATGTTCTCACACTTGCAGGCCATGAAGACGATTCAGATCCTTCAATGCTCTCTGAGGTGCGCCAGTCGCTCGGACATACTGCCGTTTTGGCAGTCACTACCCGGGTCCCTCCGGAACGTGTGGGAGCTTGCCTCCCGCATGTCGACTGTTTCATGAACGGGTCTCAGGTTGGAAACTCCAACCTAGACCCAGACTATCTCGCTGACCTTGCCGATGCGGTGCATTCTCGCGCCTTTATCCGGGCGGTCGACTAACCCATCACCTCTGTACCGCTAGCCTTTTGGCTAGCGGTCTTTGTGTCCCTAAAGTCGTACACTAGTATTCGTTTCTGCCAGCCAGGGACAGATAATTCTTGGTTGGGAGTGACACCGGGAATGGCAAAGGTAAGGGAAGCTACGAGACAGCCATTGAGCGAACCATCGGCATACAGCTTGCCAATAATGGGAGTGGAGAGGTACGAGTAGACAAAGCTGCCTTTTGGATACGGATAGCCAAATACATTGCCCTGCACAAATTGAACAGGGGCACGGCGAAACAGGTTTAAGAAACGGCCCGTGAGATGGGAAAAGGGGCTAATTTCAAGGGCGACAACCTCTTTCCACTCGTATTGTTTGGCCAGGAAGCAGGCAATGTGGGCAAAGCCGGCCCCTGGCTCAACAAGGGTAACCTTTTTTGTATCGGGAATATAGGTTTGGATGACCTGTCGGAGGGCCGGCCCACACACGCTTGCTCCCGAGCCGGTATACCCTACCCGGCCAGGTTGGCGGCTGAGGGCGGTATCGATGCAGAACCAGATGTAGATAACGAACGCCAGGGCAATAACGGTGGCGACCAAAATGAGCAAAATATTCACGTACTTAGCGTAACATTTAATAAAAGAGATCCGCTTGCGACGGATCAGGTGAGGAGTTCTTTACGGGAACCCCAGAGCAGGAGACAAAGGGCCATTAAAATAATGAACGTATAGACAGGCCAAATCCATATTCCCCAAGAGCGGAAATACCATTCCTTTACCGCGAAGAGGTTAAGTAAGCTCCCTATGAGAAATAGTTCCTAGGTTAGCAAGTCCTCTTTTTCGGGAGTAAACTGGGAGCTCTTCAAGGTTGGGATGAATCCAAACAGGTGGGCGACAAGCGAGCCCGTAAGCGCCAGCAGGGGCGAGCCACTGATGTACCAAACAAGGATGCTAACCCCAGCGAAGATCGTGCAGAGGGAATCGAATAGGCTCCAGGAAAGGACGCCGAGCTTCCAAGCAAGGAAAACTACAATCCAGGTAGTGAGGCTGGGCTTCCAGGCCCCGCTCCTAATGGCCCGAAAGCCACGCACATAGCCAAGGCAGGCGAAAGAAGCAGCAACTATGCCGCAGGTTAGATAGGCCATGAAGCCTCCTTTTCAAAGTCCCTTCATTGATTGCTCAATAAAAAGCGCTGCAGCAGTTATAACAGAAGCAGATGCGCTAATCTAAGCGCTAGGAGCCTTGACCTGAGTGGTTAGCGTAAGGAGGTCCTGGTAAATGACTGCTCCCACTGATTGAGCAGGATTGCAGGAAATGTCCTCACTGGTCTTACCTTGGTAGGTAATGGTGGTCACTGTGCCAAAGGAAACTGACTTGCCGCAGCTTCCGCTGGCAATGGCACTGGCGTCGCTGAGACCAGTGAGGTCCCGTTTGAGCTGGGTTACATCTAACGTGGCTGAATAGTCGCGGTATCCGTTGGCTGTGTCTCGGTCATTGCGAATTACATAGGAAAGGGTGCCATTCCCATTGGTATCGATGCTGAATACGGCGGCAGGAGTATTGGTGGAGGCGGTAACATTTTCAGTAATGAGCACGCTTACACTTGGTGTAGTAAGTGGCGCCGGCAGGGCATTTGGCCGTGCGGCAAGGGGAGCGGCCAAGCCGTGCAGCCAGTAGGCGCCAGCACCACATGCCAGAAGCACTGGAATGGCGGCCAGGGTTGCCGTACGGGGATTCGGGTGCTTTTCCATATGCCTACTGTAGCAAAAAAAGTCCTGCGCTGGGGCAGGACTCGGTTGATTCAGGAATGCCGCGCAAGCTGGTGTCTGTGTCGCAGTCTTTTGGCAAGGCTGCAGAAAGGGTAAATGAGTCCAGTGCAGATAATCCCCACTACCTCGCCTACCAATTCAATGGTTTCCCATGCCTTTTTTGCAAATTGGCTCATAGTAGCCTCCTCGTTGGGCTAGTTATAGCACGTCAGGTGACGGGGGAACAGATTTAAGCTATAAAGAGGGGGATGTTAGTACTGACACGGAAGTTAGGTCAATCCATTATCATCGGCGATGATATTGAGGTTGTGGTTATTGAAGTGAGAGGCGATCAGGTTCGTCTCGGGATTAAAGCTCCTGATGGGGTAACGGTACACCGCGAGGAATTATACAACAGGATTGTGGCGGGAAAGTTGCAAAAGCAACAATAAACCCCAAGCCCGGAGAGCTATTCTCTGGGCTTTTGCTTTACCTAGCTAATTGAAACCAACTGCTCAATCTGGCATAGTAGCTCAGACATGTATCAAGTCCTCCTTTACTACTATTACGGCCACCTTACTGATGCGGCAGAGTTAGTAGCCACGCATCGGGCCCTGTGTGAATATCTTGGCCTTACGGGGCGCATTATTATTGCCCCTGAAGGCATGAATGGCACCGTTGAGGGGACGGTCGAGGTATTAGAAGAATTTATGGACCAACTGGTTAAAGACCCGCGTTTTAAGAACATCGATTTTAAACGGAGTGTGGGCACCGGTAAGTCATTCCCTAAGCTTTCGGTAAAATTACGCAGCGAGATTGTAAGCAGTTACTTAGGTGCGGACGACTTTAACCCTGCCGATTTTACCGCTCCTTATATTTCTGCCGAGGAGCTCCATGCTTGGATCCACAGCGCCAAAGAGTTCTACATTGTGGATATGCGTAACAGCTACGAGCACCAAAGCGGCCACTTTGAAAACTCACTTCTCCCCTCGCTCAACAACTTTAGAGACCTTCCAAGTGAACTTCCCAAGCTTGAGCACTTGCGCGACAAGACGGTAGTGACCGTATGCACCGGGGGAGTGCGTTGTGAGAAGGCTTCGGGATTTTTGCTGAACAACGGGTTCAAACAGGTCTTCCAACTATATGGCGGCATTGTGACCTACATGGAAAAATATCCCAATCAAGATTTTGTCGGAAAGCTTTACGTATTTGACCGTCGGGTAACCATGGGCTTTAACCTTGACAGCCCACAGCACCAAGTAATTGGTCGTTGCCGCTTTTGTGACATTGCAAGCGAGCACTACGTGAATGATGACAACGCCCCAGGCCGCCCGCACTTTATCTGTTGTACAACGTGTGCGGCCGAGCGCCCGGAATTAGTGCCTGCCGTCCTAGCCTAAGGCGGCGCAATGGTTTGGTTTGGGCTAGAACCCAGACCAGGGCAATGAGGCCGATATCCAACAGGGCATTGAGGAGAAAGCCGTAACTGGTAGCTGGCAGTGCTAAGTCAAGGCCAAAAATGAGTGTGCTACTCCAAATGTATGCGGCGAGCGAGTGTTGGCCTAAACTACCAAAAAACACCCTCATTTTTGGGGGAAGCTTAGCTTCAAAATGGCAGGTAATGAGGAAGAGGGCAGAGAACCAAAGGAAGAATATTGCCAGGCGTAAGGGTGCCAGGCTATTTTTATCGAACCACAGGGCTTGGTCCAAGGTAAGCCGGGAAAGGAGTTCATTGAACTGGGCAACACTGGCAACATAGGTCACCCCAGCCGCAGTCACAATTCCCCAACTAAGGAGGCGCCGGAAATGCAGCTGGTTCAGCCAAGCCAGTATTTTTTGATAGTAAAACCCCACGGTCATGCCGCTGAAGAATAAAATTTGCCAGGCCAGGTTGAAGTTATCGCCGCGCATGAACCAAAAGACAAGGGATACACCAGGCACCACCCACCACTTGAACCGCTGCAGCAAGAAGAGGGCCAAGGGGGCCCAAAACATAAACACGGCGTAATGGGCCAAGTAATCTGTCCAGCCGTATACATAGTGCAGGGAAATGGCATCGGTAAAAATATCCCAGTTGCTGGAGTATTCGACATAGCCTCCTTTCACGCCAGCGCCGTAGTGCACCAGGTGGGCCCAAGCAGTGAAAAAGAGGGTAAGGGCCACTGCCCATAGGTAAAGCACCACCGTGCGCTTCCAAATGGCCTTCCAGGCGGCTTTGAAGTTGCCTTGTTTGGCATGCTTGCCCCGGACAAGGCCAACCATGAGGCCGGATAAAAAGAAAAACCCTTCGGCAGCTGAGGCCCAGAGCAGCCCCCGGCCGGTTAGAAGGTCAAAGCCACCAGGGAATTTGCCAAAATGGTCGATTATAATGACGCACAGGAAAAGCCCGCGCAACAGATCGAAGGTAGCAATGCGGGGAGTAGTGCTTGTCTTCACGTTTCTAGCCTACGAGGACAATGTGAAAATAAGATGATAACCCGCAGGGGCTATCGGAAACAATAGTCGTTGACTAACTGGGTAGATAGTTCAGACTAGATTCAAACAGGTAAGCTCTCTTTTATGATGCAAAGACTCCGTGACAACCGTTGGTTTGGACTCGCCGTACTTTGTATCGGCTTTCTGATGATTCTCATAGATACTACCATTGTAAACGTGTCCATCCCTACCATTATTAAGGATTTGCACGCCAGCTTGACCGATATTGAATGGGTAGTGAGCGGCTACGCCCTTACCTTTGCTGCCTTGCTCATTACCTTTGGCCGCCTAGGTGATTTGTTTGGCCGGCGGCGAATGTTCATTTTGGGACTCGTGGTGTTTACCATTTCTTCCTTCCTATGTGGTGAAGCTTCTTCGATAAGCGTGCTTATTTTGGCCCGCCTTGCCCAAGGAATTGGTGGCGCCATGATTTCTCCTGCCACGCTTTCTATTATTTCTTCTACCTTTAAGGGGAGGGAGCGGGCGACTGCGTTTGGTATTTGGGGCGGGATTGCAGGGATTGCGGTGGCCCTCGGACCTATCCTTGGCGGTTTCTTTACTACCTACTACACCTGGCGTTGGGTGTTCCGGGTAAATATTCCAATTGGCATTATTGCTGTGGCGGCCGCCTACCTCTTTATTCAGGAGTCGAAAGAAGAGCGCAGCAAGCATCAGTTGGATATTTCAGGCATGATTACCTCGGCCCTTGGGTTTTTCTTCCTGGTGTTTGGGCTTATTGAAGGGCAGAACTATGGCTGGTATACGCCAAAGAAAGTATTCAGCTTAGGCAGTTGGAACTGGCCAAGTCAGACAGTATCAGCCATTTTTGCTTCCTTTGTCTTGAGCGTCATTTTCCTGGGCGTCTTCATTGCCATCCAAAGCTATAAAACCAAGCGTAAGCTGTCGCCAGCCGTAGACCTGGACTTTTTCAAGTTCCGCTCGTTCCGCTATGGCCTGATTGCCATTGCGGTCATTTCGCTCGGTGAATTCAGTTCCCTCTTTACCTTCCCCATTTTCTTACAGTCGATCAAAGGCTTTACGCCCCTGCAGTCAGGCTACGGCACACTGCCCTTGGCCCTTGCCATTATGGTCGCTGCCCCGCTGTCGGCGCGCTTGGTCAATGTCCTGGGGAGCAAGTGGGTGATTAGCACAGGTATTTTCTTGGAGTTCCTTGGCATACTGCTGCTGAGCCGCTTGAAAGTCGAATGGAGCTATTCCAGCCTTGTGGTGCCGCTCGTTGTGCTGGGTGCCGGTATTGGTCTCGCCATTGCCCAAAACACCCAGGTCATCCTCTCCGAAATTTCCCCTCAGGAATCGGGAAGTGCTTCGGGCGTGCTAAATACCATTCGCCAGGTTGGAACCGCCCTGGGTATTGCCATCATTGGGGCAATTTTAGCTACCACTTTAACCACCAACCTGAAAACTGAGCTCGCTACTGTCCCCAATCTTCCAGCTACTGCCCAAGCCCAAATTGCCACTGCTGCACAGGAAGGAAGTGGCGCCTATGGTGGTTCTTCGCAAGTTGCTGGCAATCAGCCTGCACCGCCTCAACAAGTACAGGATAACCCAGTTGCCCTTGCCCAGTATCAAGCCAAGCAAACTGAAACTAAGGCTGCGATAGGAGAGGCTATTCACCAGGCTCTCGCTAAGTCCATTGCCAAGGCTATTTTTGGTGGTGGGCTGTTCGTACTGGTTGGGGCCTTTTTGTCCCTGCTTATCCCAAGTATGAAACACGGGAAAGAGCCATCTGAAGCAGTTGCCATTCACTAACGGGCTTCGAGGCTTGTACAACGGCGCGGGAGGTGGCATATAGTAGGGGTATAAATTAGAGCAATTCAATTTCCCTGCCATGCCAAGCATCAAGAAGGAATACTTTATTGCAGTGTCGCCCCGTGTGTTGTGGGAGGCGATTACCAATTGCACCATGCTCAATGGCTGGGGCGCGGGCCCGGACCCAATTATGGACATGCAAGAAGGAGGCGAGTTCAGCTTGTGGGGCGGGAGCATCCACGGCAAGAACCTGGAGTTCGATGAAGAATGGCGACTTGTCCAGGAGTGGATTACCGAAGGCTATGACTATCCTACAGAAGTAACCATTGCCCTCAAACCATCAGAAGAAGATGGGGAAGAGGGGACTGCCCTTACCATCATTCAAACTGACGTACGCGAAGACGACGTGGAAGAATTTGACCGTGGCTGGGACGATTTCTACGTAGGCCCGCTCAAAGAATTCTGCGAGCAGCAAACTTAAATTCCAGGTTAGGCTTGACGAAAGGCGCTCTTCCAGGTAAGAAGAGTGTCTTAGGGGCGTTGGCTCCAAGGATGGATAAAAATGCGGTTCGGACGTTTGTTTTACAGTTTCCCATTCGTTGTATGCGCACTTTTAGTGGGTGCGCCACGCTGTTTCGCCCAAGAGGTAATTCCTATTAATCTCGATGGCTTCAATCAGGCTTTTGCGGCTGACGCTAAGGTTAAGGACGGCACAACGGTGCTGGCGGGTCTTTTGCGGCAGATCGTCCTGTATAAGGAATCTCATGAGGGGGTGCCGTCCTACTGGTTACAGTGCCCTACCAACGCTCCTTTCATGGAGTACTACGTAGAGTGTGCACTCATCAATGAGCAAAAAGACAATAAGGACGTCCTTAATACTCAAGCCCGAAGTTACCGGCACTTCAAGCCCCAAGAGCCCTCACTATTCGTAGGGGACCAGCCACCTATAGATGGCATTGGTAAGCCGGTATTTGCCACCCGCCTCTGCATAGGGTTTCACATTCGCATTTTGTGCGAACAAACGGTTGGCAAACAAAAAAGCTGGTATCGAATTGAGGGGACGTATCTCTTCAAGGACGCCCTCTAGGGCCTCTCAAGCCGCTGTGCACACTCGCATGGCGGCTATTTTCGTATACAGTTAATATATGCACACACGGCGGGTTCTCATTACTCTGGTTACAGTTACCCTTGGTGGGGCTGTGGGCCAGGCCTATCAGCAAAGGAAGAGCGTTGCTACTCCAGCCGCGCCTGTCGCCCTTGTAGCCTCACCAGCGCCAACTGTCAGCACCTTGTCGGTGACAGCTCCCACGCCCCGCCCTGAGTCTACTGATACCATCACGTTGCTCTTCGGGGGCGATATTATGCTTGGCCGTACGGTACAAACCAAAATTGAACAAAAGGGAATTGACTGGCCATTGCAGAGCCTTACCTCGACCCTAACAAGTGCGGATATTACGGCCGCCAATTTAGAAGGGCCCGCCCTTACCGATGCACCGCAAACTCAACCAGACTCCCTTGTCTTACGCGCCTACCCGCCAGCCCTCAAAGGATTACAAAATGCAGGTATAGATATTGTGAGCCTTGCCAATAATCACATCCCAGACATGGGAATTGCGGGAGTAAAGGAAACGACCGGCACCCTTGATGGACTTGGCATTGCTCACGCGGGGGCGGGCATAAGCGAGATGGATGCAGCCCAGCCGGTTATTGTTGAGCGTCGAGGTATGAAGGTTGGCTTCCTTAGTTATACCTATGGCGTTAACTACGATAGCAAGGGAGTGTACTACAATGTGGCCACCCCTGAGCGGGTAAGTGCCGACGTCAAAGCGCTCATTCCCCAGGCAGATGCTGTAGTGGTATTTTGTCATTGTGGGGTGGAATACCACCCACTGCCTAACCAAATGCAGCAAGATGTGGCACACGCTGCCATAGACGCTGGCGCCAGCCTGTTCATTGGCCATCATCCTCATGTTCCTGAGCCGTTTGAGCAGTACAAGAACGGGCTCATTGTATATAGCCTAGGCAACTTAGTATTCGACCAACAGCCTGGCCAAAATAGGGACCACTCAGCGCTGGCCCAAGTTACGCTTACCGGAAACAAACCTACTAAGCTGCAGCTTCTTCCCTATCATATTTATGACCTCTCCCAACCCCGCTTCATTACCGACCCAACTGAAAAACAGGCCGTATGGGACCTGTTTAAGCTGCCTTCGGGACAATGGCCTTAATTACCCATACCCAAATGCTCCCGTGCCTGTAAATACAGCGGCCATACATACAGGCCGCCCCCAACGATAAGGGGAAGCCACAGTTGGAAGCCACGGAAAATGAGGGTTCCCGCCAAAGCATCACCTGCGGGTACGCCGGCTTGGGTTAAGAAAAACGTGAGCACGCTTTCTACCACGAGGATTCCCTGGAAAAGTGGCGAGATGGTCAGAACTAGGATGGTAATAATATAAGCGCCTGCTGCCACGGGAATGGAAATTTGAGCGTCAATAGAACGGATGGCACTCCAAAGCATGAGGATTCCTGAAATATCGACCAACAAGCAAACGCCAAATGCCTTATAAAGGGGGGTTGAGTGGAAATGTCCGACATGCGGCGCAACCCATTTGCGGATGCGTTGCAAGATTGTGCGACGGAAAAGGACACCGACCAATGCGCCAATAAGCACTAACATAACTAGCGCATAGGCTATTTCTGTTGTTCGGCCCTGGTTACTGCTCAAGGTATTGCTGGCCAACAATACCGTTGGTACAAGCAATATGAGGTAGGAGCTCATACTTACAATTACGTATGCCGTTGAAGCAAAAGCATGCTCTGACTGCTTCATTTCGTAGTGCGCCAGGTCCTTGGTCAGAGTATATTGGGCTACCGAAAAGCCACCAGGAATGAAGGGGGAGAGGAAAAAGCGTTTTAGGTAGAGAGAAATACATTCCCAAAGCGTCACATTCTTTTCGATAGAAACATAGGCCAAGCGAATAGCCTGGGCCTGGGCTACCACTGTCACAATTGCAGCAACAAAGGCGATAATGAGGTAGGCAGGATGAGCCTGGCGGAATGCATGGGCTACAGCCCGTACCTCGCCGCGGTTCTTATAGAAGAAAATAGTACCAAGCACCATGAGTGCTATCGCAAAAATAGTTTGCAGGATGGGGCGCCAGGGGATCTTTCGCATAGAACTATCCTACCGGAAAGTTGGCAGGTGTGGAAAGGATAGCTTCAGATTAGGTTTTTTGCTATTGTGAGTCCCGCACGTGCCTGTGCCGCGCACTCCTGTATTGCTTGCGCTTATAGCTCAGTGGATAGAGCGTCTGGTTCCGGTCCAGAAGGCCGCAGGTCCGATTCCTGCTAAGCGCACCAAAAAACAAATTATTACGTTTCCAAACAAGCGCGCAAAAGCAAGAAATGCCTAATTCGCCTGCGGTGTATGCTTATAGTTTAGAAGCGTAATGATTTCTTTAAACATCTGAATATGAATACGCTAATAGTAGCGCCCTCAGAAGCCTACGAACTTATCGATAGCGGGAACGGCCTGCGCCTCGAGCGCTTTGGTCAGCACACAGTTGTGCGCCCAGACCCTTCTGTTTTGTGGAAGCCTACAACCCCAAGCCACCCTGCCTGGATCAATCCTGACCTCACCTTTATGGACGTCGATGGTGAGCGTTGGCGCCTGCGCAAGCCCGAATACGAAAAGGGCTGGGAAGTGGTATTCGAAGGAGCTAAGGCCATGGTAAAGCCGACTCCCTTCCGTCATGTTGGGGTGTTTCCTGAGCAGGCGGCTAACTGGGAATGGATCAAAGGGTCTGTCCGCAAGGTCAAAGGGGCGAAGCCAAAGGTATTGAACCTGTTTGGTTACACGGGCGTTTCCAGCATTGTGGCAGCCAAAGCTGGCGCGCTTGTTACCCATGTTGACTCGTCTAAGGGGACTGTTTTTTGGGCAAGCGACAACGCCAAGCGTTCAGGGATAACCGAAGGAATCCGCTGGATTGTCGATGATGTCCAAAAGTTCGTTTCCCGTGAACTACGGCGCGGTGCCAAATATGACCTTATTATTATGGACCCCCCAGTATTTGGGCGCGGGGCAAAGGGCGAAATTTGGCGGATTGAAGACGACTTGGCCCAGCTTTTGAGCGACGTGCGCCAGTTACTTTCTCCCGAGCCTATCGGGTTGGTGCTCAACTTTTATGCTACTGCCCTCTATCCCGAAGCTATTGCCCGGCTTGCTGAGCAAGCCATGCAAGGGATGGCGGGTGAACTACGTCTTTATAGTCTTTGCCTTAGCGAAAGTGAGAGCGGAAAGCTTTTGCAGAGCGGCTATACGCTTCGCTCACAATAAGGGCATAGTTCTGTCACCAGTTTGTCAGAGTGATTCGGTAGGATAAGGCTACTACTCCGGCCTCGGCAGGTCGACGGAGTACTATCTTATCCATGTAGTAAGCATGTTATGGAACGACGACGTCTTTCACGTCGAGTGTTTTTTGCACTCCTTGCGGCAGTCCTTTGGCTCGGTTTTCTGGTTGATGGCAGTCATGCGCTCTTTGCTGACCAAGTAAGTTTGACTGGTAACAGCATCACCAGTGGCACCACAAATTTACTCATTAGTAACTCGCAAAATGCCAGCTCAACTGTATATGACAAGAGCAGGGTAGGCTTTAGCGCAAACCTTAATCCGGGAGATCATTTCGATAAATTTTTCTTATTGAAGAATTCCAGCAGTGGCAACCTGGACTTTAGCATTAACGTATCTGCCTTAATAAACAGCGACGATGGGAGTGGAATACTTTCGAACACCGTCCTTAGTTTTTCCGAGGTTGATTCAGATGGTAATCTGGTTGGCATTCCGTATAGCGCAAGTTTACTTATGATGCACAATGGTGTTCTGCAGACCGGCTTTATCATACCGAGTGCTTCAGTGCGGCGTTTCAAGGTTACAACGTCGCTCGCTCAGAGCCAAACTACTCAGGGTTCAGCAACCAACTATGACCTCATATTTACAGGTACCCAAATCATAGGGGGTTAATATGCTGTACCGTGCGCTTTTACTGCTCTTTGTAGTTGGAGCCCTGCTTACGTTCATGCTTGACCGGAGTATGCGAACCTACTCGGTCCACGCTGTGCTCTCCGGCAGTATGGGGCATGCAGCACCTACAGGAAGTCTCATTGTAACGAAACGCTCGCCGGTTACTTCGTACCAAGTGGGTGACATTGTTACCTTTCCTCTCCCTAGCAGTCCAAAGCAAACGGTAACCCATCGCATTGTAAGAATGTCTTCAACGGTTCAGGGGAGCATAGTACAAACAAAAGGGGATGCAAACCCCAATGGCGACGGATGGAGTGTTCCTGCGGCCTACCTGCAAGGGAAAGTCATGCTCGTTGTGCCATTGCTAGGCTACTGGTGCATGGCGTTGCAATCAGCCATAGGATACATACTCTTTGCGCTTGTAACCCTTTTGCTCATTGTGCTGCCCCTGGCCGTTGCAAGCATTCGCGAACTCAAGCATCGACCATCATAACTAGCCAGCTATTAAGGGCAAACGCCGTCAGGGGAAGGCGCACTTCCATCTGCACATAGGGTATTGTCACCAGTACTACTGGTTTCCGAGGTTGCATTTTGATTCCCACTGCTGTTTGTTGTCGATTTCGTCCCAGTAGAATTACTTCCAGTTGATTTGGTTGTAGTGGGTTTCTTTACGGGTGCGGCTGGTGCAGCGGCTGGTGCGGGAACTGCGCCTGCCGTATCTATTTTTGAGGCTAGTGTACCGACACTTACCGCAATACGGATTATAAAGAAGGCCGCCATCATAATTATTATCCCTATAATGGCGTTAATAATGCTCTGACGGGCTGCCTTGGCCTTATCTACGTTGCCGGCCGCCATTATGTATTGCACGCCGCTCCAGAGCAGGTAGATGACTGCGAGCGACCCTCCCACGAGAAACAACAGGTTAACAATATTAGTCGTTGCTGCATCGACAATAGAAGTTAAGCCACCTGTCCCTGTAGGGTTTGCTACCCCAGCAGGAGTAATGGCTCCTAAAGAACCAGTACTTGAAGAAGTGGAGACAGTTTTAGTAGCTGTAGTGGCAGCAGCGGAGCTCCCAAAGAAGGACGAGAGAATAGACATACCTTCAGTATACGAAGGTACCTACTTGAATACAAACAGGAAGGTGTACCTTTCCCCAACTCTTTCCACATGTGGATAAACTGGGGAAAGAGAAAACCGAACATTAATAAAACGAAAGTATTACATCATCATATAATTATCCTTAAACCTGAAAAACATGCTATTGTTGGCGCATTATGAACAAAGTGCGTTGGTTTATTGGTATTGTAGCTATTGGTCTCGTTGGACTTGCTTTTGGCATAGTTAAGATTGACCATGCCAGTTCTAAGGCAACTAGTAGCTCAACCCCCATTCCAGCAGTAATTTCTGCTGCCACTGCGGCACCTTTACTAACTCCGCCGCCACTTCCAAATCCTGTTTTACCTACCCCAACTGGTAAGGTCCAGGTCCGCATCCTCATGTACCACTACATTCGTACGGTAGATGTTAAAAAAGACCCTCTTGGGTTTAGGTTGTCAGTAACGCCAACGGACTTTGACCAGCAACTTACCGAGCTGCAAGCTGAAGGGTTTCAGGCAATTACCATGCGCGACTTTGAACAGGGAAAAGGAGGCGATAAGACAGTTGTCCTTACCTTTGACGACGGCTACGAAGATTTTTACACTACCGCTTGGCCATTATTAAAAAAGCACGGCTTTACGGCCACCGCCTATATAATTAGTGCCAAAATTGGCAATGAGTACATGACCTGGGACCAGTTAAGGGAGCTCGATCAAGCGGGAATTGAGATTGGGGCTCATACCGTGCACCATGTAGACCTTTCTAAATCTCCCCCTGAGGTACAGCATGCTGAAATTTTTGGCAGCAAGGCAACAATTGAGCAAGAACTAAAAACACCAGTGGTGTCCTTTTGCTATCCCTCGGGCAAGTATAATGACCTGACTCTTTCCTTAACCAAGCAAGCTGGCTACTTATCGGCCACTACTACCCATCCGGGAATTGCCCAGGTAGGTGACAATCAGTTTACCTTATCTCGAATGCGCATGACGCCGGGCCTAGGGGGGCAGAATTTCGACAAGCTGCTGCACTAATCGAAGTAGAGAGCGTGGTTTTTAGCGCGTAACAGCTTAACTTCCTCGGCTCGGTGGCGCATGTAACGGCCCAGGGAGTGCGTTTGGTACTGGGTAATTAGGTCGGCAACATGTTCTCCACCGAGTAGGTGCGGCAATATTACATAGTCGGCACCCTTGGCGTAGTAGGTGAGCGCGTAGTCTATTTCGTGGGCGGTCACAATAAGCTTGACCTTGGGATTGCGTTCTTTGACCTGCTTAATCATGAACAAAGTTTCTTCGTGGTGGGGAATGGTAGATACCACCATGGTGGCCCGTTCCAGGTGGATGGCATCGAAAATTTCCTCGTCCTCAACGTCGCCATATACACAGTCCACTCCTACGGCGCGTAACTTACGCACAATGTCCGGGTTGAAATCTACAATGAGCGTCCGGTGGTGGAGTTCGTGAAGCTGCTTTAAAATGTGATATCCCATGCGGTGGTAGCCAAAAATCACGATGTGGTCGTGTAAGTGCTCCTCAATCTCCTCGGTCAAATGCTCGTGGTGGTTGTGGTTATGGCGCTCCAGCAAACCAAGAGGAACCTTGAGTAACCGGTACAGCTTGTTGCGCGAACCCATAATAATAGTTGAACCCAGCACCGAAGCCACCATGGCAAAGGTAATGGTAGAAACAAGCTGCAGGTTAATATGCCCAAGGCGCAGGCCAAGGGCTGCCAAAATGAGCGAAAACTCCGAGAGCTGGGTTTGGGTAGTGGCAGTCAAAAAGGCCGTCCTGGTGCGGTAGCCGTGCAAACTAAGCACAATAAAGCTGATAATAGGCTTCACAAACACGGCAAGACCCACAATGCCAAAAGCGAGCCATCCATAGGAAGCATTGGGCAAGGCTAAGTGGGCGCCAAGGCCTACAAAAAACAAGATCAAGAAAAAGTCGCGTAGGCTGCGCAAGCGAGTAGTGATTTCCAGGCTGTAGGGAAGTGCGGCCAAGCCAATACCGGCCAAAAAGGCCCCAATCTCGATAGGAAAATCGAAGCGGGCCATGGTGAGCGAAAACATGAAACACCAGGCAATGCTCGAAACGAACAGAATTTCAGGCGAGCGGGCGAGGCGGCGGAACACTGGCGGGAAAATGAATACCGAGAGGGTGTAGACCAGGGTAAGCATGGCCGCAGTTTTAACCAGCAGCAAAAAGACTTGTTGTCCCACTGCCAAAGTGGAATTGCCAGAAAGACCCGAGATGAGTACAAGGGCAATAATGGCGATGACGTCTTCTACCAGCAGAATACCCACTGCCAATCGCCCGTGTAGTGAGTTCATGTCGCGCGCCTCGCTCAAGAACTTCACCACAATAACGGTGGAGGCAAAGGCGAGTGCTGCGCCTATGTATACCCCGGTAATGAGGCTTTGGTGACCAAGTACGGCCAGAATCATGCCTGCAGCAAAGTTCCCTACGGCCTGGATGACCGCAAGCGACGTGGCAGCCTTGAACTGGTGCTTGGCTTTTTCAAAATCGAGCTCCAGGCCGACCAAGAACAGCAGAAAGGCTATGCCGATTTGGGTAAAGCCCTCCAACAGCTCGCCACTTTTCACAAAGTTGAAGCCAAGTGGGCCAAGGATTGCCCCAGCAGCGATGTAGCCAATCAGGGGAGGCAACTTGAGCGTACGCACCACAACGGCCAATAAGGCCGCCAAAATGAGGATCCCTCCAATCTCATTGAATATGGTATTCACCCTTTCAGTATAAGGGAAAACTGTTTCCAAGTCGCACGACGGATTGACAAAAGGGCCGTTTCGCCGTATACTTATATAATTTCCGAAATAAAAATACGGAAATAAATAAAAACAAAACAAAAAATCATGACCAGCCGGGTCATCAGCGAGTTCCACCGTCGTGTATTGCCATTCACCCTCAGTCTCCGCGTGCTGAGCCTTACTACTGCGCCCTCACTCGCTACCTTCCTTCAAGTGCAAACCGCCTACGCCGCCGACATCCAACCTGCAACCCAGGTTGTCGCTGAGCGTTTTTCAGTAGCTGCTTTTCTTGATGCCACCAATGCTGAGCGCCAGGCAAACGGAGTTGCTGCCCTCGCGGTAAACCCCCTGCTTAATGGCGCTGCGGCTGCCAAGGTTGAGGACATGCAGAAAAACAACTATTGGGACCACTACCGCCCTTCTGACCACAAAGCCCCTTGGAATTTCATCACCGAAGCAGGCTACGTGTACAAAGTAGCAGGCGAGAACCTTGCGCGCGGCTTTAGCAGCGTCAACGGCATCACTACTGCCTGGATGAATAGCCCAACCCACCGTGCTAACCTGCTTTCTGCCAAGTACACCGAAGTTGGCTTTGCCGATGCCATGGTTACCCAGACTGATGGGTCAACCCTTTTGTATACAGTGCAGATGTTTGGCGCAAAATAACGTATGCTCTGAACTAGCTGCTCGACATTCTCTGTTATAATAGGGGCATGTTTCAGAAGCTCCGAACCTGGCTCCTGACCTCTTTCAGCTACATCTGGCTGATTGTTTTGGCAGTCTATTTTTCGATACTTGCCGGGCAAGCAATGTATCGCAACTATCAGTCGCAGCAACAGACAAGAATTCTCGAACAACAACTCAGCGATGCCAAAACAGAAAAAGACCGGCTAGAGGGTTTAATTGTGTACTACAATTCTAACGAGTTTAAGGAAAAGGCCCTTCGCCAAAGTCTCTTGCTTAAAATGCCTGACGAAAAGGTATATGCGTTACCTGAATCGGCAGTAGGTCAACAGGTTGAAACAGCTGAAGCGGTGCGCCGCCAGCAAGCCGATCCGCGCATAAACGTACCAACTTGGCGCCAGTGGTTAGACTACTTGTTCGGCAACTCCGCCGCTAGCTAAAACAGGTTGCAAAACCAGCTCTAGTACTGTAAAAGATCACCCTCATATGAGACTCCTAGCCTGAACAAGTAGCTGGAGCATATGGGAGACAACTGGGGGAAATACTTGGCGAAGCCAAGGCGGGAGCGAGAGATCCTTGAGCGACTCGCGCAAAGAAGGTATCCAAG
>JBBQFV010000009.1:0-16319 GCA_038322405.1 Patescibacteria group bacterium
CGTGGGCGGTCACTTTCGCTGAATACCCGGGGAGCTTGGCGGACTGCCATTTCAAAAAGGGTACGGGCAGGAAAAAGCAATACCGGGTTGAACTTAGCAGCGAGGCAATGGGTACGCAATTCTAAAAACCCCGTAATAAAAGTGTTGTCATAACCAGTGTACAAAAGGGCGAAAAGCTCTTTGGGACTTACCTTTTCGTAAGGTGACTGGGGGGGATAGCTTTGCTGCAGAACCTTAAAGCTTTGTTCATTCAGGCCGAGCAGGCCTCGGGCTGCTTCTTGCCATTGGGAAAGGGAGTTATACATGCTCAATTACATTACGTATTTTTTCTTTAAATACACTGCTCCGGTAACTTTCAGCGTGCTTCCGGATAACTTTACCGTCAAATGTAAGCGATTCAAAGTGGAACAATGCCTTGATAAGTGATTCACTAGTTTGCTCAGCAAAATAGGTTCCGTGCGTGCCCTCAACCACCACGTCAGTCACCCCGCCTTTGGCATAAGCTATGACCGGCCTACCGCAGGCCATTGCTTCAATGGGTACAATGCCAGCGTCTTCCTCGGCGGCAAAAATGAAAGCCTTAGCATGGCTATACAGGTACTTTAGCTCTTCATCGCTCACCCGGCCCATAAACTCAATCCAGGGAATGTCTTCGGCTAAGCGACGCAACTTAGGCTCTTCCGGGCCACTTCCTACTACCTTTAATTTTTTCTTAGCTTTCTTACAGGCATCAATAATGAGGTCAATACGCTTGTATGCGACCATCCGGCCAACGGTGAGCAAATAGTCGCTTGGATCGTCGACTACTTCAAAGCGATCAACGTCGACAGGTGGGGAGATGACTACTGAGTCGCGGCGATATATTTTGGCAATCCGGTCTTGGACGGTTGTTGAGTTGGCAATGAATTGGTCAGGACGTACTGCCGACACAACATCCCATTGCCTCATTTTGTGCATGGCCCATTCACGCAGAGCCGAATCCCACTTGCCATGATTGCGCTCATCCCCACCAAGCCGCCAAATGTAGCGGATAGGCGTGTGACAATAGGAGATGTGGCGTTGGCCCGGATGGGTAATGATCCCCTTGGAAAGCCCTCCTCCCACCGAAACAATTGTGTCAAATTCCTTGAGGTCAAAAGATTCAAACGCCGCGGGCATGAGCGGAATTGCCAGCTTGTCGCGCTTGCTTACAACAGGCATTTTTTGCAGGTACGAAGAAATTACTTGAGCCCCGGCAAATTGAGGTGTTTTTTCGGGATTGTAGAGGCTCGTATAAATAGGCGCCTCTGGATACATTTCGTGCAATGCTAAAAGTACCTGTTCACCACCAGCAAACCCCGTTAACCAATCTTGGATGAGTGCAATTTTCATAGGTCAGTACCCTTCTTCGCTATCTTTGCCGGCAATCTTTTTGATGACTCCCCCAATAACTACCCCTGCAGTCTTAACTAAGATGACAGTATCGAGCCATAAGCTCCAGTGTTCAATGTAATCAGCGTTGAGGCTCACCCGCTCTTCGTAGGTAAGGCTATTGCCTCCTGCTACCTGCCATGGGCCTGTAACCCCGGGCCGTACGTGAAACAAAATACGGGCCTTTTCCCCAAAACGCTCAACTTCCGCTTGAATGATTGGCCGGGGGCCGACGAGGGATAAGTCTCCACGCAGGACATCGAAAAACTGAGGGAGCTCATCGAGCCTAGTAGCACGCAGGAATTTGCCTATACGACTAATACGCGGATCATCTTTAAGTTTCATGGTTTTATCCCACTCAGCCTGGGCACCGGTATTTTCCTTCAGGTACTTGGCGAATAGCGGAGACAACTTACCGTCTTTGTCGCTCCATTCAGGACGCATTGAACGGTACTTGGAAACATAAATAACTTGCCCAGCACGCCCAATGCGCTTATGCCTAAATACAAGTGGCGAACCTCCAGAAGTTACCAAAAGAGCGATGCCAATTATTAAGTAGAATGGCGAGCACAAAACTATGAGTAGCAAGCTTATGACAATATCGAAAATCCGTTTGGAAATACGGCCCCAGCCATCAAGAGGCGTTGGCCTAACTTCAATTATGGGAAAACCTACCTCATCGCGAATAACGTAAGCAGCCCCTTGCAAGGCAGTAAATGCCCTAGGTGAGAATCCAAAACTTACGTGCTGCTCAAGACAGTGGTTGCGCAACCGGATGAGGTCTTCAATACTAAACTTGTCATTTACCACGAGCAACTCATCCAAAGAGTCACGGTTAATAGTGGGTAGTAGCTCGTCAACGTCATCTCCAGATAGCTCTGCAAGCACATACTGGGCCCGCCAACGCTGGGTAAGGCGCTTTACCAGCTTCTTGGCCATATCGCTGTTGCCCAGCACGCCAACCCGTACCGCGCCAATGCCAGCTTTATACAACGTCCTTTGGAGCATGCGAACCGAAAAGCGCCCTGCAGTTACAAAAATTATCCCCAGCACCCAGCTGTATAACACGGTTGTCCGCGGCAAAAAGAAGTCGCGCTTAAAGAGAAAGAGCAACAAGATAAAGAACAGTCCTACGGATACGCCAAGCACTATTCGGCTGAGGCGCTCCCAAAAACGGGCCGAGCGGGAAATGCTATATAAGCCACTGATTGCAAAAATCACAACCATGCCAGGAATGAGGTACCACACATAGTGCAGATACTGCCCAAACGGTTCTATTTGGCTGGCTGGGTTGTACTGTAACTTTGTGGAAAGCCCCCCAATGAGGCCTGGGGAGAGAAGGGTAAAGTTGTCGCGCAAGTAGTAAGCGGCCACAAATGCCGCGAAGAGCATGAGGGCATCAAGCGGGATGAGGAGGGCCGTAAAAACAAGCTCGGAGCGTTTCATATCTCCATTAATGGTAGCAGGTTAGGTACCAAAAAAGGAGCCTTGCGGCTCCCCTTTGTCTCGGGTACGAGTTAGGCTTTCTTTTTGAGAAGAAGGAGACCGGTGCGTGGGTTCTCAGAAACCATGCGGGTCTCTGGTACTGCATCAATCGCGAACTCGGCATTGATAGCGCGCGCGAAGTAGTAAATGGTCTCTTGGCGGCCGCCCTTAAGGGTTACCTTCTTAGAGTGTAGGAAATATTCCTGACCACGAGAGTTTTTCTGGGAATAAGCCACAGCAGACTCCTGTTCTTCCACCTTACGGTGAATATTAAATCTTCTAATGCAGCCCCAGTATTGCTAAACCTGATTCCTGGTGTCAACTGGTTTGCCAGGTTACTTCTGATTAGTACCACTAGATAGTAGCTTTGGTAGCCAATAACTTCAAAATTAACCTGAAGTCGCAGAACCGGCTCTAAGATCCTTCCCCTTACATCATTACCTGCGGTTGCAGGTCAGGATACTTAGCCAAAATTGCTTCTAGTTCGGCTTGGGAAAGCAGCCCAGCTTGAGGCCCTACCTTTTGAATTACCGAGCTTGCTTGGGCCTGACCCCAAAGCATAGCCTCACCAAGGCTCTTGCCATGCTGTAGGGCAGCTGTAAAGGCCGAGGAGAAGCTGTCGCCAGCCCCTGTAGCCTCATTGCGCGGTGCTTCTTCAATAATACCAAGGAAGATGTACTGCATACCGTCGGAAACATAGGCACCTTTGCGGCCATCGGTAATGAGGGCAATATGGGGACCGAGTTCACGCACACCATCAAGCAGTGAACGGAAGTCGTCGGTTGGCTCGCGGTTAAGGTAAAGCTCCGCCTCCTCTTTGTTCACCATGAATATATGGGTATTCTTGAGCAATTCGCGTGTGGGTTCGATACCCATTTTAAGCTGAAAGGTTCCAGGTTGGTAGCAAAGCTTTGAGCCTGTTTCCTGCACGTAGCGAATAATGTCTGGGAAAATGCTTGCGGAGCCTTCTCCCATTGAAGAAAGGTAGGTCCAGACCGATGGCTCAGCCTTTGGGAACACGTAGTGGCGGTGCTCATGGTATACCAAAATACTGCGCTCGCCATGCATCATGAGCACGGTGCTGAAGTTAGTGATTTTATCAGCATCGGCCACGATATAGTCTGTATTGATGTTCTCACCCTTCAAGGTGCGGATTGAGCGCTGCCCTTCTTCGTCACCACCTACGTGGGCGTACAGCGCCGAGCTGTGGCCAAGGCGGGCAAAGGAAACTGCCGCATTGGCACTGTTCCCGCTCGCTGACGTATCGTAGAGATGCTTTACCGGGATTTTGTCGGCCCAGCTAAAGCAAAGCTGGCAGTTTTCGTCATCTTTTTTGCAGACAATATGAGCAGTCTCGTCTGTCATTTCGAGATAGACGTTATGCGAAGTATCGCCAATGGAAAGGAATTCGAGCATATTTCAGGTTTAAGGATGGAAATAATGATAATGGGAACGCACCAACTCACGAACGGCTGTGCCGCCGTAACTTAAGTAACGGGCCGGCTCAATGACGCTGCGGTCACGCAGCGCGGTACGGATGCCGGCGGTAAATGCCTCATCTAACTCAACGCCAATGGTGAGACCTTGGCAGCCGGCAGTAACCAGGTCCCGGCTCTTTTTTGGGGTAAGGTGCAGTGCGCCGGCAATTACTGGCACACGGATTGCTTTGACGTACTCGTGCATATCGGACATTTTTTCCCGCGGCTGCAGGCGCACAAAGCTTAGGCCTGTAGTGGCAGCCAACCATTCTGCATCTTGGGCAGTTTGGATATCCAAAGGCTCGGCCCCTACCTCAATGCCGTGAGCAATTGCCTCCGAAACAACATACGACATGTGGCGCTTAATGGCGTCTCGGGTACCGTGCAAGGTTACCACAAGCGCACCTTCGGCCATCCACCAAGAAGCAGCCTCTTTGCCGGCAGGAACAATAGCCTCCACTACCACTGGCACCTTTGAGGAGCGCCCAAGCTGCAAAATGCCGCTTAGAAGCGTTTGATGGGGTAAGGTAGTCGCCTGAGTGGCATCGATAGTAATATGGATGGCCGAACTTTCCATGGTAGCTGCCTGAATGGCCGCTGCGGCAATTTGCAAGCTGGTAGTCCGACAGGAAAGCAGCGGCTTTTTATGCCGCTGGGCCCGGGCAAGTTCAAGGGAAGGGAGCGCCAACATGTATTATTTCATTTTTATGACAGCCTTGGCCGCTTCAACGATGTTCACTGCCCTAAGCCCATACTTGTCCATGAGTTCGCTTGGGCTGCCTGACTCCCCAAAACGGTCACAAACCCCTATGCGCTTGAGTGGCGCTGGACAGTTTTCACCTATTGTTTCAGCAATGGCGCCCCCGAGCCCACCGGTAATTTGGGCTTCTTCGGCGGTTACTACTGCCTTGGTTTTCTTCACTGAGGCAACTACGGTAGCCAGGTCTAAAGGCTTAACTGTATGCACTACAATAACTTCGGCACTGATTTTAGCTTTAGCTAGGATTTCGGCTGCTATAAGTGCTTCATACACCAGGGGGCCATTAGCAAAGATGGTCACGTCGGAGCCTTCCCGTATCACATTGGCTTTCCCAATGATAAACGGCGTTTCGGGAGTGGTAATGGTTGGAACTTTGTCGCGGCCAAAACGGATATAGACAGGACCTTGGTGGGCAACCAGGGCATGGACAGCCTTCTTGGCTTCAATGGCATCGGTTGGGACAACCACTGTAAGGTCGGGCAGGACGCGAGTAATGGCTACGTCTTCAAGTGCTTGGTGGGTTGCGCCGTCTGGGCCTACTGAAATACCGGCATGGGCACCAACAATTTTCACGTTGGCTTGGGAGTAAGCAACAGCCACTCGAAGCTGGTCCCAGTTACGGCCAGGGTTAAACACTGCATAGCTGGCTACAAACGGGATTTTTCCTGAAAGGGCGAGGCCCGCGGCAATTCCCATCATGTTTTGTTCGGCTACCCCTATTTCAACGAACTGGGCCGGGTAGGCCTTGGCAAACGCCTCAATGCGAATAGATTCGGTAAGGTCAGCCGACAAAGCAACTACATTCTTGTTGGCAAGGCCAACTTCAAGCAAGCCCTCTCCAAAGCCGTTGCGGGTCGGTACCATTTCGGCCTTGCTCAGGTCGGCAATGATTGGCACTGCTTTTGATGGAGTTTTTTTCGCAGTAGATGCTTTTGCAGCCACCGTCGCAGCATTATTCATGGTCGCTCATTATTTTACCCTTTAGAGTGCGCAGCTCATGAAGAGCAAGCTTTGCTTCTTCTGGAGTTGGTGGCTTACCATGCCAGTGGAAGTCGTACTCCATGAAGTCAATACCTTTGCCCGGAATGGTGTAGGCAATAATGACAGTCGGCCGGTCGGTTACAGCCTTGGCTTCGTTGCAGGCATCGATAATTTGGCGGATGTTGTGCCCGTCAACCTCTATTACATGCCAGTTAAAGGCCCGGTACTTGTCGGCAAACGGCTCAAGAGGCATGATTTGCTCGGTTGGGCCATCGATTTGAATATTGTTTCTGTCAATAATATTGGTCAGGTTGCCGAGGCCTTTGTTGCCGGCAAACATGACAGCTTCCCAGATTTGACCTTCTTGGTGTTCACCATCGGAAGTAATGGCGTAGGTGTGATACTTTTTGCTATCCATTTTAGCGGCGAGAGCGACTCCAATTGCTTGGGAAAGGCCCTGACCTAGGGGACCGGAAGACGTTTCCAAGCCAGGTAATGCCAAGTTGTGGGGGTGCCCATGCAGGCGCGTACCAAGCTTGCGCAAGGTAAGCAACTCCTTGCGTGGGAAATAACCGGCTTCGGCCATGGCGGCGTAGCGAACTGGCACGGTGTGGCCGCAGGAAAGGATCAAACGATCGCGGTCTTCCCAGGTCGGGTTTTTCGCGTCGTGATTCATAACATCAAAGTAAAGGGCAGCATAAATGTCTGCCATACCAAGCGGACCGGCCGAGTGGCCGGAGCCCGCTTCTTCGAGCATAGTAATAATATCCTCACGAATGGCGAGGGCCCGGAGCTCCAAAGCTTCTAGGCTGTGGGTACCGGTAGACATGGTATTAGATCTGCTTTCCGACGTGGATAACCTGCTCAACCAACCGGTTGCTGTAACCCCATTCGTTGTCGTACCACACCACAACTTTCACGAGGTTGCCACCAACGACGCGAGTAAGTGGCAGGTCTACCACTGCGGAGTGACTATCGCCCCTAAAGTCTGTGGAAACCAGCTCTTCGTGAGTTACGCCAAGGATTCCCTTAAGCTCGTGGCGCTTAGAGGCGTCTTCAAGCGCCTTGTTAACGTCTCCTACGGTAACGTCCTTTTTGAGGAGGGCGGTAATGTCGGAACAAGAAACTACGATGGTAGGAACACGGAAGGAAAGAGCGTCGAATTTGTCCTTAAGGTTTGGCAGGGCCAAGGTTGTAGCAATAGCGGCACCGCTAGAAGTAGGAACAATGTTTACTGCGGCAGCGCGAGCTTCACGCAGGTCTTTCAAAGGCGCGTCTTGGATAACCTGACTTGCGGTGTAGGAGTGAATAGTTGACATGAGTGACTTTTCAACGCCAAATACTTCGTCGAGCACCATCATGACCGGAGCTACGTTGTTGGTCGTACAAGAAGCGTTGCTAATGATGTCGCTTGAACCGTCGGCTGGGTTTACGCCCATGACGTGAGTTGGAGCAGGCTCTTCACCCTTCGATGGAGCAGAGATAACTACACGCTTTGCACCACCTTTGATGTGGGCACCGGCAGTAATTTTGTCCAAGAAACGACCGGTAGACTCAATAACTACGTCAACGTCGAGCTCGCCCCACTTGAGCATGGCGGGGTCCTTTTCAGCAAAGACTCGAATTTTTTGACCATCGACAATAACATGCTGATCATCGTGCGAAACGTCGTAACGGTAAGTGCCGTAGGTACTGTCATGCTTTAACAGGTGGGCAAGGGTTTTGGTATCGGTAAGGTCGTTGATACCAACCACTTCACAATCATTGCGGTGCTCAAAGGCAATCTTTAAGGCATTGCGGCCAATGCGCCCAAAACCATTGATACCGATACGAACTTTCTTCACGGAGCCCTCCTTTAATTGCTTACGCTGTGCTTAAAAGCAGTTGTGTAAAATGAGTTAAGTTTTGCCGGATTGCGGACACGGCACCGAGTTGGGAGGTAATGACAAACCTGCTTGCACCGGCGTGCTGAAGGTCTTTTATATTCTCCTCGCGAATGCCGCCATCTATTTCAATTGTAAGATTGAGACGCTGGTCAGCTACCTGCTTAATTCTATCATAGGTAGTATCCAAAATTTGTTGACCAGAGGCCCCTGGATGCACCCCCATAAGCTGCAACACTTGGATAGGAAGGCCAGAGTAGGCTTCTACAGCCGTTTCCGGGTTAATTACCATTCCTACTTCCTGAAAGTAGTCAGCAGCTCGGTACAGCGCCTCGGCAGCTTCGTCCAAACTTTCGTACGCCTCGCGGTGAATAAGCACCCTGGAAACCCGGGCCACAGTTAGGTCGGAGTAGTAACGCTCGGGTCGGTAGGCCATGAGGTGGGCCTCTAGGTTAAGACGGGTTGGGATGCCCATAATTTCGTAGGGCATGACCGTAATATTGGGTACGAATTGGCCATCCATAACGTCGAGGTGAGCCCACTTGGAACCAGAGTCCTCAATGCCTTCGAGGCGAACGGTGTATTCCTCGAGGCTATGGGTCAGTATTCCAGGGCAGATTTCAGCTTTCACGATTCGTTCTCTAGGTCGGTAATTTGTTGCACCCGACGGGCGTGCCGCTCCTCGTTAGAGAAAGGGGTGTCTAGAAAAGTTTTGGCAATGGTCAACATGTCGGACTCTGCCACAAAGTCACCCGGCAGTACCAGCACGTTTGAATTGTTGTCATGTCGGGTTTCAGCAGCAATATCAGGGCGCCAAACCAGTGCAGCGCGAATTCCCTTTAATTTGTTCACCGCAATCTCCATGCCTTCCCCCGAGCGACACAGTAAAATACCCCGCGCTTCCGGATCCTGCTGCACAGCACGGCCAACTTTAATGGCGTATTCGGGATAATCCGTAGACTCGGTAGAAAATGTCCCTACGTCTTCAACTTGGTAACCAGCTTCTTGGAGTTGGTGCTTAAGCTGTTCTTTTTGATGATATCCGCCGTGGTCGGTGCCGAGTATGACGCGCATAGGGGGTGTTCAGAAGTTGGAATCGTATAGGTCTATTGTAGGAATAGAAAAACGCCCTGTCTATGGGGCGTTTCTCTGAATGGCAAATTGTTTAGAATGCGTACTCGTCAAGTTCAATGTCTGCAAACTCGATATAGTCCTCCACTTCGACGGGAGCTGCTACTGCAAACTCCTCACCCTCGAATTCTAAAACCGCATTATCAACGGGCTCCTCTAGGGAAAAATTCTTTGGCGCCATAGAATAACATTCGTTACTTCTCTGCTCTTATTTGAGCGTGTTGAGGCCATTCTACATACATCGACCCACCTCGACAATGACTGGCATGAGTGGATAATTGACTTTTGCCCCTTGGAAGCCGATTCCTGGTGAATTTGTTGTGAATACGAGCCGTCCCGGGTATCCGTACGTCCACTTATATCACAATGTTTGTGATCTGTTAAGCCTCGCGCCTCAGGCTCGCAATGTCAATCTGCTCAAGGGCCTGCTCAGCTTGCTTAAGATACTCCTGCACTTCTTTCGCAATAAGCAATGCTTCTTTGTGCAGCACAATCGCCTCTTCCAGGTTCATATCGGTCCGTTGAAAGTATTCCTCAATCTCCTCAAGCCGGGTAATTTTCTCTTGGAGCGGGAAGGTAGCTGCTTTGGTCATTGGATTGTTGAGGTTAAGGTATCGGTAGAAAGTTGGGTGGTAATGATATCGCCTGATTTGACGTCGGCCGCCTTGCACACCAGCGCCCCATCTTTCTTCCAGGTAAGGCTGTAGCCCCGTTTTAAGGTCGCTTCAGGCGATACTGCCACAATGGTGCGGATAAGCTGCTCAACGTGCTGTATGGTGCTTTGCACGCGAAACACAAGCTGCTGGTGCAGGCGCTCGGCCACAACCACCGAACGGTCGTGCAGGCTTTGAATGGCTCGCTCTACCAAGCGCCTGCCGTTCTGGGTGAGCCTGGTCACCATATCGGCTACTTCTTCGCTGGTTGGCAAAAGCAACTGTGCCGCGTTGGAGGGCGTGGCGGCCCGTACATCGGCACAGAAGTCGGCAATGGTCACGTCGCGCTCATGGCCAACCCCGACAAGCACTGGGGCTCGGGAACGCACAATGGAACGAGCCACCGCTTCGGAGTTAAAGACATGGAGGTCTTCCATACTCCCACCTCCCCGAATGAGCACAATGGCGTCGAGCTCGTAGTGGCTGTTCAGGTAGTCAAAGGCAAAGCAAATATCGCCCTCCGCCTCATTCCCCTGTACAGCAACGTTGGCCAGGGTAAAGCGCACCCCAGGCAAACGTTCACTTGCTATGCGCATAAAGTCCCCGTACCCGGCCGCACCTTTGGAAGAGACAATTCCTACGTGAGTTGGAAACTGGGGCAATGCCCGTTTGCGGTCCTCGGCAAACAAGCCTTCTTCCTGCAGCTTGTTTTTTAGCAGCTCAAAGGCCCGTTTAATACTTCCCTCGCCTTTTGGCTCAACGCGCTCAACGGTAAGGCTGAATTTGCCGCTCTTATTGTGGATATTTGGCCGGCAGGTAAGCGAAACGCGCATCCCGTCTTCCAGTGGGGTGTTTTGCTTATAGAGCATCATGAAGCAGGAAAGCCTTGCTTCCTGCTCCTCGTCTTTAAGGTCAAAAAAAACAAACTTTCCTTGACTCACGCCGTAGTTGGCTACCTCGCCTTCAACGATCAGTACCAAATCCCCAAGGATGGTATTGAAGAGCGTAACGGCCTGGGCCACCGATAAGGGCTGGCCTGGAAGAGGGGCGGGTATCATGGCGCCGGTACGGCTGGGTGGACCCGGTTACTCTCAAGTATTTTGATAAGGTCTGCCGAAGTGGCAGGAAAGGAACTTATTACCTTGCCATTTACAAAAAACGTTGGGGCTCCCTGAATGGTTGGAGAATTTGCGTCTCGGTTGATTTGGTTGGCAGACGTAACATCACGGTTGATTGGGTCTTCAATGGCAGAATTCTTAATGTCGCTTCTGAATTGACTCATGTTAACCGCCAGGCTTTGGGCATACTGGTCTATGGTATTTTTCAAAGTATCGGCTGTCTGACCTGCCCATGCTGACTCATTCACATTTAAAATTGAAAACATCTGCCAAAACTTACCTTGCCTTCCTGCCGCCTCTGCTGCCCGTAACGCTTGGTTATCGTTCACCGCTTTTTGAAGGTCCGCAAGCGGGTAAAAGCGAACCCGGTACTGCACAAAGTCGTTGGTCTGACGGAGCGCATCATCGATAATAGGCTGGGCGGCAATGCATGACGGGCATTGTAAGTCGGTATATTCCAACAAGGTCACTTCTGGCTTGCCGCTACCCGACTGCCAATACCCATCAGCTACCCGTGCCATATAAGTCGGGTCTAACGGGATCTGGCGCGAATCGCCACTATTCCCATTCGCTGAGAACAAAATAGCACCACCAATCAGGATAATGCAGGCAATGACTGTAGCTATAATTGCACCACGCATGGGTGTTGTCGTTACTTCTTGCGGCTCACCGTTGCCCTACGGGAGCGTTCTTGATCTATTTTAGCCAGAAGTTGTTCTAAAAAGTAATGGGAGTGTTGAGGGCTTACGCTAATCTCATCCCATAACGGGTCGTTAATCTTTACCGTAAGGTTGTGTAAGGAAAGGGCAAAACGCTTGCGCCGCTTGGTAGTGAACAAGGCCTTAGCACCTGTTGGTACAATTTCCCGCATTTCACGGTACGGAATATTGAGCCGGCGCAACTGGGTATGCACACTCAACGACTCATCGCCTAGCTCGTAAATGGTGAAGTACACCTTATCTACTATGCTGGTCACAATAATGAGCGATACGCCGGCAATGAGCGCGCGTTGCCAAATGGGGCTGGAAGCCCACAGGCTGTAAGGCACGGTCACCAGAAAGAAGACAATGAGCACAAGGGCGCCAACTTGAACCCACCAGTCAACATGCGCCCGGTAAAATTTGCTTGCAGGTTGTGCGGTGGGCTTAGTCGGCATGGATGGTATCGAGGAACTGGCGTTTGGTGGTATGGGCTGTAGAGCGGATATCGTCTTCTATGAGTGGGCGGTAGCGGCGCAAGAGATCGAAGTGCTCAGGCGCGCCAGGGTCGGCATGGAATTGCATGAGGAACAGCTCGTGGGCATCGGTAGGAAGGCTAGTAAAGATGACATCCATAACGGCGTGGTGCAGGCTGGCATCCATTATGGACACTATTTCGGCGCGCTCCTGGGCGTCGGGCAAATAGGCGCTCAACTCTTGGTCAAGCGTTTCAAGATCGAGAAGGTGGTCGTAAAAAATAATCATGGGTTATATCCCGTAAGAGGGCCTAAGGGGATGGTATCATTCGGGTCATCCACGAACAACATGAGGATGTTTCCGGTGCGTACTTCGCCCAGCCCAAGGCCAATAAGCACCGGATTGTTTCCTCCAAAGATCCGGCCGGTGAACTGGCTGGGACCGGCGTCAGAAATATCCACTACAATTGCTTGGCCGGTCTTTTGGTTGATGGCCAGCATTTTGCGGAACTTAAAGAAATTATAAAACTTGTTAGGATTTTGCTGAAAGCCTTGTACCAGGAAGGTTTGGACGGCCACGTACCACTGTTCCCTGTCTACGTCTTGCTTAGTAACTTCTGAAGCACTACGGGCACCAGACATATAGGAAGGTTTGCCCGGAACCATGCCTGTCTGCGACGCTGTTGGGTCGGCAATTTCGCCAGTTATGCGGTTGCGGTAGAAGTTGGTAACCTTGTCACCAGGGTAGAGTGGGAGATGTTGTTCGCCAGCCATTATACCGCGCGAATCCTTCAATTTTACCCCTTCCAATTGGTCGGTTGCTAAAATGTTGAAGGTTTCTTTAATTACTTGGCTTACTGCCGCAGACTGGTCAGTGGTTAGGTTAGAGGTACCTTCAGGCGCTACTTTGTTTATACGGTCGGCAAAAACCGTACGTTTACTTTCGGTATTGAGGCTCGTGCCAAAGGTAGGAAAGTCGGTTACAACGGGTTGAGCGAAGGATGAATTGGCATCCAAAGTTTTCTGGATGTCTGGTTGTTCACCCTGAGCCTGTACTTGCGCGGTATGGGCAAGTAAGGCTGGCGTAGCCAATAATCCGGTAGAAAGGGAGGCAACCGCTGCCGTGCGCAACGAATGGTCGCGTACTTTATGCAGCACTACCTGGTGGCGCTGCATAAGCCGGCGGGCATGGCGGTGCGACTTATGGAAAGACCGCACCACTGTTTTGTGGTGGCTAAGGGCCGCGCGGCGAATATGACGGAACTGCTGAGTCATGAGCGGTGGGTGGGATGGCCGCCAAATGCTTCCCGCAATGCGGCCAGCAGTTTGGTGGTCCAATTACTCCCTTGTTTAGATTGCAGGCGCACCATTACTGCCGCCGCGAGGGCGGGAGTAGGGATATGGTGGGAGATAGCCTCGTTTAAGGTCCATACTCCTTCCCCCGTGGCATCTACAATGGGAGCGAGGCTTTGTACTGCCTGCGGGTCTTGCAAGACGCTGGCGGCAGTTGCGCCAAGATAGCCTTGGATAATGCTGCCATGCTGCCAAAGGTGGGCAATTTGGGCAAGATTAAGTTGGTTTTGGTAACTGCCATCTGCCAGGACATGCAAACCTTCGGCGTAAGCTTGCATAAGCCCATATTCAATCCCGTTGTGCACCATTTTAACGTAGTGCCCGCTTCCGGCAGGTCCCACATGGGCGTAGCCTTGAGGTTGGGCAATTGCTTGCCAGGTTTGCTCTAGTTGTTGCACAGCTTCTGGCGCACCGCCCACCATGAGGCAATACCCGTTTTCGCGCCCAGTCAGACCGCCGCTAATGCCAACATCGATGAAGTGAAAGCCTCGGGACTGATAACGTTCATAATGTCCCTTGCTCTCGGTAAACGGACTGTTACCCGCATCACACACCGTGTCGCCAGCTTCCAGCAAGTGCTCAAGATAGTGAATGGTGTCGTTGGTAGGCGCACCAGATGGTAAAGCAACCCAGAGTACTCGGGGTTGAGGGAGTTGCTCAACAAGGTGCTCTAAACTGGTGGCTACGTTGAAGTCATCACCCAATTGCTTGTGGGACGCTTCCACGTTTTGGTCAAAACCGACAATAGTATGACCGGCAGTGCGCAAACGCGCTGCTACCCCGCTGCCCATTTTGCCCAGGCCAATAACTCCTATGTTCATTCGTCCTCTTTCATAAGCGTAACCCCATTACACACGTCGCCCTCGGTAACTGTCCACTCACTACCAGCGCGTTGCATAAGCTCATCAGCCGCGGCAGGTCCCCACGAGCCTTGCTCATAGGAGTGTACTTCCAGATCTGGCGTATGCATTTCATCAATAATGCGCCAGGATTCCGCAATCACGTCTGGTGTCACTACGATACTCCTGTCCCCGCGCGCCACAGATTCGAGCACGCCAATGTAGGCATCGGTAAGATGGTTGTGAAAAAAACCGGCATAACAAAAAGTCATGCGCACCGCCGCTAGCTCGGCGTCTTTCATCGGTTCTTTTACGCCTAGGCTGAGGAAAATGCTTTCGTCAGGCTGAATGCGAAAGGTCAAGCTATTGGCATGGCTTTCCTCGCCAAAAAGGGCAGACTTGCGCTGGTGGAAGTGAATGGTAATGTCGGCCACTGAACTTGGCATGCGCTTGCCGGTACGTACCGCAAACGGCACGTTGCTCCAGCGGTCGTTTTGGATGTGCAAAATGCTCGCGGCATAGGTTTCGGTTTTGCCTAGCTTTTCTGCTAACCTATCTTCGCCCCTGTACTGACCAAGCACCGTACGTTCAGGGCTGGCATAGGTCTGCCGGAGTACTGCCCGCTTGCTTTCGGCCAAGGCGGCTGGCGACCAGTCATAAGGCTCTTCCATGGCCAGGAGAGCCACTACCTGCATGACGTGGTTTTGCAGCAAGTCCCGGGCAGCGCCAAGGTCTGCATAGGTGGCCACCCGGTCTTCCACCCCTGGCTGTTCGGCAACAGTTACCTGCACTTCCCTAATGAATTCGTTACTCCACAGGGGGGCAAATATGGCATTGCCAAACCGAAAGGCCATTACATTGTTTACCGTTTCCTTGGCAAGGAAGTGGTCTATTGGGTAAATGTTTTCTGGCGGAAGGTGGTATTCCAAAAAAGCTTGTAACTCAGCCGCACTCAACACATCGATACCAAAGGGCTTTTCGAGAATTATGCGCACGCAGCCGTTTTGAGATTGCTGAATGTTGGCATCGACAATTGCGCCAAGCATAGCCCGGGTTGTGGTTGGCGGGACTGACATATAGAGAATACGGTCACCTTCGCCTAGCTGCTTAGCCAGTTCAAAATAAGCCTGCTCACTGGCGTGGTCAGCTTGGAAATAGCGCACGTGGGTTAAAAAATGCTGCCAGGTTTCGTCCGCAAGTTTTGCTGGTTTGGTAAGTTTGGCGTGGTACTCCTCAGTAGTGAGCGCTGTGCGCCCAACTGCAATTACCTCGGAATGGCACAGCAGTTCAGAACTTGCCAAGCCGGGAACAAGCCTGCTGGTGGCCAAATGCCCACTTCCTCCAAAAATTATGACTGTAGCACTCATTTGCTGGGAGTGGCCGTTACTTGAGGATCAATAAATTTGGCGGGAATGACTAGGCTTTGAATTTTATCAATACTGGACTTGAAGAGGTCTATACCCCCCAAATGTTGAAAGGTCCAGAGAAGAATGGTAAAAATGATAGCTGTTCCCACTGTTGCACCAAGGGCTGCCATGAGGCCGCCTAAGAAACTGCGCCACATCATGAGTCCCTGGCGGTTATAGGCCGAATTCACCGCCGTTACCAGCCGGTAAATGGTGGCTTCGCTTACTTCTTTGGAATCTTTAGCAGATTCTTTGTTCGGCTCCTGCTTTTCTGGAGTATCGGACATAGATTGGTGCGTTACTGGTGCTCTTATTAGTATATACCGTGAATCTTTCTTGCCCAATGGAACGTGGTTTTTGGGAAACGCTTCCCCACCCATTTTTTGCCCTCTCCCCCATGGACGGTGTCACCGACGCCGCCTATCGGTTCATGGTAGCGAAATACGGCAAACCCGACATTAGTATTACCGAGTTCACCGCTGCTGAGGGCATAAGGGCAGGAGCCGAACGGCTGCTTGTCGATTTTTTATACAACCCAATTGAGCGCCCGGTTGTAGCCCAGCTGTTTGGTAGTGACCCTGAGGCATTCATACAAGCGGCGGCCGTATGTGCTGCTCTCGGTTTTGATGGCATCGACATTAACATGGG
>JBBQFV010000010.1:0-15899 GCA_038322405.1 Patescibacteria group bacterium
CGATAGTAGTCACACATGACCTCTCCTATCACACTGTAGCAATCACTTACGGCGGTCTGCCACAATAACCCTGGGGCCAGAGAGTACATCTCGGGGCAATTTTTATCATCTTCCTAAAAATAAAACGCTATAATGACTACAAATCCTCCGCATGCACATCCTTCTTGTTTCTGCCGATAGTTCGCAAACAGGCCTCCCCTTACAGGTCAGTCTTTTGGCAACCGAACTTGCTGCCCAAGGCCACCAGGTAGGAGTAGCTGCCCCTTCCGGTTGGCTCAGCGAACACATTGGAAAGGCTACTTTTCACCAGTTGCCACACCGCCGCAAAGGAGCGGTGAAGGCCCTCCACGCCCTGGATAAAAAACTTCGCGCGGACATTATCCACGTTCACGGTGTGCGGGCCCTTTCTTGGGCAGTATTTGCCTTTCCGGCAGAGCGCCGGCACGTATATACGGAGCACTTGTGGACAACTGACTTTCGCTTGCGCAATCCCGTGCGTAACATTATTCAACGCATGGCACTAGCTAGTTTCGCCGCCAGCTTCCACCAGGTTGTAGCGGTCTCTGAAGCAAGTAGCACCTTTCTCACTCGGGAAGGCCTCAAGAATGTAGTGATACCTGGTGCACTGGAGCCTATAAAAGCACTTCCCCTACTCAAAACTCCTCCATTAGTAGTTGGCACGCTGGGCAGCCTTTCCCATGTAAAGGGAATCGATATACTGCTTAATGCCTGTCAAAACCTAGAAGGAGTTGAAGTAATTGTAGGTGGGGATGGACCATCGGCCAGCTCCCTTAAAGCCAAGAAGCAGCCCCACACTACTTTTATGGGAGCAGTTAGCGATAAAGTACATTTTTACGGGCTCATGCATGTGTATGTTCAGGCCTCGCGCAGCGAGTCGTTTGGCCTTACGGTTTTAGAGGCAATGAGCGCCAAGCGGCCGGTCATTGTTTCTAATGCCGGCGCTTTGCCAGAGCTGGTGGAAGACCATACGACTGGCCTTATTTTTCCTTCGGGAAGCGTAACCGCTCTACGCACAGCTATTATTGAATTACGCGATAATACAGATCTGCGAAGCGAGCTCGCTGAAGGGGCAGGGCATAGGACCAAGCAGTATACTCCCGAAAATTTAGCCGCCAATTACCTGAAATTATACAAATACCTCCATGGCTAACCCACTCCAAACCCTTGCCCGCCGCCTCTTAAGTGTCAGCCGTTTTGTTGGCTGGCAAGAAGGCCGTCAACTCATTCAGCGCTTACGTGGTTACAGCGTCCAAGCTGAATTCAGGGGTGCACCTCAAAACGTATTAGTGCTTGCTCCACATCCCGATGACGAAATATTCGGTTGTGGTGGCAGTCTTGCCTTGCGCGCTAAGCGTGGCGACACTATTACTGTGGCGTATCTGAGCAATGGGGAGCGCGGCACAATTAAGGGCGTGCAGGACAGCAAACTTGCTGAGACTCGGTACAAGGAAGCGGTAGCAGGACTTATCGCATTGGGCATTGATAAAGCAAAAACGCATTGGGCTTCCCTTCCAGACGGCAACATTACAAACGCCAAGGCAAAAAAAGTAATTGAGACACTGTTGCACGAAACTGCCCCTGATATTATCTATGCCCCTTGGTTTGGCGACGAGCACCCTGACCATGTTGCCACTGCCGAAGGGTTAATCGATGCCCTCGGTACGCATGCCCCAGAAATGTGGATGTATGAGGTTTGGTCCCCTCTTCCCGCTACTACAATCGTGCCAATTGGAAGCATTGAAGCAATAAAAGAAAAAGCAATCGCTTGTCACAAAAGTCAGCTGGTCAGCAGGAGTTATGCACAAGCAATTCGCGGATTAACCACCTATCGCGGATTTCAGGCCGGACTCGAGGAAAAAGCAGAAGCATACCTAGTTCTAAGTGCCTCGTCACTCAAAAAACATAAGCGAAAAGCCGCCTAGTCAATCTATTCAATATGACAAATTTTGGTGAGTAGGTGACATTCAAACCTACAAAAAAGAAACGAGTAAACTCATTTCTTTTTATTTGCTCACAACGCACCTATTAAGCCGAGTTTTGTGCTGAATATCCTCACGGATACGCAGTAACGACTATCTATCTAAGCAGTGGGGTCCTGTACTAGCTATCCAGAGCTATAAATCCATTACAGGTCCAACCCACCTTGCAGGCTGGTACGGCTTGCCGCAACGCCAATTACTTGGCTATTGAGTGAGCTCTTACCTCACTATTTCACCCTTACCTGGCCTTGCGGCCGCGGCGGTATCTTTCTGTTGCGCTTGCGCGTGACTCACGTCAGGCCGGATTTCCCGGTTACCACTTCTGGTGCCTGCCCGGACTTTCCTCTCCCCTTGCGGGAAGCAGTCGTCTTGATGCGTTCTGAGCCATCAAACAATAGCAAAAAGATAGCTTTCTTGATAGATACCAGCTATATTCCAGCTCAAATGGTCACTATAGCAATCATTCTCTATATTGGCTGTTTGATCTGGGCAGCTCTATTGATCCTTCAGTTTTTAAAAATTGACCCTTACCTCGACCGACCCGTAGAAACTCAAAAAGAGCTCAATGCTATCCGAAAAGCCAATAACCAGATATTTCTAGCTAGTTCCCTCATCGTTTTTCCTCTTTATATATATTGGGCAGTCATTTCCAAATAAGGACCCGCTTGCGCGAGTCCTTTTTCGTTTTCTTACACCTGCTTGCTTACAAATTTGAACCTGGGCAGAACCTTTCCTTTGTAGTCTACCTCTTGGAGGAATTCGTCTTTGCGCCGAATCCACCATCCCCCCTCGCCGCGCTCAAGGCCCTGGTAAACACTGTGGAAAACCACATACTCGTCTTTAGTGTCATCCATAATTGCAACCGAAACCACCTTGTAGATCCCGCCTTTGTAGTGCCGGTAGATTCCTGGGGTAATTCGTTCTTGCATACCGTCACCCTATCACGGCGTGGCTACAGCGTCCAATGTACTGCGAATAAAGAGCGTCCGGTGGTGTTTTGAGGACCCGTACTGTTGCAAAGCAGAACGGTGGTACAGGCTTCCGTAGCCCTTATTTTGTTCCCAGCCATAGTGTATATGTTGACAAGCCAACCCGGTCATAAACTTGTCACGTTCAACCTTGGCCAAGATTGAAGCACACATAATGCTAAGTATTTTTTCATCCCCTTTCACAAACTGCTTCGTTGGAAAATGTTTTTCATACGGATGAAACAAGCTGGCGTCAGCGTGTACCTGGTCAAATTGCAATTGGGAAAGCGCCCGACCGGCCGCTTTGGTAGTTGCCCAAACAATTCCCCGCTTATTAATTTCTTGAGGCGAGGCGCTCCCGGTAGCCCACTTAACCCTGGTGCCTAGCCATTCTGCCGCCCGCTCGCGTTGAAGAGCAGTGAGCTGTTTGGAATCGGCTACCGCCCGGCCAAGTACAAGCGCCAAACCTTCCTTGATTTCATATTCGGGACAGGAAAAGACTACGGCGCCAACTATAACAGGACCCGCCAAGGCCCCTCGCCCAACCTCATCAATGCCTGCTACGCTATAGTGCATGATACTAGTGTACCAAATAGCGGTAGCGTAGTTTTAAAAACTGTTTCTAGTGAATTGCTTTCAAGCGAGCTGCTTTTTTAGCGAAGAGAGGCTTGAGGTATTGCCCAGTGTAACTCTTAGCTACTTTTGCCACTTCTTCAGGTGTACCAGTAGCAATAACCATGCCACCGCCAGAACCACCCTCGGGACCCATGTCCACAATGTAATCGGCGCACTTAATGACATCCAGGTTGTGCTCAATAATGAGGATTGAGTTGCCTTTGTCGACGAGGGCTTGGAGTACATGGAGCAGGCGGTTCACGTCGTCAAAGTGTAGCCCGGTGGTTGGTTCATCTAAAATATAGATGGTCTTACCGGTTGCCCGACGCGAAAGTTCGGTAGCTAGCTTAATGCGCTGCGCTTCACCACCGGAAAGGGTGGTGGCAGGCTGGCCGATTTTCATGTAGCCAAGGCCTACATCGTGGAGGACGGCCAGTTTCTGCTTAATGGCAGGGATGGCATCGAAGAAGGCGAGGGCCTCTTCTACGGTCATATTCAATACTTCGGAAATGTTTTTTCCCTTATACAGAATTTCCAATGTTTCTTTGTTATAGCGCTGCCCATGACATTCGTCACAGGTAACGTACACGTCTGGCAAGAAGTTCATTTCAATTTTTAGAACACCGTCGCCAGCGCAGGTTTCGCAACGGCCACCTTTCATATTGAAAGAGAAACGGCCTTGTTTGTAACCACGGGCTTTTGCCTCAGGTAGGGCAGAATAAATGTCCCGGATGGCCGTAAACATTCCGGTATAGGTAGCAGGGTTGGAACGCGGGGTGCGACCAATCGGGCTCTGATCAATGTCGATCACTTTATTCAAGTGCTCAAGCCCGTTGATAGCCTCGTGTTTTCCCGGCACGTCTTTGGCACCAAAGAAGTGGGCACTTAAGGCTGTCGCTAAAATGTCATTAATGAGCGTAGATTTGCCCGAGCCGGAAACACCGGTTACACAGGTAAGCACGCCAAGCGGAATACGCGCCGTGACATTGCGGAGGTTATTCTCTTTAGCTCCTACAATTTCAATCCAACGCTCGTCGGTTTTTCGGCGCTTTTTAGGAATGGCAATTTCTTTCTTGCCGGAAAGATACTGACCGGTCAATGAATCAGGGTTGGCTGCCACTTCCGCGGGAGTGCCTTGGGCAACTACTTCGCCACCATGTTTGCCAGCTCCAGGGCCAATATCAATCAGGTGGTCGGCAGCTTCCATGGTTTCTTGGTCGTGTTCTACTACAAGCACCGTGTTGCCTAGGTCGCGCAAGCGGTTAAGCGTATCGAGCAGACGGGTGTTGTCCCGTTGATGTAGGCCGATAGAGGGCTCGTCCAAAATGTACAAAACGCCGGTAAGGCCCGAGCCAATCTGGGTTGCCAGGCGAATACGCTGCGCTTCACCACCAGCCAGAGTGTTGGCGGAACGGTCGAGCGTCAAGTAAGACAAACCAACGTCTTGCAAAAAGCCAAGACGGTCGCCAATTTCCTTAAAGATTTGCTTGGCAATTTGCTGTTCATTAGCGGTCAGCCCTTCACCCTTTTTAAGGTTGCCAAAATAGGTGGCCGATTCATCGACGGTCATTCGGTTCACCTGCACGATACTTTTGTCGGCAACTTTTACGCCTAACACTTCTTGGCGCAAACGGCCACCCTTACAGGTAGGACAAATTTCCTCTACCATGTAGCGCTCAATTTCACTACGCACGTAATCAGACTCCGTCTCTTTGTGACGGCGCGTAAGATTTGGTATGACTCCTTCATACGTTGTGTTATATCCAGATACGTTGTACTTTTCTTCGCCTGTACCAAACAATACAATTAAACGTTGGGCTTCGGTTAGGTCCTGCCAGGCAGTATTCATAGGAAGATGCTTGAGGCGGGCCACTTCTTCCATTACCTTGAGATACCAAGTGTCGAAACTGGTGGAGCGGCTCCACGGGCGAATGGCTCCTTCGGCAATGGTAAGCCGGGGGTTTGGCACGACACGCTCAGGGTCGATTTGCAAAAGTTTACCAAGGCCTTGGCAGGTGTTGCAGGCGCCATGCGGGCTGTTGAAGGAGAAAGAACGCGGCTCAATTTCAGGAAGGGAAATGTTGTCGAACGGACAGTAGTAGTCTTCGCTGTAAAAACTTTCGCCTTCTGCCTCAATGCGAGCAACAACCAGCTTACCTTCAGCTAACTTGAGGGCTTTTTCGATTGAATCTAATATACGTACCCGCTGGCTGTCTTGCTCAATTTGGGTGTTGCGCTCCGAAGCGCCAAGGCGTTCGCCAGTTAGCACGAGGCGGTCAACTACCACTTCAATGGTATGTTTCTTTTGTTTGTCGAGCTCAAGCTGCTCGGCTTCTTCCAGGTCCATAATGATGCCATTTACTCTGACCCGCGGGTAACCAGCCTTACGAATTTGGATGAAAACTTGTTTATGCTCGCCTTTACGGTCCCGAATGAGCGGGGCGAGGATCATAATTTTGTCATCTTGAAATTCGATGAGCACCGAATCAACCATTTGGCTCGCTGACATTTTAGACACCAAACGGCCACAAATATGACAGTGCACGGTACCAACCCGGGCAAAGAGCAAACGCATATAGTCGTATATTTCAGTTACCGTACCAACCGTAGAGCGAGGGTTGCGGGCAGCCGACTTTTGATCGATTGAAATTGCTGGCGAAAGACCTTCAATGTAATCGACATCAGGTTTTTCCATCATGCCAAGGAATTGGCGGGCGTAGGCCGAAAGTGACTCCACATACCGGCGCTGACCCTCGGCGTACAAAGTATCGAAAGCAAGCGACGATTTACCCGAACCAGAAAGGCCTGTAATAACTACCAACTGGTCCCTTGGAATTGAAAGGGAGATATTTTTCAGGTTGTGCTCGCGCGCGCCGCTGATTTTGATTTCGTTCATGCGAGAAATAATACGGATGAAGAAAGGGGTAAACCCAAAAAATATAAGACGCTCCCCACGGTACCACAGGTTTAGCGCTTAAGCAAGTACTAAGGCCTGGCAGCCCATTTGCTAGCACCTGCCAAGAAAACCGCTATAGTAGATAGGAATAAGGCATAACTCTCCATATTATGGCGGTAGAACAGGCAGATACGGTGGTTGGCGCACAGGTTGAACTCAAGGGCTCTCTTAAAAACCGGGGCTCAATTCATATTCATGGAAATGTGACAGGTGACGTGCACTCCGACGCCGCCGTTATAATTGGCGAAACAGCAGTGGTAACAGGTCCGGTCAGCGCCAAAGTAGTAGAGGTAGCCGGTCAAGTGCACGGTTCCATTACGGCTGAAGAGCATATTGAATTGCACCCAAAATGCCTGGTGAAGGGCGATTTGAACACCAAGCGGCTTTCCATTAAGCCCGGGGCGACGTTTATCGGTAAGTCCAGTATGCCAATGTCCGATGGCGAAATGGGCGATATCGAAAAGAAAAAGCCCCGCTTGGAAATAGAGTAAGCACCAAGGATGTATTATTACATCTTTGAACCACCTCAGGGCCCGAAAGAGTATGAGCGGACGGCCCAGATTAAAGACTTGCTTAGCCAGCTTGGTATTGCTGGTGAGATGGCCGCGCCCCAACCTGGCCGCTCTATTGAGGACTTGGTGAAAGTGGCAATTGCCAAACGCTACTCCACCATTGTGACGGTGGGAGGGATTGACCTCATTAACCGGGTTGCCAGGGCTATTGTGAGCCACGACGTGGTGCTGGGCATTATTCCTCTAAGCGATGATCCGGATATTGGTGAGCTTATCGGTACAACAGATTGGAGAGTGGCTGCTGAGCAGCTAAAACGCCGACGCTGGCAACACATTCAGCTAGGCAGCATGAATGGCATGGGCTGTTTCCTTACCGCCGCCACGGTACAAGTTCCTGCGGGCAAAGAATTCGGCATTAAGACGCCTGATTTTGAGCTAAATTCTGAGGGCCCAACCCTCATTTCCATCACCCCTCTCCGCCAGAGCGAAACCCCGGTTGCTGGCTTGGATCTCTGCATTCAAACAGAACAGAAGCCTAAAACCGGATTACTCAGCTTTTTTAAAGGGAAACAGGAAGTGCACGAAACCAGTCATTTTACTGTCACTGAACTGTCACTCACTACCACAGAGGCCTACCCCATAATGGTGGCGGGGGAAAATATCTCTGAGACTTCCGTAGACATTACCACCGAAACCAAAGGCATACGCTTAATAGTGGGCAAAGGCATATCTAACTGAACCGTTGACGCTGTTTTGGTAATCTGGTAGTGTGATTGCTGACTTATCGGCCAAATCTTTTTTCGTATAAGCACTACCTCTGTTCCTGTAAATCACCTCATTCGCGTGCCTCGTGTCTACCTTATTGATGAGGCGGGAGTGCAAGTAGGCGATACCGATACCGCATCAGCACTTCGACGCGCTGAGGAACTGAACCTTGATCTTGTCCTTGTCGCTCCTAACGCTCCCCTTCCTGTTGCCAAAATCCTCGATTATGGCAAATACAAGTACGAAGAAGACCGTAAGGAACGCAAAAATCGGGCTAAAAAGAGCCAGGAAATCAAAGAGATTCGCCTGAGCTACAATACTGGCCCTGGTGACCTGGATACTAAATTGCGTCAAGCAAAACGGTTCCTGGTCGAAGGGCACAGGATCAAGCTTCGGCTTAAGCTGGTAGGAAGAGAAATGGCGTTTAAAGAAAAGGGTATTGAAGAACTCGGTAAGTTCCGCGACCTGCTCGATATGGAATACGAAATGGTGCCCGCCCGCCAAGGAAAACAATTCACCGTCCTCCTGAAGGAAAAGAAGAAGGAGAAACACACAGATGAAGCTTAAGACTCACAAAACAACCTCCAAGCGACTGAGACTGACCGGCAGCGGCAAACTCGTTATTCCAACGACCGCAGCTTCCCACCTCCGTCACAACAAATCCAAGCGCCAGCTTGCCTATGCCAAAGGATACAAAGTACTCGCTAAAGGCATGGCCAAACGCTTCCGTTCATTGGTCCCTTACCTGTAAATCCCTGTCATGCCACGAGTAAAACGCGGAATTAATACCCACAAGCGCCATGCTAACATTCTTGAGCGTGCCAAGGGTTTTCGTAATGGGCGCCGCAAGCTCATCAAGCGCGCCAATGAAGCCCTTCTTAAGGCGGGTCAGTTTGCCTACCGTGACCGCCGCACCAAGAAGCGCGACTTTCGGCGCAGCTGGATTGTCCGGATCAATTCCGCAGTCCGCCCACACGGCATTTCCTACAGCCAGTTTATTTTCAAGCTGAAGGAACAGAACATCATGCTTGACCGCAAGGTTTTGTCCGAAATGGCTCTCAATGACCAATCAGCTCTGGATAACCTAATAAAACAGGTTGTAGCCAAGTAAATTGGCCGCTAAGCGCCTCCTACGGGAGGCGTTTTTTGGTAAACAATAATTCAACGGCGAATAAGAACAACCCGACCACAATTAGAATGTCAGCCAAATTGGTAATAACATTGCCTACTTTTAGATAGTCTATGGCGTGTCCATGCACGATAAAGGTTAGAAGGTTGCTAATTGCACCTCCAAGCGCAATCGCTAGGCCAACTGAACGCTTCCTGGTTAAGAGGGCTGTAATAATGACAAGTGAAATCAAAGATGACCACGGTTGTTGGATAGGTGAGAACCAGCGAGGGCTTTGTGACAAAATCACGCTTCCGCGCATTATCCCCCAAATCAGGAGCTGATCAAGAACTAAACTAACGAGCGCGACGGCGTACATAGATCGGAATTATGATAATCAGGCTTATCAAGGCTATCCATTGGCTCACGTGCAGGGAGCCAAAAGCCGCCTCATCACGCCAGGTATCTACGACTAGGCGCGTAAGCAAGTAGCAAATTATACCCAAGAAAGCTGCATTTTTTTGCCTTCGCAATGTTGCGTAGGCGCCTAGGCAAGCCGCAGCTTCAAAAAGTTGGATAGGCACTCGGCCATAGAATAATGCCCACTGAGAGGACAAAACCCCTACTGAATCGCCTACATAGTAGTTGCCAAGCCGCCCAATTGACCAGCCTAACAAGCCAGCAAGTACGACACTATTCCACCAAACCTGTTTATGTTCTACTGAAAAATTCCTCGACCTGAACCAGGCATACCCAAACCCAGCAGCAATTCCCCAATAAGAGACAAGGCCCCCCTGCCACACAGCAAAAAGCTGACTGAAATTTACCCATTCACTGCGGTAGGTCACCAGGTATCCAAACCTGGCGCCAAACAAACCAATCACAAATATAAGCACTGCGGCCTCTGCTCCTTCAACGAAACGCAGCACCTTACTGATTGACAGCCGGCAGGCGAAGTATATAGTCGCTACAAGCGCCCCCAGGGCAAAGAACGCTCCGTGGGCCGTAATAGGACCAAATGGAAGCTGAATCAGGACAGGGTGTGGTTCCAGAAGAGTCATGCTATAATCCTACCGTATTTCCTAATCTCTGCCCGCATGGATGAGCTGCAATCTGAAAACAAACCTGAAGTACTCCACGAAGATACTGCCGCTCACCACCATAAGCCGGTACATCCGCAGGAACAGACTGACGTATGGCGCTTTGGCGCCGAACTAATCCGTACCGCGATTATTGTAAGCGTACTTGCGTACCTTATCCGCCTGTTTATTTTGCAGCCGTTTGTAGTAGAAGGATCTTCGATGTTCCCCCGCTTCGAAACCAATGACTTCCTCATTGTCGATAAGCTCTCGTACCACATTCATGAACCCGCCCGTGGTGACATAATTGTGTTTAAGTATCCACTCGACCCAACTGGTCAAACTAACTACGTGAAACGGGTAATTGGCTTGCCTGGGGAAACAGTGCGCATTCAAGATGGCAAGGTAATCATCATTAACTCCGACCATCCCCAAGGATTCGTACTAGATGAACCATATTTAAGCACCGGAAACACTACTACCCTTTCGGCAACTAGCGGCACAAATGACTTCTTAGTTCCTGCGAGTAACCTGTTCGTACTTGGTGACAACCGTCACGCTTCAAGCGACTCCCGCGAATGGGGATTCTTGCCGCGCGAAGACGTAATCGGAAGAGTGTTTGTCGAGGCCTATCCTTTTGACAAGGCCTCTTGGGTTGGCCACAGAAGTTACGACACAATTATTCCTGCTCCAGCCAAGCAATAAAAAAGACTACCCAGGAGGGCGGCTTTTTATTCTTCTTTGTCAGTAGAGCGTTTTACCCAAATTTTGATTGGGGTGGGACCAAGTTCAAAAAAGTCACGCAGCGCGTTATCAATATAACGCCTGGTTGAAAAGTGCGGCAGGTACTTGCCATGCGTATGCACATGGAACACTGGGGGCTTGCTGTGTTCAAAGGTAATTTTGCGTAGGTTGACGAGGCGAGGCATTTTGCGCAGCTGGCCGGTAATTTCATCGAGCTCTTCCTGCTTGATTTCCCTGCTCCAGGCAATGTAGGCGTTATTGATCAGTTTTCCGAGGGTTTTGATGTGCAGACCTGTCAATGCTGACACAAAGATGACCTGGGCCCAGTTAATGAACCGCAAACTGTGCCGCAAGGTATCTAAAAAGGCGCCCTGAGCTTTGTCATCTTCTTCAGTGCCAGCAATGAGGTTTTTTTCGGTCAGCACTGCATCCCACTTGTTCACCACAATAATGAGCGGCTTGCCGGCATCTAACACCCGCTCCACTACCTGCGTGTCTTGGTGGACTAGGCCTTCGGTTGAATCGAGCAGGAGCAGGGTAACGTCGGCGGCATCAATGGCGTCAAAGGAACGAATGACGCTCCAGCCTTCAATCGAGCGGTCAATTTTGCCGCGCCGGCGAATGCCAGCAGTGTCGATAATGCGCACGGTGCGCCAGCGAGTAAAGAGGTTACCAAAAACGTTATCGGCAGGAATAATGGTATCCACTGAATCGCGGGTCGTGCCGGCTTCAGCGCTTACTACCGAACGCTCCTCACCCACTAGGGCATTCAACAGGGTAGATTTACCCACATTTGGACGTCCGGTAATGGCAATTTTCAGTTCCCGCTCAGTGTCAGGCTGCTCACCCTGGCCTTGCTCAGGTAATAAGGTCACCACTTCGTCGAGCAACGGTTCAATTCCCCTGTCGTGCATAGCGGAAATGGGAAATACAGGTAAGAAACCAAACTCCGCAAATTCCATGTGGCTCAACTCATGCTTGGGATGGTCACATTTGTTTGCTGCCACCACTACCGGCTTGCCGGTGCGGCGCAAGAGTTCTGCAATAATTTTGTCAGTTCCCGTCACACCTTCTATACTATCGACAACCCAAATAATGACATCGGCGGTTTGAAGAGCAACCTGCACCTGGCGTTGCATGCCGATGCGAATTTCGCTTTTTTCGTTCAAAGTTGGCTCTAAACCCGCCATGTCCACCAATAAAAATTGGCGCTCATTCCAGGTTAAATCACGTTCTAAACGGTCACGGGTAGTTCCGGCAATATCAGCAACTACCGCTTGGCGGGCGCCAATGAAGCGGTTGAAGAGAGTAGACTTGCCGACATTTGGACGGCCAACGAGCGCGACGCGCGGGAGACTTTGCATATCGAGCGGAGCATACCAGATTTAGCCCATTAAATAAAGCATTCTGCTACAGTAACGGTATGCGTACCGATCCCCAACAATTTGAGCGCGAAGTTTTAGCGAATGGAATAGAGTTTTTGTGGCATCAGCACGAGAGTCCCGTGTGCTATATGAACATCTATCAACCAGTTGGTAGCGCCCACACAGGTAAGGGACTTTTAACTCCAGGAAGTCCTCACTTTTTGGAGCATGCATTGTTTATCCAGAGCAAACACCACCCAGAACCGCATAGCTTCGAATTGGAACTGTCACTACGCGGTTGCGAGCGAGGTGGTACCACTTTTTCGTTTGTAACTCGTTATAATATTGCCTGCCCGCTTACAGAGCTAGAGTTTGCAAGTAAGGCGCTCTTTGAAACTGTCTACGAGCCATTCTTTACAGAAGAAACTCTAAGCGTTGAACGTGGAGTTGTGCAGAACGAGCGCGATCGTTCGAAACGATATTGGCCTGGGCGAAACAGGATCAACCAATACATTAATACTGAGTTTCGTAAGTCAGATTGGGTAAGTTATAAGCAGGTATTCGGAAAAAATGCAGATCTTAAAACATTGACCTCCCAAATATTGCAGAAACTCCATGGGGAAACCTATTACACCGAGGGTATCAAGGTTTTGGCTGTAGGAAATAGCGACTTCAGCACTCTAAAGAAACTTCTTTCTCAGGTTAAAACTCAAAAAAAGGTCTTTGAGCGAAATATGACCCCCGCTACCTGGGTAGACCCTTCTTTTCGCTATAAAGAGCTAGAGGGGGTGAAGCATCCACAATATATTTGTTCTTGGATTCGTCCATCCATGAACGATGAAGAGTCCGCGGCTCTCATGTTTCTCATGAAGTACCTTATTAACCACGTCCACGGCCCACTTTATGATGAGTTTAGGAAACGACAAGGCTGGACTTACGGAGTGGATTACTTTTGTGATGTAAATCAAGTTGAAAGCATTTACGGCATCGATATTACGTTGCAAGACAAACAGCAGATCGAGAAAGTGCGGGAAAGCTTGTTTAAAATTGCTCTCAAGGGAGTAAAAGACCAGGCTAAAGTAGAACGAGAGATTCACCGACGACTAGCTTTTGAGGCATTTAGCTATCAAACTTCGCAGGATATTATAGGTGGCGCCGAGACTGATCTTCTCGATGAAAAACCAATCGTTCCCCATGAGGCCTGGAAAAAGGCTGTGGAACACATGAAAGACCCAGTGTGGCGCATGGCACAATTTGAGCAGCATTTCAGTAAAGATTCCTGGGGAGAAATTGCCTTGATGCCTGAACAATGACCGTAACCGTTGTCCCCGTCCTCCGACTACGCCGAGCCACAACGGGCTGGTCTTACAAGGCGCCGGACAGCAGCAACTTGCAACCTGGAGCCTTGGTAATTGTGCCGTTTCGCAACCATCCAACGCTCGCCGTGGTATGGGATACCGAGCAAAATGCCAAAGCCACGGCCCACGTAGCTGAAATACTTACCCATACTCCTCTTGTACGTGCCCCTCACCGCCGCTTAATCGAGTGGTTGGCTGATGAAGGCCTTTGTTCCCTTTCAACGGCCCTCTACGTGTGGCTACCCGCCGCATTACGCACCTTGCCGCTCACCAAACCAGTCCGCACAAGCCTGGCGGAGTGGGACAATGTCCAGCTTAGCCCTCAGGCTATGGCTCTACACAAGCAGCATGCTGTCTTAGTACCAAGTCACCGGGATGAGGCCGAAGGAAACTTAGCTAAAAAATACCAAGCAGCCTTCCATAGCACGTTTAGCGACACAACCCCCGCTCAGGAATTCGCCACTTGGCTGGAAATTGCCCAAGGCACCATTGCGGTAGCTATCGGTCGGGAACGGGCCCTCTATGCCCCTTGGATGAACCTTCGGCACATTACGGTCATTGAGCCTGAGGATATTTCTTACCACACCGGACAAACCCCCTATTTAAACCTGATAAGTGGGGCAGAACAGCTAGCCCAGGCCTCTAAAGCAGCCTTGTCTTACCGTACTACAATCCCTCTTGAGGCAGCCCAGATACTTTGGCCAGAAACGACCTGCCTCCCTTTTCCCCCTGTCGAAGTAGAGCTTACCGACCTTCGCCACGCTAAAATCATTAATGACAATTTGCTGCGGGCTATTCACGGCGCCTTACAGCGCAACCAGCATGTCATTATTCTGTATAACGCCCACGACCGTTGGAAACAGCAGGAAGACGGCTCTAAAAAAGCCATACCGGGCATTGAAACGCTTACGAAACGGCTGACTGAGGCTTTAGGAAAAGAAACCGTACTTCCGCTCATTCATTTTGGCACCCGCAGCTTACTGGCAAGTTTACCGCGCCCTATTGGCCTTACCGTGTTCCTTACCATTGACCCTCTGCTGTTTCAGCTTAGTTTTGCCGACCAGTTGCACGGTTGGGGCGATATTGGCCGCCTCGTTCAAACTGGTGCGCCAATGTTGCTGCAAACCAGGCAACCCGAGCACCCGCTTGTCCAAGCTGTTATGCATAACCGGTTTGCTGACTATTGCTTGCAAGAAGTAAGCGAAGCCCAAAAAGCTGGACGACCTCCTGTTAGCGAACAAATTGTCTGTGCCATACCTGTTGAGACTAAGGGATCCCCTACTTCTGAAGAATTGACTCTTCAGTTGCGAAAGGCCGCCCCTGTCCCTTGGCAGGTCAGCTATCCCCGCCCCGCCAACCGCAGGGGCAAGCAAATGACTATCATTACCCTGCACGCCCCGCAGCATACGCGCGTTCCTTTAGCACTGCGCATCATTTTGGCTGCCCTCCCCCGCCCCTGGAAAGTAGAGCGCGGCCCTTGGTACGCAATCTGACATTTTTCTGATACAGTCGGCGTATGATTCTTCCCGTTTACATTGAGCCAAACGACATCCTGCATAAGGTTGCAGAACCTATTACTGAAATAACCCCCGAAATTCGGGAGCTTGCTTCGAATATGCGAGAAACTATGCATAACGCGAACGGCATTGGGCTTGCTGCCCCCCAAATTGGGCGTATGATTGACCTGATTGTACTGGAGTACGCCAATGAGGAATCGCCTGAAGACCTCATTCCCTATACCGTAATGCTCAACCCAAAAATTATTTGGAGAAGCAGTCAGAAAAATATCATTGAAGAAGGCTGCCTTTCCATTCCTGGCATTTACGGCAACGTAAAACGGCCCAAAAAAGTGACAGTTCAGTTTGAAGATTTAGGGGGAAAACAGCGGGAACTTACTGTTGAAGGGTTGTTTGCGCGCATTGTGCAGCATGAGATTGACCATCTTAAAGGCATTTTGTTTACCGAATACGTGCCCGAGGAGCGCCAGGTTTACCGTAAGCCGCCTATTTACCCTCAGGCATGACCCCTAAAAATGACATTCCTTTTGTTTTTTTTGGCTCGCCGCCCATTGGGCCAATTGCTCTTAAAGTACTCGAGTTAAACAACTACCGCCCCGCCGCCGTAGTGACCGACACCAAGCTCACGACCGCCGAGCTTATCGACATTATTGAAGAAAACAACGCTGGTTTCATTTTGGTAGTAGGCTTTGGCGTCATTTTAAAGCAAGTAGTACTCGACTGCGTAGCTGGCCAGGTTTTGAACATTCATCCTTCTCTTTTACCCTCCTACCGTGGTCCTGCCCCAGTTGTCCAAACTATTCTCGACGGGGAAACCCTCACTGGCGTCACCCTTATGGAGGTAGACGCCAAAATGGACCATGGGGTAATTTTGGCCCAGGAAGAATACCCGCTTCAAGGCAATGAGACGCCA
>JBBQFV010000011.1:0-14093 GCA_038322405.1 Patescibacteria group bacterium
ATCGAACCGTCTTTTTTGAGCCACGCTCTGCGTGGCGAACCCTTTCAGATTCAGGATTTTTTGGGGGGAATTCAGAACAGACGGCACTTCGTGCCGACCATATTTTTGCTTCCGAACCCGATTTCGTTTTTTGGCGGAGAGGCAGGGATTCGAACCCTGGATACCCTTTCGGATATGGCAGATTTCGAGGCTGCTGCTTTCGACCACTCAGCCACCTCTCCGAATGAGGACCTTAAAAATGTGCTCGCATATTTTTAAGGTCCGAGTGAGGAGCGAGTATCGATACAATCGATACCTCTCCACGCTCACTTTGTATACCAGATTTAGAGGCAATCTTACAGCTACGGAGACTTGCGCCGTACCACAACGTTTACGCCACTTTTCTTATCGGTACTGGTGCTGTCTTTAATTTCAGCCAAGGCCTTCGGAGCGACTTTCTTGTGACCAGGGTGTTCTTTGTCGACTTCTTTGAGCGCGGCATCGACACCGGTAATGGTGTACTTTTCCTTGTTGACGTAGAACTGTTGAATGGCCTGGAAACCAGTACTCATCACCCAGTATAGCGCAACGCCGGCAGGGAAGCTGATGGCAAAAATAAGGGTCGTGGCGGGCAAGAAGTACATCATGGCTCGTTGAGTTGCGGCGGCAGGGTCAGGCGCAGCGCCAGGGACCGGCTTGGTTTGGGGAGCCATGAGGCGGGCCTGGAAGAACTGAGCCACAGCGGCGAGTACCGGCAAAATATAGGTCTTGTCTGGGTTGAGTAGGTTTATCCCAAAGAAGTTGGGATTGATGGTGGTGATTTTGGGCATCCACGGATAAATGTGGACATTCCCAGGTGTGAGGCCGTGCCGGATGGCGTAGTACAGGGTAATAAGCAAGGGCAATTGAATGATGAGGGTCAGGCAGTTCCCAAAGGCGTTGATATCATTTTTCTTGTACAGCTCCATTTGAGCCATGGCAAAGCCTTGCTTGTCGTCGGCGTATTCAGCCTTCAATTCGTTAACAAGCGGTTGGATTTGCTGGATTTTGCGTTGGGTCTGCGCCCCTTTGCGGCTCGGAATGAGCAGTGCAAAGCGGATTATGAGCGTCAAAATGATGATGCCGGCCGCGGCGTAGTGACCTGGCGTAGACCAGATTATGAACGCCAAAATATTGGTCAGCGGGTAGTAGATCAGGATTCGTAACAGGTCTAGCATAGGAAGATTTATGGTACGGGGTCGTGGCCGCCACAGCTCCAGGGATTACAGCGCACAATGCGCCAAACAGTCAGAAAACTACCTTTCACAATACCGTATCGGTCAATGGCTTCATAGCCGTACTCGCTACAGGTAGGCGAAAAGCGGCAATACCCTTGCGGATACAATGCTTTGCGCGAGCTATGGTCAGGCGACCAGGTTCGCTGATACCACTTAATAAACCTTAACGCGAGAGTGCTCGGAGACATGATTCGAGGTTAGCTTGAAGTGCCTTATATGGAGCTAGTACAGCGCCATTGTGAGCTCGGACTACCAGTTGTCCAGCCGGTAAGCCTTGAATGCGCAATACTGCCCGAATGCGCCGCTTTACCAGATTGCGCTCCGTAGCAAGCTTGGAAACTTTCTTATCGACAATCACTGTTACCTGAGGCTCACTGGAAGTGGGAAAAAGGTAACAGGTAAGGGGACCACAGGAGCGCCGGCTACCGCGCCGGAATACCGTCATAATCTCGTGGGAGCGACGGAGCCGATTGGCGCGGGCAAACACCGAGGCGCCTTAGTACTTTTTAGTGGAATCGGAAACAGTAAGGCTCTTACGGCCCTTGGCGCGGCGGCGCTTCAGGACATCGATAGCCTTTTTCATGCGCGCGCGGAAACCGTGTTTGCGGAGGCGCTTTCGTTTATTGAGGGTGCGGTCTACGTACATGAGATCAAATGTTTTTGGTTGCTTGAGTACTTTAGCTTATTTTAACCTGAAGGACAAGAGTCAAATAATACGCAGGGTAAAAAGGTAACTCAGGACATGAGCAAGGTGAGATACTTTTTACCCTGCGTATTATTTGTGTAGAAAAAAGGCCCTAGGAGATTGGGGCCTTTTGCGAATTCCTAATTGTTGGGAAACATGTCCGTAACTCAGTGTTTACCGGCCATGCCACTACTTTTATAAACCTTCAAACGAGAAGTTGTCAATTAAAAAAGAAAAGGCCCGCGAGGACAGCGGACCTAGTAATAACGAGGAGTTTACCTCCTCTCCCACAAATCATTGAGCCCCAAAGCTTATGGTTTTTCTTTTATACCCACTTCCACCGAGAAAAACAAGAGAAATGTGGATAACTATTCACAGTTGTGGATAACTGCGGTAGCATGAGTCTCACAAGGGCAGGGCAAGCCCTATTTTCTACGCCAAAATCCAGATCTCATGCCTGAAGAAAAGCTCGTTACAATCTGGAAATCCACCATGGCTGACATGAAGTCAGCCTTTAACCCAGCCCTCCACCAAGTAGTGGCAAAAAAGTGCTTTCTGAAGGCTATTTCTAATGGAATTGCCGAGATTGTTGTGGAAAACGAGGTTACCGAAAAGCTGATCCTTAAATATGCTTACGGCCCAATGACCGAGCGCTTAACAGTGTTTTCCGGGGAGGTTGTACGTGAGCTTATATTTACAGTAGTGCCCGCACCAAAAGAGGTTAAAGAAAAGCCTGAAAAAGTAGTCAGACAAGAACTATTCACTACCCGAAATGGGGATATTCAAGCCGATGGCCGCAGCACGTCCAACCTGAATCCAAAATATACATTCAGTAATTTTATTGTAGGCAAGCGCAACCAAGTGGCCCACGCTGCGGCCATTGCCGTCGCAGAGACGCCTGGAAGCGTCTATAACCCACTTTACTTGTACGGAGGGGTAGGGCTTGGGAAAACCCATTTAATGCAGGCTATTGGCAACTACGTGCTGGAACACGACCCATCCAAGAGCGTGTTGTACATCTCCTCCGAAACCTTTGTGAATGAGTTTGTGGCTAGTATCCGTGGAGGAGCGGGTAAGGACGACTTTAAAAAGAAGTATCGTAATGTCGATATTCTCTTAGTTGATGATATTCAGTTCTTAGCTGGTAAAGATGGTACCCAAGAAGAGTTTTTCCATACTTTCAATGCTTTACACCAGACAAATCGGCAAATTGTCATTACCTCTGATCAGCCACCAGTCGTGCTCAAAGACCTTGAAGAGCGCTTGTCCAGCCGGTTCAGTATGGGAATGGTCGCCAATATGCAGCTGCCAGAAACCGAAACCCGCCAGGCCATCCTGATGTCCAAAGCCCAGGAGCGGGGAATTACCCTTCCCCCGGATGCCCTGGAATACATTGCCAACCAGGTTGATACGAACATTCGGGAGTTGGAAGGGGCTTTAAGCCGGGTTGTACTGGAAATTCATGCCACAGGCAAAACCAATCCTTCTTTGAATGATGTAAAAGACGCCTTACATGGTATAGTAGGCGACCACCGGATCCAAAAAAAGAGTGTTTTTCAGGAGTGGATGGAATTGATTTGCGACTTCTATACTGTTGAGCCTAGTGATATTACCGGGCCTAGGCGACGCCAAGACCTGGTTAGGCCACGCCAAATCCTTATGTATCTCATGAAGTACGAGCTTGGCATGACCTATCCGGCCATTGGGCGCGAAATTGGCGGTCGTGACCACACCACCGCCATGCACTCGGTTGAAAAGATTGAAAAAGAACTGAAACGGCTTCCTGAGATGTTTGAGGAAATGCAACAACTCAAAGAGCGGTTTTACGCTCATCGTGGTTGAATTGGTTGATTGTCCTTTTGTCTTATATATCTGTTAGTAGCAGTAGTAGGGAGCTGGGAAAAGTGGATAATGTTCAGGAACTGGCTTCGTAAGTGCTAAACACCTCCACTGCGGCTGTGTACAATGGTGGGGAAGGAATGGTGGAAAGGGGGAGAACTGCTGGGGAAAATATTGAAGCTGGGGACAACTGGAATTGTGCACATACTTTCCCCAAGGTTATCCCCAATAATCCCAACCTGGAATGGGCGTTTTACACAAGATATCCACACGTTATCCACAGGCTTACACACTCATGAAATTCACCTGTAACAAATCTGATCTCGACAAATACCTACAACATGTAGGACGGGTTGTGACGGTGCGCCAGAGCTTGCCTGTTTTGTCGAACGTATTGATTGAAACGGATGGTTCCCTAGTGCGGATTAGTGGTACAGATCTGGAACTGGCGGTATCGGCCAATGTGCCGGCTGTGGTGGCGCAGGAAGGGGCTTTTACGGTGCCTGCCAAGGTATTCCAAGAGTTCGTGCACCAAAACCCAGATGAAGAGCTACTGTTTCGCTTAGAAGGTAATGAATTGATCTGTAGTGGGGCGAAAGTTGAGGCGCACTTAGCGGGTATTGACCCTGAAGAATATCCAGCCCTGCCAAAGGTTGTTGAGCAACAGAAAATAATTCTACCCGCAGCCCGCTTTGCCGATGCGGTGCGCCAGGTGGTAATTGCCTGCGCTAATGATCCAGGGCGGCCTGCCTTAACTGGTATCCAAATTACTCTGGAAGAAACCTCGGCAAAGTTAGTGGCCACCGACAGCTTCCGCCTCGTAGAAAAGATAATTGAAATTGTGGCAGTGAGTACACCTCAAGTTTTGCTCATTCCCGGACGCTCAATTTTGGAGGTGGTACGGGTGCATGCCCAGTTCCCCGACGAGGAAACCATTGAGCTTATTTTAGGGGAGCAGCAATTAGTGTTTAAAATAGGAGGGGTCGAGGTATATTCGCGCCTTCTAGGAGGGCAGTTTCCAAAGTACCAGGCAATAATCCCAACCAGCTTTGTGGCCATTGCCGATGTGCCAACTTCCGAGTTTCAACAGGCATTGCGGCTCGCCACTATTTTTTCAACTGCGGGAATTGCCAATATTTTACTCGAGATAGATGCCGCCGGAACCCTTGTACTCTCTAGCTACGGTTCGCAACGAGGCAACGCCAAACACACGCTGTATGCGGTAGTACGTGAAGGTTTTACCCCCATCCGTGTTGCCCTCAATGCCCGCTTTTTGCTCGATGCCGCCGGTGCAACAGGTACAGACTACGTGCAACTACGTTTCAGTGGACCTACCTCGCCCATCGTTATAGGAACTGATGACCCGCAGTATTTCCAGCTGGTAATGCCTATCCGTCTCGATTAATTGTGCTTACCGAGCTTACGTTACAGAATTTTCGCAACCATCCAGAGCGCCGGGTGGAATTTGGACAACAAACAGTTATTATTGGGGCCAATGGCGCCGGGAAAACTGCCATTTTAGAGGCTGTTTCTTTGCTTTCCCTCACTACTTCTTGGCGCGCCAGCAAGGACAGTGAGGTTATTGCTTGGGAAACTTCTTTTACGCGCATTGTGAGCGGGGAGCGGGAGTTTGTTATCCAACGTAAGCCCTACTATAAGCGCATTCGTATAGATGGTATGAGCAAGCGTGCGGGGGAGGTTGTGGGGACTATGCCAACAGTGCTTTTTCAACCAGACGACAGCCAGCTCATTACTGGTAGCCCAACCTACCGCCGGAATACTCTCGACAGGCTGCTAGCCCAATCTACGCCTGGTTATTTAGGTTCCTTAACCCGCCTGCAACGAGTGTTGAAGCAGCGTAACAAGCTCCTAAAGCGCATTCAAGAAGGCGAAGCTCGCCAGGAGGAATTGGACTACTGGGATACCCAACTCGCCACAGAAACGGCCATCATTCGGGTCGCCCGCGTTACCACTCTTCCGCAGTTTATGGTTACCGTAACCAGGGCCTTTGCCGAGCTTATTCCAGGTACGCCTGCAATTTCTATTACTTACGAGCAAAGCCCAAAGCACGCCGTTACAGAAGGGGAAATTTTACAGCACCTCCTGGATAACCGGTACAAAGAATTGGCCGCGGGTGTAACGCTCTATGGCCCGCAGCGCGAAGACATCACCTTTTTATGGGGCGAACATCCCGCTGTCGAAGCAATGTCCCGTGGGCAAATGAGGGCTTTGGTACTGGCTTTCAAGTTAGCTGAGGTGCAGCACGTAGAAGAGGCAACCGGACAATCACCAATCCTTCTTTTAGATGATGTCTACTCGGAATTTGACCGCGACAGGCGCAAGGCGGTCACTGAACTGACCCGTAAGTACCAATCTATTCTCACCGCTACTGAACCTGAACCATTTCTCGACAAAAAAGTGACCATAATTGAGTTATAAGGTTCTAAAAGGGTTAGATTCGGGTAGATGGAGTGGGGTGAATCATGAAGTGTGTAATTTGCAATTCCGATCCAGAAACAATCTATACGGCGCCGATTCTTTTGATCGACGGAGGATCTCCCAACTTCTTCTGTTGGGACGACTTAGTTCGCATGGGTCTGTGGTGTAAAACCCACGGAATTACCCATACACTCAGCAATATGCATGGCACAACGTGTGCCCTATGTGTTGAGGAGGCGACCAATCAAGCTGATGAGTGTGTCTTGTGGAGAGAGATAGTGGTACGTATTCCATAAGGCGACCTAGAGGATTTTTTAGAAGCCGCGGAAGAAAACGCCGCCATAGTAAGGAAAACAGACGCAAAGTACGCAGCGCTCTGCTTCTACTCCACCATGGCCCTTCGCTCCTGTACGGTTAACGAAATGTTGAAGATCCTAGAAAAAGAGGGCTGGCACAGCCTCATCTCCTGTTAACCTGGTTAGGACTCACCATGTTGGAGGTTGGTGGCTACGTAGGGAGTTGGCTGATCCAACGCAACAATGGCCAACGGCCATCGGAAGATCAGCTCTATGGGACTACTGTCTACAGTGTTTCCTAAAAGAGAGCGGCCTATGGTCGCCCCCATTTTTCTTGAGCTATAAAAAATTCCACCTAACGCTCGTTAGGTGGAAAGGGTTGGTTTTGGGCATCGACAAGCAGGAAGTAATCACCATGGCGGGGTTTAACCCATTTGCCACTCAAGGTAACTGATCCCAGGTAACCCTGAGGGTGACCCAAAGGAAGGTTCACTACAACCACTGCCACTTTAGGGGAGAGGAACCTGAATGTCTCAGGCCATCGTCCTGAAGCATAGCTTACTGAAAGGCCAAGTTCATTTGCTGATAGTGATTCCACGGAATGATTAGTGACCACTTTCCATTTTTCGGTAGAGCAAGGCTCTACCAGGCTTGGTGGCAAGTCATAGAGTTGAAAGTGCCATCCAGTCTTTTCCTCGGGGAAAATGAGGTACAAGCCCTCGGCCTCTGCAAAAGGCACATCGAGTGGCAGCCTGGCTCCACTTCTACATCAGCAAAACAAAAGTCGTCTTGAAGGTAGCCAGAAACCTGGACTGCGCCCACATGGCGCTCGGGAAACACTCGAAGTTCAGTGAATGTAACAGGCTTGCCGGCAAGGGACCGCATGTCGGCCTTATAAGCAAGCCACAAGGCTAAATAGAGGGCGCTTAAGACGCCGAAAGGAAGAAGAATCCAGCGTCCGTAACGTTTTTTTCATAAAGTTCACCCACCACTACCCCAAGTTATCAAGAGGTGAAACGGTAGTCAAAACGTGATGGGCATAGAGTATACTAAAAGAGAAACTAACCCCCATGCAGCCTCATCCAAACTCTAAAGTAGCAATTCCAGTCGCCATTGTTTTGGTGGCTCTCTTTGTTGCTGGCGCCGTGTGGATTGCCCGTGCCGAAAAATATGTGCCTACTCCTACTCTTCCACCGGTCCAATTTCCATCTGGCCCAGCGGTTTACTACCAAATTTCTCACAACAATGCTGACCCTCAGGGGCTAAACTCGTACGATATATACCGGCGCACAGTAAAAGGGCAACAAAACCACATCGCAACAGTTTCAGACGAAACGCGGGACAAGCGCCCAACCTTCTTGCTTGCAAATGACAGTACATTGATTACTTCGTTTCCTGATAAAGTTTTTTCGATTAATACGCATACAGGCGAAAAAACCTTAATTTACACAGCTACTTACGAGATTCGGGATACTTCACTTTCCTCAGACAAATCCAAGCTTTTGTTTTGGGATGGCGAGCTTACTGCAGTCGACCCAGAGCGCTATATTGCTACAACCTATACACTCGCTACTCAAGTCTCCTCACTCATTGGTAGGGGAACATTTGAAGAAGGCACCGGTTTTGGTGGAGGAGTATGGAATAGAGAGGGTACAAGCGTTAGCTTCTCCCAAAGTACAACGGATTATCGAACAGAATTCTGGGAGTTTAATCTCAAGACAAATCGGTTAACTGATACTACAATCTATCAATATCCATACTCACTCGTGAATGATGATGGTACCCTTCAAGCGGTGGCTGGGAGCCTGATCAATGACGCTGTTACAGCACTTTGTCCCGGCCCCTACATGGTAGCGCCGAGCGACTATAGTTTTCAAAATAAGAGCAGAGTAGTCCTGAGTACCTTTAGTATTCCGGGTAAGCAGGTTATTGCTGAACAATTCTCTCCGGACTCAAAGAAGCTCCTGGTTGGGGTGTTAGATATGCCCAGTAAGGAGGCAGATTGTAATAACACAACCCCAACCAGCTACTATGTCATAGATACTGATGGTACTAAGCTTCACCAGGTTGATTACGAGCAGCAGCTTACTACATGGAAGTTTCCAATTCCTGCAACTATTGTGTACGATTCCGTTGCCCAGGATTACTCAATTTTGTTTGGTTCAAAGAAACTATATACAACAAAAATGACCAATAACGAGGGGATTTTTACTATCGGTGCTGTGCAATAAGTCACAAAAAGGGGCCTTGCGGCCACCTTTTCTGTGTTGCCATAAAACTCAACACGTGGTGAAGAACGATCGGCTTTCACATTATTGTGAAAACGCAATTCTGAAGAGATTTTTGTTAGATTGCATTAAACCTCTATAACCACTGGAATTACCATTGGCTGGCGCTCGGTCTTCTGGAACAAGAGCTTAGACAAGAAGTCTCGCAGCTCGTTCTTAAGGGTAGCCATGTCGAAACCAGGTTTGGCCACGGCAGCATTCTGAATGCGCTTAATTTCGCTGCGGATGTCGTTAATGAACCGTTCGTTTTCGCGCATGTAGATAAAGCCGCGGGAAATGATATCGGGGGAAGTGACGAAGGTCTTGGACTTGGTATCGAAAATACTGATCACCACAAAGATTCCTTCTTGGGCCATTGCTTTGCGGTCGGCGAGTACAATGTTGCCAACGTCGCCAATGCCCAGGCCGTCTACAATTACGTAGCCGGCAGGCACGGCTTCTTCGGTAAGGCCAACTTTGCCGGTGTGGTCCATTTCCAGAACGGTACCGTTGTCACCAAGCATGATGTTGTCATGTTCGACGCCGACTTCCTCGGCCAGCTTGCCGTGCACAATGCGCTTAGAGCGCTCCCCGTGCAGCGGAATGAAGTACTTAGGCTTCATAAGCGCCAGCATGAGCTTGAGCTCGTCAGCGTAGGCGTGGCCGGTGGTGTGGACATCCAACATTTTGTTGTAGATCACGTTCGCGCCACACTTATAGAGAGCGTTCATAACGCCTTCAACCGACTTCTCGTTCCCTGGGATAGGGGAAGCCGAAATAATGACTGTGTCGCCGCGCTTGATTTGCAGGGTGCGGTGTTCGCCGGTTGCCATGCGGTTGAGGGCAGCCTTTTCTTCACCTTGGGCACCAGTACAGAGGATGAGCAGGCGGTCGTCATCGAACTTGTTCATTTCTTTTTCGGAAATGAGGGTGTTTGGCGGGAAGGAAATGGCGCGCAAGTTTACGGCCATCTCGACGTTGTTCTGAATAGAACGGCCGATAATGAGCACTTTGCGGCCAGCCCGGGCGGCAGTATTGATAGTTTGCTGGATGCGGTTTAGGTTCGAGGCGAACATGGCCACAATGAGGCGGCCCTTGGCATCGTTAATAACGCCGGAAAGGGCTTGCTCAACTACTTTCTCGGAAATGGAGAAACCAGGCTTTTCGGCGTTGGTAGAGTCGGAGAACAACAGGTCTACGTTACGTGAGCCAATCATGGCTAGGTCGCGCAGGTCGACAGGTTTGTTGTCGGCTGGGGTGTAATCGAACTTCCAGTCGGTTGCGTACACAATACGGCCGTTAGGAGTTTCGATTTCAAGGCCAATGGCACCTGGAATACTGTGTACCAGGTGGAATGGGCGAATGCGGAAGGCACCAAGCTGCAGAACATCTTTATTTGACTCAATGGTCACACATTTGTTCTTGCCAACCAGGTTAAATTCTTCCAAACGGTGTTTCACCATGCCCATGGTAATGGCAGTGCCGTACATGGTTGGGAAGCCAAGGCGTTCTACCAGGTAAGGAACTGCACCAATGTGGTCCAAGTGGCCGTGGGTAATGACGGCGCCGCGAATGCGGTCCTTTTTGTCTTCAAGGTAGGTAATGTCGGGGATGATGTAGTCTACGCCCAACATGTCGGAATCGGGGAACAGGAAGCCCATATCGATAATGATAATGTCGTCACCGTATTCCAGGACTGTCATGTTTTTACCAATTTCCTCAAGACCACCGAGCGGAATGATCCGTACTTTAGGATTGCTCGGGTTGTTGGTAATTACCGATGGCCCGGCTTGAGTGCCGTATTGAGGGCTGGTAGGGGCAGATGGGCGGCTTGCCTGCTGCTGTTCGGCGAACCGGCTGGTTTGGGGAGGCATGGCAAAGTAAGGGCGGCCAGGATTGCCCTGGTTGCCACCATTGTTGCGCTGCGGGCGGGCTGCCTGTTGAAAGGCAGCCTTTTCACCCCGGTCTACAGTGCGGTCTCCTTGGGAGTGCGCGGTTTGGGGTTGGGGCCGGCGAGGCTGAATGGCTGGAGGGGTTGGGCGATTGCCCATTGGGCGTTCACCTTCTGGTTGAGGAACCGCTGGGCGGTCGCTAACTTGAGGCTTACGCATGCGGCCAACTTTTTTAGGGAATTTGGCTTGGTTCTCGTCTGAGAACGCTTCTTTATTAGTGGTAATGATATCCATAAGATTTGATAGGTAATGAAATTGTTATTTGTTTAGTAGTTTTAGGTGGTTTTGACGCTGAGCGCCTTGCTGAGCGCCTTAAGGGTGCGAGATATATTCTGAAAATCTTCTTTTAAGGTTTCGCGCATGCCCCCATTATAGAGAGCAACGGCGGGGTGATACAGTGCGAGGTAAACCCGTCCTTTGTAGCGCTTGGGCTGGCCGTGCACTTCGGAGATCTTAAGATCGGGAATGAAGTGCCAGAGGGCGTGACGGCCAAGGGTCACGATTAGTTTGGGGTTTATGAGCTCTAACTGTTTGTCGAGGTACGTAGTGGCACAGGTTTCTTTTTCGTCGGGGAGCGGGTCGCGGTTCCCTGGTGGGCGACACTTTACAATGTTCGTAATGAAAACACTTTCGCGGCTCAGGTTGATGGACTCGAGGAGCTCATCAAGGAACTTGCCAGAAGCGCCGCAGAAGGGAACTCCTTGTTCGTCCTCCTTCTTTCCAGGGCCTTCTCCAATGAATACAACTTCGGCGTGGGGGTTGCCGGAACCGGGGACCGCATTAGTGCGGCCTTCACAAAGGCGGCACAACGTGCAGCTTGATACGACTTGGGCGATATCGGAAAGGGCTACCGTTACAGCGTCCATCCACGTGGAGATCTGGAGGGAAAAGGATAAGGAAAAAGAAGAGAGTGCAAACGTACCCTCACACTCTATCCGATTCCCTGGTTATTGTCAATCGGATGCGGGCCGGAACGGGTAGCTTTTTCTCTGTTGCAAAGACTTTCATTTCAGCAAGCAGCTTGCCTTCGATTATGCGGAAGGCCATTTGGTTTTCGCGCAAGACGCTCACGCGCAGGGTGCCATCGACAAAAGAGGTGGCTTTCAGGAGGCCTGGGTACAGCCGTTCGGCTTCCTGGCACAGGGTAAAGGCAATGACGGTGGGGCCAAGACCATGGCGCAGGAGCTGGTTGCTAATCAGGGAATCACTCTTTTTCCAGGGCATTAGCGTTCTCCTGTGAAATCGACAGGCACTTCAGTGTTGGCGAAAAGCTGCTGGCCAGGTTGGAGAGGTTCGTTAAAGGCCCCGCGCAAAATTTCCTCGGCCACCGGCACAGAAGAGTAAAAGCTCTCGCCCCCACCCTCAATAAGGATGGCAAAGGCCAGGGTTGGGTGGTCGTACGGGGCAAAACCGGTATACCAGGCATTCAGCTGGCCATTTGTCCCAACCTGGGCAGTACCTGTCTTACCTGCGGACGTAACTTGGAGGTTATTGAGTGGGTGCCCCGAGCCGCTCACCACGGTTTGGCGCATGCCTTCCCGCACAATTTGCAGGTTGCCAGGGTCGATAAAATTGGTGGCGACGGGAGTCTTAATAATGTCAGTCTCTTTTCCGGTTGTAGGGTTTATGGTGGCAGAAGCAATAGTCGGTTTCCACAGGGTGCCGCCGTTGGCAATGGAAGCAACTGAGAGGGCCATTTGCAGGGGGGTAGCCAAGAAATAACCCTGCCCAATTGAGGAGTGGTAGGTATCGCCAATGAACCACTTTTCTCCTTGGGTAGCCAATTTCCAGGCAGGAGTTGGGACGAGGCCGGTAGTTTCACCAGGCAGGTCGAGCCCAGTCTTGGCCCCGAAGCCAAAGCTGGTCAAATAACTATCGAGCCTATCAATACCGAGACCTTTAAAGTTACGGTCAGCCCAGCCACCACCAACCGCGTAAAAGAAGATATTGTTCGATTCAGCAATTGCTTTGCGGGTATTGGTTTCACCGTGTACCTTCCAGTCGGGGAAGCGGGACTGGCCAATCACAATGGCATCTGGGGTGTTCATGGTGGTATCGCCAGTAATGACGCCAGCTTGCAGGCCGGCGGAGGCAATGACTGGTTTAATGGTCGAACCAGGGGCGTACTGGCCTTGGATGGTGCGGTTCAGAAGGGGGCTGGCTGGATCGTCGAGCAATTTCTGGTAGTCAGCCTGCTCAATTCCTTCCGCAAAGGTAGAAGACCTGTAGTCGGGAAGGGAAACCATTGCCTTAATGTCGCCCGAGTTGGGGTCTAGTACCACTGCACTTGCCCCTAGCTTTGGCATGGGGCCAAGTTTAGCGGTACGGCGGGCCAATTCATTTTCCAAAGCGGTAGCCACAACCTGTTGCAGCTTGCTATCGATGCTCAGCTTAAGCGTAGCCCCCGCTTGAGGCACGCTATTTGCGCTGTCGGGTACCTGGCGCACAATATCACCACTCGCATTCACCTCGGCATGTTGGATTCCAGGTTTGCCCGTGAGAGTATCGTTATATTGTTTCTCAATGCCGGTGCGGCCAACATCGATGTTTGGGGCGGCACCTGAATCAACTGCTGCTTGGTCTGGCCGGCCAGTATAACCCAGTATTTGGCCGAGCGAGGCAAGGTCCGCATACTTGCGCACGGGCAGCTCTTGCAAAATGACCCCGGGGACATTGGCAAACCATTCCTGATAGAGCAGGCTTTCGTCTTTTGTCAGGTTAGTTTTGACCGCAAAAGGGTCGGGAGTCTTGCTGCGAAAATCATCGATGTAGGCAATGTCGGCGTCGGTGAGGCCAGCCTTGCCCTTTAACACTGCATACACCAGGTTGCGGCTGCCTCTGTCTACCGGAAGGGTTTGGGGGTTGATGGCCAGCTGGAGCTTACGGTCATTTTGGGCAAGGGTCAGGCCGTTGGCATCGACAATAAGGCCGCGGTCGGCGGGCACGGAAATGAGGCGTACACTGTTCCCTTCGGCTTTGGCTATGTTAGCGCTTGAGGTGCTCACCTGCAGGTAGTAGGCCCGCCCGGCTAGAACGAGCAGGGTTGCCGCCAATACGGCGCTAATGCCGCTTAGGCGGCGCTTGGAAGGGGTGCCATCGTCAATTTCCTCTCCCATGCCCTCTGCTTCCTCTTTGTAACTCAAACGTTCTCCCGGGTCGCTGTCAGGGAGGGTGTCTTTAGATGAGGGATTACCAAACAGATCAAAGGAGTTCATAGGCAGAAGGCTCGCTAGATCGCTGGAGAAGGGCTCCACTGGCGCTTACCAGGAGGGCAGCTACGAAGGCGCTTAAGAGGCGGCTTGCCCAACCGGTAAAGGGATAGAGCAGGAAGGAAGTGGCAAGGAGGCCTAGCAGCAGGG
>JBBQFV010000012.1:0-14072 GCA_038322405.1 Patescibacteria group bacterium
CGCCACGCTTTGTTCGCGCTACAATCAATTACACGAACAATACCTCAACTGTTACCTGCGTCACTGAGCAGTTCCCCCAATTTACTTCCTCGGGCGTTGCTATAACTACAACCGATCTGCTGGGCTACGTTTATCCTGAAAGCGGTGCCGACCAAACCTTTAGTTCGCAAAATACTCAAATGACCGTTTTTCCCGCCGCTGCGACCGATGTACATGTGGTGTTCGGTACCATGGAAGAAGGGGTTCCAATTGGCCTTTCAACAGGGGGAACCCTTATACGTCAACCAGATAACGGCTTGCTGTCCAGCTTTGTGCCACTCGGGAGGGGTTTTAGCATTAACACATCAACCGACACAATCAAGCTTTCCAGCACCGTAACCGGTGATTGCGGGGTTATTGTAATGACTAACCTGGGCACGCCAGTGCGCTTTGAAACATCGTCATGCTAAGCCGTCGTCCTGCTTTTACGTTGCTGGAAACTGTTATCGCCTTGGCGATAGCCATTGTGGTAATGGGGGCGGTACTTACTGCTAACCGGGTTGTTCAAAATACTTCCCAAGTAGCAGAGTTAGAAACTCAACAAGAGGCAATCCTTACCGATACCTTCGACCTGCTGACTACCACTCATAACTCCCTTCGCCAAGCTGGCCAACCGTTCAGTTCGGCGTTTAACGCGTCGGTAACTGCTGCTCCTTTGCGTATTGCACCCTACCGCTCTAATGTGCCGGTCGCCGTTACAGACCCTGAAGCAATAAAATGGTGTGCTTTTGGCGATAGTTCCAGTTGCCCACTCATCCAAAGTTTCGCCCGGCCAATAAGTGGTGCTTACATCATGGCAACTGCCCTTACTGTTACAGGAGCTGAGGTAATTGCGGTTCACAAAACAGTCCCTGCTGTGAATGTGCCTCAAATATATGATTTCACCTATGTGCCAATCGCTGGTATAACCCCAACTCCTATTTATGCCGATAGGACAGCTGACCAAGTAAATTGGGATTTTTATCGCCGGAAAATTACTATTGTTAGCAGCACTACCCCTTACCCGGGGTTTACCGTAACAGCTACCGTATGGCCAATGGTAAATGGCCAAAACAGGCAAGGACAGGGAATTTCCCGGACTGTCGTTTACACCGATTACTAGTATGAAACGTCGAAAAGCCTTTACCCTTATCGAACTGCTCATCACCGCAACCATCTTTGTGGTAGTTGCTGGCTATTCGGTAGTTATATTGAGCAGTACGGTGGGGGTGACAGCTCAAGCGCAGCGCAGCGCAAGCGCCGCCGCCCAAGCCCGTCAGGCAGTAGATGTGCTATCCAAAGCCTTTTCTCAATCAATTATCGGGGCTGCCACACCTGCCGTTGTGCGCCCAGTCAATGATTTGATGGTAGAAGGAAGTATGCTCATTATATCGGTGGCAATTTTGGTCCCATCGGGACGGGCCTCGTTCGCTGACCCCCAAAATACCCGCGTATATTGTGCTTTTAACTCAGCGCCCGGCAAATACCGGCTGGCAGAGTTTACGGTTGCCGAACTGACGAATGGCCAGACCTATGACGAAAATGCTGCTAATCAGCCTTGCACGTTCCAGGGGGTTAGCAACTTGTTCCCGAGCCAGGTGGTCTCGGCTCCCTATTTCCTTACCGATGATGTAACCAACGTGACCCGTTTCTCCGTAATTCCCGTTAACGCTCCAAGTCCTAACCTAGACGCAGTGCGCATAAGCTTGACCACTGTGTATGACCCCGCCCTCACCGATCCAACGGTAACCGACCGGGCGGATACGGGCAGTACCAATCATCCAATAACTGTCCAGGGGACAGCTTACCGTAACTTTCCCTATAGCCGTTTGCCGTATAGCGGACTCTACCCATGACACCTTTACTTAAGCCTCAACGTGGCGCTTCGCTCCTAACGGTAATTTTGTTGATTGCGATAGTGGGCGCCATGGTGCTTGCAGGAAGCCGCGCGCTGCAAGAAGCGTCGCGCAGTGCTGCCGTAATTGCGACCAGGGAAGAAGCGCGCCAGGTAGTACAAACAGGCCTAATGGAAGGTTTGTACTATCTGAATAAGGCTGACTTAAGTGCGACAGATGGCGAATACGGCACTATTACCGACCGCACCGCAACAACCTTTTACAGCAACACGGTAATTCGCCGAGGCTTTGTGAAGAGCGATGCAACCTGTAGCCAACAAAGTGCCGCTGAAACCCTTACTGTTGCCATGAGTGGGGCGAGCAATATTAACCTGGCCTGCCCGTACTATGATATTGCCATTCGGGACCGGGCAGCTTACGGACCAAGCCCGTACGGCTCCTCGGCAAGTTTTACCCTGTGGACTAAGGATTTCCCTGAAGGGTATGTAAATACCATTCCTTTGAGGACAGCTCTTGCACAATTTTTTATTCCTTATACCTCCAGTGGGACCGGGCAGCCGCTCATTGCTAATGAGGTAATCTCTTTTTGCACCAGCCGAACTGTTTGCCCGCCTGCCAATACCGCCACCTACCACATGAATGATACCGTTACGGTGCCAGTCCCAACGTTTAATTTTCGCTATATGCAGGTAACCGTTCACTACGGGGCCTCTCCTGGAAATGCAGATCCTAGCCCAATTCTTACCTTTTTAAGCCCTCCTGCCAGCCAGACAGTGGTAGGAAACGGGTATCCAACCCTAGAGATTACTGGACACTCGGGCGACACCGTTCTGCGCCAGCTGTATATGGTGCGGGCGGGCATTCCGTACCTTGCAGAAACTACGGGGGTTTTCGATCAGTACGGTACCCTTAAGCGTTAATTTTTGCTAGAGTGCCGGCGTATGCATCCTTCTGAACGGCACCTGCCGGTATTACTCTCGGAAACTGTTACACTTCTCGCGCCTGAGCGAGGCGGTGTTTTTGTCGATGCCACCCTTGGCATGGGCGGCCATAGCGAGGCTTTGCTTGCCGCTAACCCTGAGTTAAAAATTATTGGCGTCGACCGCGACCCCTATGCGTTGGAATTTGCCGAAGAGCGGCTTGGTGACCGCATTCAGTACTTGCAGGGTAACTTTAGCGAGCTTGGCTTTTTGCGCAGTAAGAAAATTACCCAGCACGTTGACGGCATTTTAATGGATATTGGCGTATCCAGTTACCAGATTGATACTCCCGAGCGCGGCTTTTCCTTTTCACACAACGGTCCGCTCGACATGCGCATGGACCAAGATGAACAATTAACTGCTGTGGTTATTATTAATAGCTGGCCTGAACATAAACTTGCCGATATTTTTTACAAACACGGTGAAGAGCGCCTGTCGCGTAAAATTGCTAAAGCAATTGTTGAGCGTCGGGGCAAGGAACCGTTTAAAGAGACAGGGGATTTGGCCGAGTTTGTGAAAGAGCAGTACCACCCCAGTCAGCGCTTCAAAAAGCCGCATCCGGCAACCCGGGTATTCCAAGCTTTGCGCATTGAGGTGAATAAAGAGCTGGAGCACTTGGTGAAAGCTATTACTCCGGCTTTAGAGCTGCTTGCTCCAGGGGGCGTGTTTGCCATTATTACTTTTCACTCGCTTGAAGACCGTATTGTGAAATACGCTTTTAAGGATGCGGCAGCCACCGGGAAGTATGAAATTTTGACCAAAAAGCCTATTACACCTGGTCGCCCTGAACAAGTGGCCAATCCCCGGAGCAGGAGCGCAAAATTACGCGGCATTCGACGCGTAGTCTAATTGAGCAAACGCCAGATTTACGCTACCCTGTGAAGGATGAGCATCCTTTCAATCCACACAGATGGTGGCGCGCGCGGCAATCCCGGCCCTTCGGCAGTTGGGGTAGTTTTTGACAGTGGCAATTTTCATTTTGAACACGGCCGTTATATTGGTGAGGTTACCAATAACGTGGCTGAGTATACGGGTGTTCTCGATGCCTTGAGCAATCTTAGTGAAGTCCCTGCACCTGTCACAGAATTGCATTTTTTCCTCGACAGCGAGTTGGTAGTACGTCAAATTCTCGGCCAATACCGGGTAAAAGAAGCGACCTTGCAGCAATTGCATACCGAGGTAATCAAGCAGCTGCGGGCAACTGGTTTGCCGTACCGCTTCACTCACGTCCGGCGTGAACAAAATAAACTAGCCGACAAACTTGTCAATCAAACGCTCGATGGACTCCTTTCGTAAAAATCTAGACGAGGCAAAACCGCTCTTCCCGCAGCTCGAAGAAAAAATCCTTCAGTTTTGGCAGGCTGAGCATATTTTTGAGCGCTCGGTAGAACAGAACAAAGATGCAGAGCCGTTTGTAATTTACGATGGCCCGCCAACTGCCAACGCCAAGCCTGCCTTGCACCACGCACTGCCTGCTACGTTTAAAGATGCCGCCGGACGCTACATGACCATGCGGGGCCGGCATGTTCCGCGCCAGAGTGGTTGGGACACCCACGGCTTGCCAGTTGAGGTGCAGGTCGAACGCAAGCTTGGCCTTACGGGCAAGCAGGACATCCTTAAAATTATTCCTGGGGATGAGCAGGCTTCAATTGCCGAGTTCAACCGCATTTGTCGCGAAAGCGTCTGGGAATTCAAGCAAGAATGGGATACGTTTTTACCACGCACGGGCTACTGGCTCGACCAAGAGCATCCCTATATAACCTACGACCCGCAGTACATTGAGGGAGTTTGGGCTGTTATGAGACAGGTGTGGGACGCCGGTCACATTTTTAAAGATTACAAAGTACTTCCGTATTGCCCGCGTTGTGGCACGGGGCTTTCTTCGGCCGAAGTTGCCCAAGGGTATGAGGATGTAAAAGATGTGTCGGTGTATGTCTCCTTTCCTATAAAGGAAAAGCCCGGAGTGTCATTTTTGGCCTGGACAACTACCCCGTGGACCTTACCTGGCAATGTAGCGCTCGCTGTTGGTCCCAGTATTGAGTACGTCGAAGTGCTACAAAAAAATGGCCTAGGAGAAGAGAAAAAGTACATTCTCGCCAAGTCACGCCTTTCCATACTGCTTGGTGACTATGAAGTGACAGCCGAGTATACAGGGGAGGAATTGTGCGGTCTTACCTACGACCCGCTCTACACCTCTTTGCAAAGCACCGAAGGCAAGAAGTTTCTCGTGGTTCCTGCCAGTTTTGTAACAACTGAAGACGGTACGGGCATTGTGCACACGGCGGTCATGTACGGCGAAGACGACTTTAACCTTGGCAAAGACCAGGGCCTCGCCAAGATTCACACCGTTGGCCTCGATGGCTGCTTCAACGAGCTCGTTCCTGAGTTTAAAGGCCTATTTGTGAAAGATGCCCTCGTTCCAATCCTCAAAGACCTTACGGCAAAGAATAGGCTCTACAAAAAAGAAACCATTACCCACAGCTATCCTCATTGTTGGCGCTGCAAAACCCCGCTCATCTACTACGCCAAAGATTCGTGGTACATAGGCATGTCCAAATTGCGCGAGCAATTAGTACAAAATAATGAGCAAATAACCTGGATTCCCGACCATGTGAAAGAAGGGCGCTTCGGCGACTTCATTCGTGAAGCCCGCGATTGGGCCATTTCTCGCGAACGTTTTTGGGGTACTCCACTCCCGATTTGGGTTTCGGAGAGCGGAAAAATGCTCTGCATTGGCTCAATCCAAGAACTGCGCGAACTTGCCAAAGACCCGTCCTTGGTGCCGGATAACTTTGACCCGCACCGGCCATATATCGACAAAATTGTGTTAGTCAAAGACGGTGAAGAATTCACCCGGGAGCCCTACGTTCTCGATGTCTGGCTCGACTCCGGCAGCATGCCTTATGCCTCCGGACGCGAAGCCCAAGGCCTTTTCCCCGCCGATTACATAGCCGAAGGCGTCGACCAAACCCGTGGTTGGTTTTACAGCATGCTAGCGGTCAGCACCCTTATAAAGGGGACACCTTCATATAAAAGGGTTGTTTGTTTTGGTCACCTCGTCGACGAAAGTGGCAAAAAAATGTCCAAGTCGGTTGGCAACATTATTGATCCGTGGGAAGTGTTCAACGAATACGGTGCCGACGCGCTGCGCTGGTATTTATTCACTCTCAACTCACCAGGGGAAACTAAGGCGTTCGGCACGAAAGACTTGCAGACGGCGTTCCGTAACACCCATATGTTGCTCATGAACATTGCCAGTTTCTACGAAACAAACGTCACCCTTAATGGCTTTGCCCGTCCCAGCGCTGGGGAACGTGAGGCAGTTCGTACAGGTGCCACTAACAAATTGGACAAATGGATCCTCAGCCGCCAAGCGCACACGGTTGCCGAAGTGACGAGCTATCTGGACGAGTTTGACTTCCTGCGGGCTGGCCGCACCATTACCCAATTTGTGAACGACCTTTCAACCTGGTACTTGCGTTCTTCGCGCAAGCGCACCGATCAAGCCTTCTTCACCGTGCTCTACGATACGGTTGTCCACACCGCCCAACTTCTCGCTCCGCTTACCCCGTTCATTACTGAACATCTGTTTAACGATTTACGCCTCGAAACCGACCCTGTTTCCATTCACTTAAGTGCCTGGCCTAAGGAATTGGCGGGAAAAAACCAAGAGCTTGAAAAGGAAATGACCCGCCTGCGTCTTGCCGTTGAACTCGGCCTTTCGGTGCGTGCCGAATGCAGGCTAAAAGTACGTCAGCCTTTAAGCGAAGCAGTATTAGTGACCAGTCAGCCATTCGCCGATGACCTGCTGGTATTCCTCATGGAAGAACTTAACGTACGTTCTGTACGTCAAGGTGACCCAGAATCAAACTTTACCTTGAGTAAAGAGGAACAAGGGCTGCAAGTTGCCCTCGACACCGAAATAACGGAAGCTCTGGCCGCTGCCGGCATGCAACGCGAATTCAAGCGCTTGGTGCAAAACCTGCGCAAGCAAGGGGATCTTGCCCCTGGCGAACTAGCTGTGTTGTTAGTTGGCCCGCAGCACCTGGAGCGGGTGCAAGAACTTATCGATGCCGACTTCCTCGCCGAAACCTATATAACGGAAGTGCACAGCGATGCTCACGTTGACTCAGAACTTACCGTAGAAGGGGAAGCGCTTTTGGTAGCCATCGAAAGGATATAAGGCATGTGGAGTCGGTTTAAAACCCTCGACCCTTTTTTGCTCGTGCTGCCAATTGTCCTTATGACAATCAGCACCGTGGTGATCTACGTGCTGACTGCCGATACCGCCGGCGGAGCCACTGCTTTTCGCCAGGGCCTTTTTAGCGGCATTGGGCTTATGTTAATGCTGGTGCTGACTTTTTTCGATTATCGCGCCCTGCGCGCTTGGTCACCCTGGATTGTGGGGGTTGGTCTTATTTTACTTGGTTTAGTGGAGGTTATTGGCCGGCATAGCTTTGGGGCGGAGCGCTGGATTAACCTAGGCATTTTCCAGCTCCAACCAGGCGAGCTCATGAAATTTGTACTCATCATTGGCCTTGCAGCCTTGCTGAGTCGTCGCATGCCCACCTTTACCTTTCGGGTATTTCTACAAGCCCTTGGGCTTATCATTGTTCCAGCCGTGTTAGTGCTTTTGCAGCCTGACCTTGGAACCACCATGGTGCTTATAGTCATTGGGGCGGGAATTATTTTTTACAGCCGACTGCCGCGCCTGCACAAAATACTCTTTACGGTGCTCATAGGTCTTGGCGTCATTGCTGTCACATTGTCATTTATGGGCGTAAGGTCATTCAGCGGGCTGCTAAAGGGCTACCAAAAGGACCGTTTAATTAGCTTTATTCACCCCGAAAACGACCCAAGCAAGTCGGGCTATAACGTAATTCAGTCTAAAATTGCCGTCGGCTCTGGTGGGCTGGTAGGGAAAGGCCTTGGTTTTGGCAGTCAATCCCAATTGAACTTTTTGCCGGTCGCCCACGCCGACTTTATATTTGCCGGCATTGCCGAAGCCTGGGGCTTGGTTGGCTCTTACGCTATTATTGCCATTTATGCCGTGCTCATCCTACGTATTTTAAATGCAGCCTACATTGCACGTGACGAATTCGGCATGCTGATCTGTATTGGGCTTGCAGTAAAGCTTATTTTTGAGGTATTGGTGAACATTGGTATGAATATGGGAATCATGCCAGTAACCGGTATCCCGCTGCCGTTCTTGAGTTACGGGGGGACTACCTTGCTTACCAACGCAATCTTGCTCGGCGTTGCCCAATCTGTAGTGATCCGCTATAAACGGTTGACCTTCGAGCGGTAACCTGGTAATGTAAGTCCGTAAAGCGTGCTGGCTCTTTTTTTAATTAGAGGCCAGTCCAAAAGTGAATTAGCTACGAATGACGAGTGCCATTATTCAAACCGGCGGCAAGCAGTACCGCGTTACGGCCGGCCAACTGGTAAAAATCGAGAAAATCAACGCCGAAGTCGGCGAAGTGGTTACCTTTGATCAAGTACTTGCCGTTATAGACGGCGAAGAAGTGACTCTAGGGACTGCTAACGGTATTGTGGTTTCAGGCGAAGTTATTGAACAGGGCAAGGGGAAAAAGATCCGCGTCTTTACCTACAAGTCCAAAAAGCGTCAGCGTCGCACCCTTGGCCACCGCCAATTGGTGACAATTGTGCGCATCGACAGCATTGGTGCAAATGCTGCACCAAAAGCCGCTGCAGCGGCTCCGAAGCGAATTGCTAAAGTTAAACCTGCCATACCGGCAGCCTAACCACTCATGAAGCTGATTGCCTACTTCCAGGGTGTACTGGCCGAGCTCCGCAAAGTGAGTTGGCCTACAGTTCCAACGGTGCTCCGCAACTTCTTTGCCGTGGTTGTCGGTGTAGGACTTGCCACCTTACTCATTGGGGGCTTTGATTACACGTTTATTAGGGTTCTTGGTCTCATTATCAAATAAGTCTCATGGAAGAGCAGATCACGCCACAAATCGGTCGGTCGCAGGGTAAGCAGTCCGGTGAGCGGAACTGGTACGTTATCCACACATACGCTGGTTACGAAGACCAGGTTGCCCAAAGCCTTAAGCAACGTATTGAGTCGCTCAACATGGCAGACAAAATTTTCAATGTCATGGTGCCAATCGAAAAGCAAATTGAAATTAAAAATGGCAAACGCCGGGTTGTCGACAAAAAAATCTTCCCAGGGTACGTTATGGTCGACATGGTAGTGACCGATGACTCATGGTACGTTGTGCGTAACACGCCAAACGTCACCGGTTTCATTGGCTTCGGTGTCCGCCCAACCCCAATGTCGCCGCAAGAAGTCGATACTATCAAAAAGCGCATGGGTCAGGATGAGCCTAAGTATCACATTGAATTCCAGGTTGGGGACTTAGTCCAGATTACTGACGGCGCCCTGAAAGGCTTCGAAGCCAAAGTGGACGAGGTTGACGAAGACAAGGGAAAGATTCGCGTGCTTGTCTCCATGTTTGGCCGCGAAACTCCGGTAACCCTAGACTATCTCCAGCTCAAGCGAATGTAATCCCATGGCTAAAGCAGCAAAGAAACCAATTAAAGCTATCATCAAGCTCCAGTGTCCCGCTGGAAAGGCTACTCCTGCGCCTCCAGTCGGTACCGCTCTCGGTCCACAAGGCCTGAACATCATGGAGTTTGTCACCAAGTTTAACGATGCTACCCGCGAAATGGGTAACACCATTATTCCTTGTGAAATCACCGTGTACGAAGACCGTACCTTTGACTTCATTCTCAAGCAACCACCTGCATCAGTGCTTATTCGTGAAGAGCTCAAGCTTGCCAAAGGTTCGCAGAACCCTAAGAAGATCAAGGTTGGCAAGCTCACCCGTGCTCAAGTAGAGAACGTAGCGACCCGCAAAATGCCTGACCTTTCCGCCCGCGACCTAGAAGCTGCAGTAAAGGTAATTGCCGGTACAGCTCGCTCAATGGGTGTCGAAGTAGAATTGTAAGGTTCAAAAATAAGCGCTCTCCTAGCAAGGAGGGCGTTTTTTTGATATACAAACAAGCGGAGGTGGGTATGGCAAAAACAAAAAGCAAAATACAAGTCTTTCTGGGGATTTTGGTAATAAACCAAGAAGGAGAAATCCTAGCGGTGCGCCATGAAAGAGAGGTGCGGCTGCCAATGTTTCACGCGACCCATAAGCGCACTCCTGAGCAGGTTCAGTATCTGGCAGATGTATGGTTGCATGAGCGACTGACTGGCTGGAAGCAAGGTCAAAGTACGCATAAGGCTGTTGTCCAGCAGTACGTAGGCTCGGAAATGATAGCGCACGGCTTGGTACTCGTGTGGCAGGCAGCTCAATGGTTGCCAGTTATACAATCGTTCCGGGACAAGTGCGCCTGGTATGGCAAGGAACAGCTTGGCAGCTTGCCGGTGAGTCAAGAAGCAGTGGTTAAGGCTTATTGCCAAGCAAGTGCCTGCTTGCAAAGTGATGGGATTTTCTGCTCCTTTAGGACAGTCGACGAGGAGTTTGATTACAAAGTGCGCGAAATGAGGGAAGCTGACTTAAGTAATTTTTACTATGCTGCGGCCAAAGATTAGTCTTCGGTGACCCAGTAATGGGTCACCTTTTTTATACAAAAAAGGCCCTGGTATCTATCTACGTGCCGGCCCCTTGCGGGACCCGATCCAAAGGAGGGGCAAAGATCGTTGGCCGCGTAGATAGATACCAAGGTCTGAATGTTCAAGCGCTATATCCCTTATACACTTTTTTCGAATCCAATGTCAAGCGTATTTTGATCATAATTTTAGCTCAAATGAGAAAGTATGAAATGTTCATACGCAACTAATCAGGCAACTTTTGTGCTATAACAAAACAGCATGATTTCGCACGCTGAATTGGTCCAGTTTCTTCGAGGAAACGGCTACACTGAAACCCAGGCAATCCACAGTCCGGGCGATTTTCTTATTCAGGGAGATTTGATTACTTGTTGGCCGGTTACTGCCTCTACGCCTTATCGGCTGCACTTCTTTGGTGAAGAGTTAGAAAAGATTGAACAACGCCAGCAAGAAGCTTGGGTAGCCACTGCAGAGCTTCCAGACCTGCTTGCAAACCACTTAACGACCGATCACGGCACAGTACACCCCGGCGAGTACGTGGTGCACCCTGTACATGGTGTGGGCATCTTTATGGGCCTTGTCACCGAAAAGACTGTCGATGGCGATGAACGGCAGTTCATTGCTCTCGAATATGCTGGCAATGACCGCCTGCTCGTGCCCCTTGAGCGCATGGGCGGCCTCATGCCCTATATAGGAAGCCGGCACCCGCGCCTTACTCGCCTGTATTCCAAGAGTTGGGCGACCACCAAAGAACGGGTCAAGCGCGACCTCATTGGGGTGGCCCGCGGCCTCTTAAAAATATACGCTGCCCGCCAAATGGCCGACCGTCAGCCCTTCCTTCCCGCTAAAGAGTGGCTGTCTATTCTCGATGCTAGCGCCGGCTTTGTTCTTACCGGCGACCAGGCCCGCTCCTTGGGGGAAATCCTTACCGACCTGGAAAGTGGTGAACACCCCATGGACCGCCTGCTTTGTGGCGATGTCGGCTTTGGCAAAACCGAGGTGGCCTTACGAGCCGCGGCCGAAGTTTTGGCGGCCGGCAAGCAAGTAGCTTTTGTAGCACCTACGACGGTCCTGGTTGAACAGCACTTTCGCCTCCTTGAGGAGCGGTTTAAAGATCTGCCGGTCCGGGTTGGTAAATTAAGCCGCTTAAGCTCCGACCGCGATTCAAGCCTCGCGGAACGCATTAAGGAGGGCGCTGTAGACCTGGTGGTGGGTACTCACAGGCTGCTTAACAAAAATCTCATCTTCAAAGACTTGGGACTATTAATTGTCGATGAGGAGCAAAAGTTTGGCGTAGCCCAAAAAGAAACCCTCAAAAAACTACGGCCCCATTTAGATGTCCTTTCTCTTTCGGCTACCCCAATCCCGCGCACCCTTTCCATGAGTTTGTCTGGTCTGCGTGGCTTAAGCGTACTGCGCACCCCGCCTCAAGGTAGAAGGGCAATTCAAACCGAGGTAGAAGGGTTCAGCAACGATATGCTTCGCCAAGCGCTTCTCTCTGAGTTGGAGCGTGGGGGACAAGTATATGTAGTACATAACCGGGTGCAAACCTTGCCCGCGGTAGAAGAACGAATTCGGGAGTTGTTGCAGAATACTGCCTTTGCGAGCGCCAGCATGGCTGTTGTGCACGGCCAAATGGAGCGTGGCCCGCTTGCCGACCGCATGAGTTCCTTTTTAGAGGGAGGTATCAGTATTCTCGTTGCTTCAAGCATTGTGGAACACGGCCTCGACTGCCCTAACGCCAATACGCTCATTGTGTTGCATAGCGAGCGGTTCGGACTTTCGGACCTGTACCAGTTGCGGGGCAGAGTTGGGCGGCGTACCGAACAAGCCTATGCCTACTTCTTTACGGGAGGGATAGAGCATGAATTATACGAAAATATCGAAGAAATGGGCGTTTCGGTAAGCGCCAAGCTGCGCCTTGCGGCCTTAAAAGAAGCCGATGTGCTTGGAAGTGGCTGGAGCATTGCGCTGCGTGACCTGGAAATTAGGGGCGGCGGCAACATTTTAGGCAATGAACAGCATGGCAGCATGGAGGCGATCGGCCTGTTGCTCTATGCTCAATTATTGCAAGAAGAAATTGGCAGGCAGGCTCAGGCACTTGGTATTCAGTTGTTCCAAGTAACCGTAAACTAGACAACTCTGGCCAAGGGGCTTGGGGTGCAGTAGGGTTGGATTATGTCTGTGCTTACCCTTGATGACCCGTTATATCCTACTGCCCTAACTGCTTTGCGGCCTCCTCCGCCCAACCTGTATTACGAGGGTGACCTTAGTATTTTCTCCAAACCTTCTCTCAGTGTGATTGGCAGCCGTAAAATGAGCAGTTACGGTTCTACTGCTTTGAACAGGCTATTGCCACCGCTCATTAGGGCGGGAATGGTAATTGTCTCAGGTCTGGCTTACGGTGTAGACGCCGAGGCGCACCGGTGCGCCTTAACTCACAAAGGTACTGGTATTGCTGTCATAGGTTCGGCCCTCGACAAGGTCTATCCGCAGCCCCACCTTGGGTTGTCCCGGGAACTGGTAGCACGGGGAGGGCTCGTCCTTTCCGAATACCCACCCGGTACACCTGGTTTTAAGGCCCATTTTCCCGCCCGTAACCGCATTATTGCTGCTTTGGCCCCGGTTTTACTCATTATTGAAGCCGCCGATCCTTCTGGTACATTTTCCACTGCTAGGGCGGCATTAGACCTGGGAAGGGACGTGTGCGTAGTGCCTGCCGATATTACTCGCGACCAAAGCAACGGCACCATGCGCCTTCTCAAAGACGGTGCTCGTCCTGTAAGCTGCGCAGAGGACATCCTTGCGCTCTATCAGCTCAAACTGCCACTCGTAAGCCTAGGCCCTTTACGGCCAGCGTTGACAGGTTCACCATGAACCTTGTATGATTGCATCTCGAATGGCATTGGCAGTGTTGGCGGCTTAATACAGGAAACGGGTTGGGAGCTTCCGACCGTATTAGCCCTTCTGTCAGTGCTTGAGCTCGATGGCTACATCACCTACCAAAAATCCCAATGGCAGATAATCTCGTAATTGTTGAGTCTCCCGCAAAAGCGGGAACAATAGGTAAGTACCTGGGAAAAAACTTCCAGGTTATTGCTAGTATGGGTCACATTCGCGACCTTCCAAGTTCAAAACTCGGTGTAGATGTTTCAACCAATGACTTTACTCCCCAGTACGTCATTCCCACCAAGGCGCGCAAAACGGTAACCTCACTCAAAAAGGCAGTAGTAGGCAAGAAAAAAGTCTATCTCGCAACCGACTTGGACCGCGAAGGGGAAGCCATTGCTTGGCATATTCAGGAGGCACTTGAGCTGCCTAAACAAAAAGGGGTAGAAGTTTTTCGTATCACCTTTGACGAAATTACCAAAACAGCCATTTTAAAGGCAATCGAAAACCCCCGCTCAATCGACACCGACTTTGTCGATGCCCAACAAACCCGTCGCGTACTCGATCGTTTGGTGGGCTACACCCTTTCCCCAGTACTCTGGCGCAAAGTATACAAGGGGCTTTCCGCGGGTCGGGTTCAGTCTGCTGCCCTTCGTTTAGTGGTAGACCGAGAACGGGAGCGCGAAAAGTTTAATCCAGTAGAATACTGGAGCATGAAGGCCGATTTGCTCAAAAAAGGGAGTG
>JBBQFV010000013.1:0-13166 GCA_038322405.1 Patescibacteria group bacterium
GCTCGGTAATTGGCTGACGTTTGGCCACACCTGGGGCGAGACGCTCAACCAAGCCAAACTCTTTGGTGTGAGGAGTTTCAAAGCCGTCGAGGGGCTCGCCAAGGGGGTTTACTACCCGGCCAAGCATTGCTTCACCGACAGGCATCTGCAAAATGGCGCCACTGGAAGTAACTACGTTGCCTTGGCGAATCATGGTAAAGTCACCCATTACCACTGCTTCAATTTCGGCAATAGTAATACCAAGCACCAGGGCTTTTACAACGCCACCCCTGTCGGTTTGAATTTCCACCATGTCATCAATATGAATGGAGGGGAGGCCGTGAATTTTGCAGATACCGTCACCAACGTAAATAACCTCGCCGATTTCGGTGACGACGGGACGGATATGCACGTCACTTGGCAGCTTGTCTTTAAGCTTTTGGGTAACGTCTTCTGCGCGGAATATTTTTACAGGTGCTTTTTTAGTTGGCATGGTTAAGCCTCAACAACTGCTGCTTTCCAGGTTTCCCGCACGGTCTCGAGGCGGCTCTTAATACTGTAATCGCGAATGGCGGTCCCAAACTGCACAATGGCGCCACCGAGTAGCGAACGCTCCACCGAAAGCTCCAGTGCCACCTCGGTACCCAGCTGCTCTTCCAGCTGTTTGACCATGTCTTGCAGGTCTTTTTCCTTGAACGAAACTGCGACGCGCAGTTTTACTATCTGGATAGTCTCCGCTACCCGCTGCACCGCAGCCAGCACACCTCCTAAATTACGTTCCCGGAAAAATTCCAGGTCATTTTCCTTGAGGCGCTCTTCTAGTGCTTTCTTGAGTTCTGGCGACTCTACATCGCTAACAATTTTCTGAATGAAAGCCTTCTTTTGGGCTGCTGTTTTCTCGTGTTGTTCGAGGTAAATGTCAATTTCGCCCGCTGAAACCATTTCGAGCAAGTTGGTCAGGGCCACATGTAACAAATCTACCTGCTCGGCGCGGTAGAAGCCATCGAGGACATTGGTAATAAAATCAGTAGTCGTCATTCGTGGTGGGGGTCTTCTGACTTAACGTCGCGCAGCGCTTCTAGCACCAATTCCTTGTGTACTTCGTAGGTCAGACTTTCGGGGATGATTTTCTTGGTCACCGAAATGACCAAATCCATGAGGTCATGTTCCACCTCGCTCTGGCGGCTAGCCAGGTACTCCTCGGCCTTTTGTTTGGCCTCGTGCTCGAGTTTTTTGGCGTGGGCCTTGGCGTGTTCCAGTTCTTTCTCGGTTTCCTCTTGGAGTTTCTTAAGCTTTTCCTCGTACTGAATTGTCACTTCTTCCCGGGCAGAGGTTGCTTCGCCGGAAAGGGCTTCCACCTTTTTCTCGGTTTCCTGCAGTTTCCCTTCATCTTCAATTACCAGCTTGTTGACCGACTCATTATAGGTATTTTTAAGCTCCTTAATCTTGGCTTCAAGAGCCATGTGTGACTTGCGCCGGCGCACAGTAAAGAGCAGCTCAATAAGCGAGACAAGAAAAACAGTCCCAACAGTGCTTGCCCCCAGAGCAAAGATGACTATGTCGCGCATAAAACTTTAATGAATCACGAGAAACTTTGGGTAAAATTTCATTAGGTTAAGATTACCATGGCAGCCACAATGGCTAAAGCGGCAACGACAAGGCTGACCACAATGGAAAGGTACATGTTCATGGTAACTTTGCCTTTTGCCATTGGGTTTCTGCCAATTGCTTCTAAGCCCCGGGAGACAATTATGCCAATCGCTAGCGCCGACCCAAGCAAGCCAAGCCCGGAAGCCAAGCCAGCCGCAATATTGCGCAACAGATTTGGTGCGCCACTGCCGCTCTGGCTTGCTCCCCGAGTACCACCTATGATGCTCGAAAGCGCGCTGCCAATGCTACGCAGGGCGGCGGTAATTGCCCCCTTGGTGCTTTTGCCCGTCACTTCAAAAGTGTTACTCGTTCCGGAAAGCCCACCGCCGAGCGCGCTGATGGCCACTTCTTTGTCGGCGTAGAGTATCTTTACCTCACCCTTCCAGATGCCGGAAACGAATGGGGTAGCCAGGCTTGGCACAATGGAGTTGGTTGAGTCGCTCAGCGTGGCGGGACCCACGTAAGAGGCGAGGACGTTGTTGGAGTAATCTTCGGCGGTAATGGTGATAACAAAGGCAGTGCTTTCTACCTGCGGGCTTTCAACTTTATCAAACACTAGTTTCCCGCCTTGGGGAGCCTGAATTGCCACCGTAGCGGTCGCCGTTTTGGTGGTGATGGCGAGCGAGGCATCGGTCTGAGAAACGCTGACCGTAATGCTACCGTTGCCTGGTGTGCCACTGGCGGTCAGTTCGGTGGCATTTACATTGTTGTAAGACAGGCTGCCGATCGCCCCAGAAGTAGTCCACTGGAAACTGGCATCGCTAATTATGCCGTTGTACTTGTCGTAGGCCAGCGCGGTGATGACTTGCTTAGTACCGGCGGGCAAGGTAATGACGCTTGGCACGATATACACCCGGTCCAGCACGCCAGCCCCTTCACGGCGGATGACATTCCCATTCCCGTTTCCGTTACCGGTGCCATCACCATTCCCATTCCCGTTTCCATTACCGGTGCCATTACCATTTCCATCACCGTTACCGACGCCTGTTCCATTACCGTTCCCGTTCCCGTTTCCATTGCCAAACCCTGTTCCATTACCGTTCCCGTTTCCGTTTCCATTGCCTTGGCCGCTGTTACCCTGGGTAGAACTTTGCCCACCGCCACTGCCGCCTTGGGTGGCAGATTGGGTAGATCCCGACTGGTTACTGCCTTGGGTACTGCTGCTTTGGCTAGAACTGCTGGTGCTAGTACTGCTTGATGTAGCCCCACCGGTTGAAGTGCCGTTGCCAAAGGTGCCATCGCCACCTTGGTTATTTTCTGAGTTGCCACTGGTTTCGTTAATGATGGTTACCGTGGCTTGAGCACCTATGCTGCCTACCTGGGCCTGAATAGTGTTTATATAGTTACCTGATTGGTTACCGGCAGTGAATACCCCGTTTAGGTCAATCACCCCGCCCCCGGCAACCACACTCCAGGTTGGGTTGGCGGTGGTCACTACATTGCCAAATGAGTCATAGGCAATCATGAAGAATTGTTGGGCCGCACCTTTGGGAATAACGGTAATGACAGGCGAAACGGTGATAGTTGTCACGGGGCCAGCCGTTGCATTGGCGTAGAGGCTGAGCTGTTGGCCGCTTGCAGTGTTGAGCTTGGCGGTAATGGTGTATGTGCCAATGCGTGAACCTAAAGTAAGCGCAGTACTTACTTCGCCTGCAAGGTTACTCGTGCCACTTCCTGTACTCAGTGATTGCCCGCTCGCTCCTGGTGGATAGGCTGCAATAAGCATGTTTACCCCAATATTTGGGATTGGGTTGCCATAGAGGTCAATTACTCGGACCTTGAGGGCTGTGGGGAGGGAATTGCCTACAACACCAAACTGGTTGTTTCCCGAAACCAGGGCCAGGGCGGAAAAGCGGGTATCGGGGACAACCTGAAAGTCGGCAGACTGGGCACCTTGGCTTGAGTAGAACAGGCTAATGCGGTCCAGGTTAATTGCGTGGGTGATGGTAATAAGTCCGCTCCATACACCATTGGAGAACGTGGTGGTTTGGCTAGGCGAAATGCTATTCGATAAATCACCGAGCGTTACCTGCCCGCTAAAGTCAGTCACGATATTGTTCGTGGACGTGTAGGCGCGAATAGTGAGCGTAAACGGCACGCCTGCCACAATGGCACCGGCGGTGGTAAACGAGTTGTCGATACCAAAATGATCGACTGGCGTATCGGCAAATACAGTCTTAATGCTGGCTACCAGAGCCACAGAACATTGGAAGGCCACAAAGAGCAGTAATGTCGCAATGGCAAACGGGCGACGGGCTCGTGCGAGTGGACGTTTCAGGAGGGCTCGCATATATCTAGTATCTCATTCAGGCGCCCAGGCAGGCAACAGACTGGTTACTAGATAGCTTGGACAAGCAGGAGGTTGAGTTCTTTATGCAGGGCGTCTTCTTGTTCAGCCAGTACTCCTTCCAGCTCTTGAATATCGGCGGCTACGTCCCGCGAAATACTTTCAGAACGCACTTGGTAGTCTTCGAGCGCTAGGACGAGTTGGTCGGTAGGATTGTCCATGGTTAGGCAGCCATTTTCTCGGCAAATGTGTCCAATTTATCAGGGTAAAACAAAAAACCGGCCGGAGCCGATTCCTTGTCCTGTTTTTGGTGATAGCACCACGGAATAGGTCCTGTATCGAAGTTTTGGTAGCGCGGACGGGATTTGAACCCGTGATCTTCAGAATGAGAATCTGATGTCCTGGACCAACTAGACGACCGCGCCGAGCGAGGGGAAATGAACGAGCTTGCTCGTTCATTTATCCCGAGCGAGGCGAGAGTATCGCGAAGCGATACGCGCCCGAAAGCGTGAAGCGAAGCGATACGCGCCATTTCTATAAGAGCTAGACAACTAGGCGAGTAAACCCGCCTAGTGTGCCGAGCGAGGCAAAGATACCCTTGTCGATATCAGTGCCTACAAATGGTAGCGATGCATCACGACTCGCGCCGCGTGCTTCGGTAAGATAACAGGTTTAAGCTAGCGTGTCTACCCTTAGGCCTCGTCCCAATCCTTTCCCGATTCTTCCGCTGCATCGAGGGCTAGGCGGGCGGCACCGTACAATCCAGATTGGGCACCGAAGTAGGCGGGAATAATTGGGCAAGGAGTTTTGGTGCCGGCCAAGTAAAAATTGAGGTCGGCAACGCCTCGGCCGCCAACAATGATCATGCGGCAGTTGTAGGCATCGTAAATGGCCCGAATGCATTGCATGAAGGCCTCGTGCACATAACCCCAAAACTCTTCAGCATCGGGTTTCTCGGCGCGCATATCGGCAGCAAGCTCGTTCAGCTTTACCCCATAACGCTCCTCAATATTTTTACCGCCAATAAGCGCTTCGACGGTGCCCCGTCCCGAGGAGGCGGGGAATAAGTCGCACGGGTCAGCTGGCAAGTGGGAAATTTCCCGGGACAAGTCAGTGGGGTGGGGCAAGATATTGTGGCGTTGCATAACTGCGCCACCAACTCCGGTCCCAAGCGTAATGAGTACGGCACTAGATGTGTCTTTAGCGGCTCCTAGCCAGGCTTCGCCAATGAGGGCACAGCGGCCGTCGTTATCGAGAGCAACGGGCTTACCGCTGGTGCTTTCTACTATCTCGCAGAGTTCCAAATGGCTGAGGCCGGGAATATTGGTGCAGACAAGCGTCCCGCGGTGGTCGGCCGAAACAGTTCCGGCAATGCCAATCCCAATTGCCGCCACGCTGTCATGTTTTTGTACTACCTTTTGCAGCTCTGCTAAAAACAGCTTGCGGTCTTGAGGAGTAGGGAACGATCCTTGCTGCTTAAGCACGCCCTCTTCGGAAATTTCTGCCCAAGCGGTTTTGGTCCCGCCAACATCAAACGCCAGTACGGTGTGGTTAGACATGGTCGTTGCGAAGCTCTGCCCCAAAGCTTTCAATATAACTAATGAGTTCTTTCATGCGGATGTCCAGTTCTTCCGTAGTCTTCGCCTCGCAGTTAAAACGTAATACTGGCTCGTTGCTGGAGGAGCGCAGGCTGAAGTGCCAAGTGGGGTAGTCAACAGTCAGGCCGTCTTCGTGGTTTTGCTTTGCGTCACTGTATGTAGCGGCGGCGCCATCCATAATTTCTTGGGCCCGGGGGGTAATATAGTTTAACTCTTCAAGGGAAATTGGGTAGTGCTCCAAATAGTGGTCGAGCAGTGCACTGACAGTTCGCCCAGCGGCAATTTCTTTGGAAAACATGTTGGTAACCACCAGAAAGGTGACAAGGCCACTGTCACAGAAAAAGTAATCCCGGAAATAATAATGGCCGCTCGATTCCCCTCCCACTATGGCGTTGTGGTCGCGCATGGCTTTTTTAATGTAGCCGTGACCAGTGCGGCTAAACACGGTGGTTCCGCCTGCGGCCTTGGCGGCGTCAATGTTCGCCAAGGTTAAGCGTCGTTCCACAATGGCTGTTCCACCCGGCTCTTGCTCCAGGAAGTGCTTAATAAGCAGGGCGGTAATGTAGTAGGCGTGAAAGTAACGGCCTTGTTCGTCGTAGAAAAAGCAGCGGTCGGCGTCGGCGTCCCAGGCTGCGCCAAAGTTGGCGTGTTCGCTCATTACCCGTTCCATAGTTTCGGCCCGATTCTTGGGAAGCGTTGGGTCGGGGGTACCTTTAGGGAAGGTGCCGTCTTGCTCCCAGTTCAGACGCACAAGCTCAATGGGAAGGTTGGCAATAATGGCATCAACATACTGGCCATTGGCACCAAAATTAACATTGGCCACCAGTTTGAGCTGGGGAATGTTTTGGGGTATGAACCGCTGCAAGTAAGCAATGTAAGCCGTGGTAAGGTCTTGGGTGGTGCAGCTGCCTTTTTCAGATGCTTCGTACACCTCGTCTGTCTTCATTTGGTCATAAATTTGACCCAGTTCGGCGTCTTTGGTGAGTGGCAGTGCCCCTTTGCCGATAAACTTTATGCCATTCCACTCACTTGGATTATGGCTGGCCGTAACGCTCATCCCACCGTCACAATCGAGCGTGGCAGCGGCAAAATACAGCATCTCGGTAGAAATAATGCCTATGTCGATGGCCTGGGCACCGGCATCGGTAATGCCCTTTACGAGTGATTCAATCAGGCTTGCTCCTGTAGCCCGCACGTCCCGCCCTACAATCACGTTTTTGGCATCCATAACTTTGACAAAGGCTTGGCCAGCCGCGTAGGCTACTTCTTCGTTCATTTGGTCAGGGTAGGTGCCGCGCATGTCGTAGGCGCGAAATATGGAAGGGTCAAAAGTGGTCATAGCAGTTCGGGGTTAGTAACGGTGAGCGTGTCTTGGACAAGGCTTTTCAGGTCGGCGGCTGGCGCGTCGTGGTGCATTACCAGCACGGTATCACCGGTATCTACAACTATCAAATCTTTGACGCCAACCAGGGTTATAGGCCGGTCTTTGGCAAATACCAGGCTGTTTTCAGTCTTAATGCTGTGTACTTCGCCCTGCGTCACCATGTGGCCGCCTGATTTGGTCACCATCATGCGGTACAAGCTTGTCCAGGTGCCAATGTCGCTCCAGCCCATATCGGCCGGAATGACTAAAATATGATGCAGTTTTTGGACAAGCAAATAGTCGATGGAAAGCTTAGGTAACTGCTCGTAGAGCTTGGCAATTCCCGCTTGGTCATGGGTAGCTGCCAAAGCGCTTAGGGTTGTGACCAGCTCCGGTTGAACCTCACCAAGCTGATTGCTGAATTCCGCCACTGACATAAAGTTGTAGCCAACATTCCATAAGTAGTCCCAGGAACGAAAGTATTTTTCGGCAGTTGCCTGATCAGGTTTTTCCACAAATTCCTTTACCTGGTGCAGACCAATGCCGGCATAGGTGCCAGCCTCATCGCCCATGTGGATATAGCCGAGCGAAGGGTCGGCCTTGGTTGGTTTACTACCCACACTCACCAGGTATTCGGGCTTTGCTTCTGAGGCGGCAAAACCGGCTTCCAGTACCTTGACAAACACTGCTTCGTCGAGTACTAGATGGTCTGCCCAGAGCATGGCAACATGGGCCTTGTCATCTTTTTGTTGGATTTGCAGCATACCAAGGGTAACTGCCGGTCCGGTATCGCGCTGAGCTGGTTCAAACAAAATATTTTCTGGAGGAAGGGCAGGTAGTTGTTTCAAAATAATATCCCGAAACTGGGGGACAGCCATAACGAATACTTTTTCGAGGGGTATAACCTGAGTGGTAAGACGTACCATGTGCTGAAAAGGGGTCTCGCTTCCGAGTAAGTACTGGAACTGCTTAGGCAGCTCCTTGCGGCTCATGGGCCAGAGGCGGGAGCCCGTGCCTCCAGCTATGACAAGGGCGTAACGGTTAGTCGACATATGTTCCCACTCTACCGGCTTTCGCTAGGAGCGGAAAGACATCGGCAAGGGTAGCACGCCCTGCGGGAATGTAGTTGATAAGTTCTGGCGAGACAATGCTGCAGCCTGCCGGCTCAAAACTGATACCAGTTTGACTGCAGAGCAGTTGAGTTACCGCCTTGTCACTGTGCCTGTGCTCGGTGTAGAGCGGAAAAAAACTATCCGGTAATTCAGTCTGTTGGCCAAACTGGATAAGCAAGAATGGCTGAGTCAATTCTTGGGCTACTAGGGTGAGAGCGGCGGCATTGCCAAAGTCGCCGGGGATTATCGAAGTGGTTAGTTTAGGGACGAGCGTTGCAAGGGAAAGGGCTAGTTCCTGCGCCCACTGGGGTTGGGCAGGATCGGATATTATCACACTATGTATGATACTTGTGACTGCCAAGCGCTGGACAAGATTAGGAAGGAGGGCTGCGTCAGAAGGTCCATTTGGGGCTAGGACCACATAGGTTAGTTCATGCAGATGAAGCCCCTGACGGATTAAATGCTCGATTGCGTGAGAGCGGTTGCGCACGGAAGAGCCATCAATAGTACTGTCTACTGCTGTGAGAAGATCTTCGTCGAGCGTGATGGTCAGGCGGTCGCGGCTCATATGACATCATCATATACGAAAACTGGGGCAGTGTTTACTCGTATGCTCTAAACACTGCCACAGTTTTCATCACCTTGCTCAAAACAGCCGGGCGGGTTTTAATAACAAAAAAATGACCCCGTCGGGTCATTTTTTAGAGAACTACTTTTTCTTTGCAGTTTTCTTGGGAGTAGCCTTTTTAGGAGCTGCTTTCTTGGCTGCCTTTGGAGCTGCAGCAACTACGCCAGTGGAGAGCTTTTTGGCGAGGCGGCTTTTAAGGCGGGCGGCTTTGTTGCGGTGGATTGTTTTGCTTTTGGCAGCAGTATCGAGGGCACTTTGAGCCTTGCTGAATAATTCGCCAGCATTGTCGGCACTCGTTTCTACCGCCTTGCGCACGCTTTTGACGGCCTTCTTATAAAGGTCTTTGGTGATGAGGTTTTCCTCGTGGCGGCGGTGGGCAACTCGGAGTGCGCGCTTGGCAGACTTGGTAACTGGCATGGGGAAGGAGAGTTCTAACTAAAACTTTATCTCGCGCTATCGTACCAGGAATACGCTCCTTGTGCAACAGGAGTGGGGAACGTATCATGAAGAGGCAATGCATACCTTTCGTTTCAATCCTGTTTTTCGGCACTGGGTGCTTCTGGGTAACCCCGTTTCTCACGAGGTACACCTTGAGTCTGCTCACTTGTTGCATAGTGGCACCAAGGCCGAATTTTTAGCTGCTGTAAACCCTAAACAGCCGTTTGTCATGGACCCGCCGAGATCGCCAGGTACAGCCCTAACGCTGTACAATGAACAGCCTCCGCTTGGGGAATACGAATTATTGCTTTACAGTGGCCAGCTATCTTTTGCGGCCTGGAAAGTAAAAGAGTGGGAGCAGTGGCTTGCTCTGGTACAACACCGTATTTTGCATGTGCACCATAATCCTCACCTGCATCATATTGAGATTGCCTTACATACTGGTTGGGCAGCGAGTGTTGGCAACGAATACCAGCGGGTAGGTGACCTGATTGCTACCAGCCATCCTATCGCAGGGAGCGTACCGCTTTTAGAACATGAAATTATCGAAAAGCTGCGGCGTACTGAGCGGGGCTACATTATCCATGACGGGGATGACGGGTTAATCTATGCCCCTTCCGCGCCGCTCTTTGAAAAAGAAGTGTGGTATGTGCCTCACCATCAAGATGGCGCGTTTGAACATTTGTCTCCAGCAATCCGCACCCATACGGCCGAGGCCTTAGCCTTGATCATGAAGGGAATGCTAACTGAATGGCCAGAGGAGCATTTTGTACTTGAGCTCAACACGGAACTTGTCGACAAACGGGAAGATGCCAGTTGGTGGGTGCGCATCTACCAAGAAACGCGCCAGGTTCCTGCAACCTTGCAGGTTAGACCCTTGCCCGAAAAATTTGTACGCGACCTTGCCTATATTCTAGGTCCCGGTCAGGCCTGAATAAGAGAGGACATATCCGCCCAGTTCTTGCCGATTTTTGCCTCCACCACTACTGGTACAACCAGGTGGATAGCATTTTCCATAATGTCGGTGAGCAGGGCAGCCGTTTCGTCGATGTGCTCGTCGGGAACCTCTAGCACAAGTTCGTCGTGCACGGTAAGTATCATTCGGGCAGGGCTCTTATACTCCTTAAGCCGGTTGTCCAGGTTGCACATCGCTTTCTTTAAGATGTCAGCTTCAGTACCTTGGATTGGCAGGTTGAGCGCCTCGCGTTCGGCAGCGGCTCGTTGGTGAAAATTTCCTGAGGTAAGGTCGGGAAAAGCCCGACGCCTCCCTAGCATTGTTTCGCTGTACCCAGTTTCGCGCGCACTCTGCAAAATGCCGTCTAAATACTTTCTAAGCCCGCTAAAGGTTTGGAAATATTGCTCAATGTACTTTTTTGCTTCATCCATGCTAATTCCCAGGTCTTGGGCAAAGCCGAAGGCTCCTTTTCCGTACAAAATGGAAAAATTAATTATTTTAGCGGTGCGCCTGTCCACGCCCATTTTAGTAGCCGTTTCGGTGTGAAAATCACCTCCTTTTTGAAAGGCTTCAATAAGTGCTTGGTCACCAGAAAGGTGGGCAGCTACCCGCAGTTCAATTTGGGAGTAGTCAGCTGAAATAAGCGTCCACTTTTCTTCAGTAATAAAGCCACGCCTAATACGTCGGCCTTGCTCAGAGCGGGAAGGAATGTTCTGGAGGTTTGGATTGCGCGAGGAAATGCGGCCTGTCGAGGTGTCAGGAGCGTAGTTGGTATGGACGCGTTTGTGCTCATCTACCATTACCTGCAATGGCTTTATGTAAGTGCTTTGCAGTTTGGTAAGCTCGCGATATTGCAGGAGTAGGGCGGCAATGGGCTGTTCATTAGCAAGTTTATTCAACGTATCGGCGTTAGTGGTAAAGCCAGTTTTGCCTTTGCTAATGTTAGTGGTTGGAATTTTGAGCACTTCGTACAAAATGTAGCCTACTTGTTGGGGCGAATCTGGATTGAACGGCTGGCCAGCAGCTTCGTGCAGCTGTTGGAGCAGTTTGCTAATTTCTGCGGTATATTCCTCTTCGAGGGTGGCTAGATACGCGGTGTCTACCCTAACTCCCGTCTCCTCCATTTTACGCAGGATAGGCGCCAGGTCGGTATCCACATTATTGCTCTCACTGACCGGCACTGGCTCGCCCACAATGGTAGTTTGCTCGGCATCGGCAAATACGTCGGCGGCGGTTGCAACTAACTTGTGGCTTTTTGGGAGTTCCTCAATAAGGCTTTTAAAGTTGAGTTTACGGAACAGGTCGACCAAGTTTTCCGGATGTTGAATTTCCAGCCGGCACAGGTCGATATCAAATTCGAGCGGAGCATCAACGCAAATGGTAGCTAGTTTGTGGCTCATGCGGGCATCGGCTTCGTGCTCGCGCAATTTGTCTTGCACGCCGGTTTTGACCTCGGCAAGCGGGCCTTTGGCGAGCTCCTTGTACATGGCATCAATGGTGCCGAATTGCTTTATAAGCTGGGTAGCCGTTACTTCGCCAATCCCTTTTACACCTGGAATATTATCAGATGGGTCGCCACGCAAGGCTTTGTACTCAATCATTTGGATAGGAGAAAAACCGTACTTTTCCTGCACCGCACCAGGATTAAAGAGAGTTGGTTTTTTGGGCGCAATGCCAGGGGAGTACATCAGCGTTTGCTCACTCACCAGTTGTAACAGGTCCTGGTCGCTCGAAAGAATAATGACCTTAGTGTCTTTGTGCTCGCGCTCAATGAGGCGGGAAATGGTGCCAATCATGTCATCGGCCTCGTAGCTCGGACTGGCAAATATAGGAGCCTCCATGGTTTCCACAATTTGGCGCACCATAGGAATTTGGTTGAGCAATTCCTGAGGTGTTTCGGAACGGGTTCCTTTGTAAGCGGCAAATTGCTCGTGCCTAAACGTAGGGCCTGGCAAGTCAAAGGCCACCGCAAGGTGGGTAGGCTTTAAGGTGCGGATTGAGCTGAAAAGAATGCGCGAAAAACCAAAGACGGCCCCAATGGTATTACCTTCTGGGTCGGTCAAATCTTTAGGGAACGCGTGAAAGGCGCGGAATATGAGCGCGTAGCCATCTACAATGAGAAGGGTTTTTTCAGCCATTGGTCTAGTCTAGTTTGCGGGCGTGTAGAATGTTCTCCACCACTTCCCGGTCATTCCAGGGCACTTTTTCTTCGCCTACTATCTTACTCGTTTGAGCGCCCATGCCAGTAATGAGTACAACGTCGTCCATGCGACACAGGTCGATAGCCTGGGCAATTGCCTTTGCCCGGTCTGGTTCACGTACCCACCATTCTCCTTCACCACTTTCGTCATCTTTTTTGAAGATAATTTTTTCCTGTTCGCGGCGTTGCATTTCTTTCTGGCTAGGTCGGAACAAGGTTCTCCCGCGGGGCACACCTTTGGCAATTTCATCCATAATGCTGAATGGGTTTTCGGTATACGGCTCTTCATCGGTAATTATGACAAAGTCGCAAAAACGGGCAGCCAGAGCTCCCATAATTGGGCGCTTGGTTTTGTCGCGATCACCGGTTGCCCCTAAAATAGCAATCATTTTACCGCGAACGTCAGGCCGCAAGGTGCTGTATAGTTTTTCTAGGGAATCTGGCGTGTGAGCGTAGTCAATAATAACCGAGAAGCCTTTAGTGGTCTCAATTTTCTCGAGGCGTCCAGGCACTCGGGAGACCTTTTCGAGCCCGGCAATAATAGTGCCAAGCTTCACATTGAGGTTAATACACAAGGCAGCGGCGCAAAGGGCATTTTCGATATTAAAGCGCCCCGGCAACTGCAGCTTTACCCTTCCTTCCTCAAGGCCAGTATGCAAATTAAACGTCGCCGAAGTGGAATTGGCCGAAATGCGGTCGGCCCACATGTGGTCGGTTGAGGCGGGGAAAGGAATGTCAGTCAGGGTGCTGTAGCCCCAACGGCGGGGGACTTTTGTGCGTTCCAAAAAGTGCTGTCCAACTGGGTCGTCAATGTTAGCGGCGCAGGCCTTCACACCCCTCCATTGGAACAATCGTAACTTGGTATCGCGGTACTCTTCCATATTTTTATGGTAATCCAAGTGGTCGTGGGTAAGGTTGGTAAACCCAACAAAGCGGAAAGGAATTCCCCAAACCCT
>JBBQFV010000014.1:0-13069 GCA_038322405.1 Patescibacteria group bacterium
CTTTGTGCGCTTGACCAAGCTTCCAACCCGTCCTGGCGATGGTTCTTCAATGGCTCAGCTTGAACTGCTGCTTACACCACTTGAGGATATCATTGCTGCCGAGACAAAGACTAAGGTCGCAGTCCGTTCTACCAAGAAGGCCGCTCCCGCCGATAATGCTTCTACCGAAGCGAACTAACCATGAAAGTATCTGCAATCCGCAAACACGAGCCAGCTTGGCATTTCCTAGATGCTGAAAGTAAAGTACTTGGCCGCATTTCAACTGACGCTGCCAACTTGCTTCGTGGCAAGAATAAAATCTCATTTGTTACCCACATGGACTGTGGTGACCATGTCGTCATTATTAACGCAAGCAAGGTTGTTTTGACCGGTAACAAGCTTCAACAGAAGGCCTATTACCATCACTCCTTCCACCCAGGTGGCATTAAGACTGAATACGCCAAGGATCTCATGATTACCGATCCTGCCCGTATCATTGAAAATGCCGTCAAAGGCATGCTTCCTAAAAACAAGTTGCAGGGGGAATGGCTTAAGCGCCTCCACGTCTACGCAACAGGTGAGCATCCTCACCAGGGCAACGTAGCTCACCTTCAGAAAGGTAACTAATTATGGCTGAAAAGAAAGCACAAACGTACCTCTACGCAACAGGCCGTCGCAAAACTGCAGTTGCTCAGGTGCGCCTTTATCCACAAGGAAATGGCAAAGTCACTATTAACGAAAAAGCTGTCACTGTTGCAGAGCAGGGTTACCTAGCTCCTTTGAAACTGGTCGGCCTTTCTGCCGCCGATGTTACCGTAAAGGTACAAGGTGGTGGGTTTGCCGGACAGGACGAAGCAATTCGCCACGGCATTTCGCGCGCCATTGTTGAAATGGACGAGAACTACAAGACAACCCTGCGCAAAGCTGGTTTCCTTACCCGCGACCCTCGCGAAAAAGAGCGTAAGAAGCCAGGTCTTAAAGGCGCCCGCCGCGCTCCTCAGTGGTCTAAGCGCTAAACACCAATGCCTGACGCCGCAATTCGTGGCACAATGCTCGCAGAGTTTGCAACAAACAGCTTCACATTGTCCCACTAAGTTATGGAAAATAAAGCAATACGTGGGACAATGCTTGCTGATCAGATCCGGGATTACCTCGCAATGTGGACGGCACGCGAGCATCCCGGTTCTTTTATTGTCATAACCTCAGTTACTTTGAGCGGTAACCTACACAAAGCCACCGTGTGGGTTCGTTTTCCTAAAGGGAATATTGAGCTTTTTAGTAAGCTACAACGTTCATCCAAGCACTATCAGCATTTGCTTACTACTACGTTAAGCCGTTTCAAAATCCCAACTATTATTTTTGCTATAGATACCCGCCCTGATATCGACGCAGAACTATAAGGTTAGTACATGAAAATAGCTCACGATATTGATGACGTGCTAGTAGATTGTAATGCTGGCATTAATGCATTCCTTTCAAGTAAAAAAGGTATTTATCTCAAGCGAGAAGATTGGCATCATTTCGATTTAGAAGAAGTCACACGACATAGCCTTGAAGAAGCTAGAACGTTATATGCTGAATTTAACCTGTCCACGTATTTAGAGGAATTACCGCTTATTAATGGTTCTCTAGAAGCCATCTCGGAGCTAGCAAAAAGCCATACACTCATCGCCATTACTTCTCGCAGCGACCAACTCAGTAAAACGACTTAAATTCTCCTCAGCCATTTTAGTGATAAAATTCAAGCCGTTTTCTATACCAATCAATACACTGAGAAACGCACGACTAAGGGTGAGGTATGTATACGCGAAAACGTAGACCTTGTGATTGAGGATGCACTCCCAAATGCCGAATCTTGTATAAAAGAGGGGGATACCTGTCTTACTTTTTGATACGCCCTGGAACCAAAGGCCAGAATTAACTTCCGGAATGCAACGCGTACATTCTTGGGAAGAAGCAGTTGATTGTATTAAAAACCATAGGCTGCCTCATCTCCTCAAATAGGTTCGTATCTGATACATTGAAGAAGATATGCGAACCCGAATTGCCCTTTTCATTTTGATTGCGCTTGGCATTGTTAGTGGTGCCCAATTAAGTTCAACCCTTCTTACCACGTCGCCCTACTCGGCTGGCCGTACGGAGCTCTGGCTCTTCTTCATAACCCTCTACATTTGCCTGACTATAGTGCTTGGACTCATCTGGTATGGCATTAGGCACATTAGCTTGCGTCGGGGGACAAGGCCGGCCTTATGGCCAGCAATCCGCCAAGCAGCCTTACTTAGTTTAGTCATTGTACTTAGCACCTTTTTTCACACCCTGGGCATTTTCCAGTTCTGGGACATTATTCCACTAGCTCTGGCCGCAGTACTCATTGAATTCTTCTTCCAAGCCGAGAAAAAACCACACGCTACCTTAAGTTATGAACCCGAAGCATAACGAAGCACTCACCCTGCTTCGTACCGAGGCCCAAGCCTCCTGGAATACCTCTAAAACACCTACCGAGCGTGAGCAGGTCCGTTTTGAGTATCTGGGTCGTAAAGGAAAGCTGGCAGAACTCATGAAGGTACTACCTTCATTAGATAGTGCCGAACGTGGGGCATACGGCAGTGCGCTCAATGTATTAAAGCACGAGCTCGGCTCCTTAATGAGCGAAGAAGTGCAGGTATCGCGTACGGTGGACATGTCAGTCCCGGCTTTTGAGCCGGCCTTTGGTACCATCCATCCCATCTCGGCCATTATGGAAGAAATGACCAATATATTCAGCGAGTTGTCTTTCGAAGTAGTGGAAGGATCAGAAATTGTGACTGAAGAAGAAAACTTTGAGTCGCTTAATTTAGATAGCAATCATCCAGCCCGTGACCCTCAAGACTCTTTCTACCTAACAACAGAGCGTTTGCTGCGCACCCAAACCACTTCAATTCAGGTAGGAGAAATGAAGAAGCGGTTTAAAAGAGAGGAATTACCCATCCGCATTGTCATGCCAGGAAAGACCTACCGCCGTGAAGCTGACCAAACCCATTCGGCAATGTTCCATCAGATAGATGCTGTAATGGTAGATACTCAAACCACTTTTGCAGACCTCAAAGGAACCCTTGATTACTTTGTAAAACGGCTTTTTGGAGACCAAGTAGAAACCAGGTTCCGTCCTCACAACTTTCCATTCACCGAACCATCGGCAGAACTGGATATCCGTTGGAAAGGTGCCTCGGAAAAAGAGGGGAAACATGCGGGCTGGCTGGAAATGGGTGGCTGCGGCATGATTCATCCGAATGTCCTTAAACGGGCTGGTATAAATCCAAAAATATATCAGGGATGGGCCTTTGGCATGTCTCTTGAACGACCGCTCATGGTGCGCCACCACATTCCCGACATCCGGCTTTTGTTTAGCAACAATATCCAATTTTTGGATCAATTTCCCCAGCCATGAACGCCTCTCTTGCCTGGTTAAAAGAATTTGTTGCCACTACTACTCCCGGCTTTGAACTTGGGGAGAAGTTCCGCATGACTTCTTCGGAGGCCGAGGGTATTACCAATTGGAAAGAAAAGCTTGCTGGACTTGTGATAGGTCATGTCCTAGCGGTTAAGCCTCATCCAAATGCTGACCGGTTACGCGTAGCCACCGTAGATATAGGCACTGAGAAGCGAACCATTGTATGTGGTGCTTCTAATTTGGAAGAAGGACAGTACGTCATTGTGGCCCTACCCGGCATTACCTTGCATCCGGTCGTAGGTGAGCCAATGGTTATGCGCGAAACAAAAATCCGCGACGTGCAGTCGCAGGGCATGTTGTGTGCCTTGGAGGAAATTGGGATAGCCATCGCAAGTCCTGGTATTTTCGTATATCCAGAAACGCTAAAGCCAGGAGCTTCTGTAAGCAGTACCCTTTTTGAAGATGATATAGTTATAGACCTGGATATTACCCCAAACCGGCCAGACCTGTTGTCTCATTTTGGCTTAGCGCGCGAGGTTGCCGCCTTTGAGAGGCGCAAACTATCCGAACCGACAATTGCCCCTTTAGAACATAGTCACACTCATCAGACCCACTTAGAATTAACCCTCTCGCATCACAAGGACTGCCTTCGCTACTCAGCAATTGCCCTTAATAATGTGCAGGTAAAGCCGTCGCCTTGGTGGCTGCAATCGCGCCTCATTCGTTGTGGCATTCGCCCCATTAATACTGTTGTCGATGTCACCAACTACGTCATGCTTGAGCTTGGCCAGCCTCTCCATGCCTTTGACCTCGACACACTCCCCAAACAAAAGGAGGTGTTTGGTATTGCGGTTCGCAGCGCTAAACCGGATGAAAAAATAGACCTGCTCGACGACTCAACCCGCACTTTGATTGCAGGGGATATTGTAATTGCCGATGGCAACGACAAAGCCATCGCCTTAGCAGGCATTATGGGTGGCAAGCACTCTGCCATTTCGGAGTCTACGACCCGCATTGTACTTGAATCAGCCACCTTCTCAGGACCGCAAATACGCAAAACTAGCCGCCACTTAGGTCTACGGAGTGAAGCGAGCTTACGTTTCGAAAAAGGCCTAGACACTGAGCTCACAGTAACCGCTCTTAAACGCGCCCTTTACTTACTTCAACAGGTTGCGGGCGCCACAGTAGACAGTAAATTAGTAGACAATACCGTCCATGCGCACCAACGTCCACGGATCCATGTGAGCTTTGACCGCATTCACCAATTGCTAGGGGTACGTATTTCAGCTGCCGATTGCCGCACTATTTTGCTTAAGCTGAACTTTGACCTACCCTCCTTTACCAAATCAGGCTTTGACGCCGTCCCTCCCACTTGGCGCCATGATGTGCAACAGGTAGAAGATGTCATTGAGGAGCTTATCCGTATTTGGGGATACGATCGCCTGCCGTACACGCTTCCTACGGGTGCTGTAAAAGCACCTGCCCTCAACCAGAGCGTGAATGACAAGCGCCTTATTCGGCATGCCCTTTCAGCAGCTGGGTTTCATGAAACAGTTCACCAGCCATTTAGCTCGGAACAAGCACTAGAAAAGCTCAATCTTAAGCCAAAAGAAGCCCTCCTTTTGCCAAACCCTCTTTCCCAAGAGACTTCCTATCTCAATCCTACCCACTTACTTGGCATGTTAGCCGACTGTGCAGGAATAAATAGCAGCTATACGGAGCTATTACTTTTTGAAATCGGCAAAGTTTTTAAAGCTCCTCTTGCGGAACAAGAAACCCTCACGCTTCTTGTACGCACTGGGGGACAGGCGGAACAGGCTGTGCGCCAGCTTAAGGCAGCATTGGTGCGCATTTCCCAGGTACTCTCTTTGCCTCAGCCCACCTATACCTCTGTCAAAGACCTGCCGTATGCCGAAAAAGGTCACACACTCACTATTCAAGTAGGCAATACAGAAGTTGGCCATCTAAGCCTCATAAGTAATGAGGTAGTATCCGCGTATAAAATGAAACGGGGCAAAGAGCTGGTTGCAGCTATAATTAACCTGGAACTTCTCCTGGGAAGCTCACGTTTACAAACATTTTATTCTGCCTCCCCCGTTTACCCTGTAAGTGTTCGGGATCTCACCATAACTGTTTCAATTGCTACGAGTCTTGATTCGCTTACGACAAAGGCAGCGCAAGTAATAGATAAGGATATAGTGCGTGACTGGCACATTGCGACCATCTTCACCGGCAAACCACTTCCTGAAGACCACAAAGCAGTCACGCTACGCCTTACTTATAATGCTGCCGATCGCACACTAAGCGATGAGGAGATCAGGAAACATCATGACCGCCTCGAAAAGTCACTCAAGTCAATCACTTAATAGTATGAAACGCATTCACGTCACTGAAACAGTAGAACAAGTGGGCCAAACGGTTACCGTAGCAGGCTGGGTCCACCGCATTCGTGATCACAGTAAGGTCCTATTTATTGACCTACGGGACCGGTCCGGCATTTTGCAGGTAGTTACAGGTGGTTGGGCAGGGGAGAGTTATGAGGTTTTGAAAGGTGTTGGCCTCGAAGATGTCATCGAAATTACCGGCACCGTCGCTGCCCGGCCTGAGAAGCTCGTAAACCCTGAACTTTCAACTGGCACGGTAGAATTGCAGGCCGCAAGCGTAAAGGTGCTGAACAAATCTGAACTGCCACCTTTTGCAGTAAACGAAGATACAAAAGGTATCGATGAGGAGTTGCGCCTCAAGTACCGTTACATGGATTTACGCAGCGACCGTATGCGCGACAATATTATGAACCGTGCCAAAGCGGTAGGCTTTTTGCGCAACCATTTAGACAAGCAAGGGTTTGTGGAGGTTGAGACACCTTTCTTCACCGCAAGTACCCCTGAAGGTGCCCGTGACTTTGTGGTGCCGACACGGGATAAGGGAAAGTTTTTTGCTCTTCCTCAAAGCCCTCAGCAATACAAACAGCTGCTCATGGTGAGTGGCATTGAGCGTTACTATCAGATTGCCCGTTGTATGCGTGACGAAGACAGCCGAGGAGACCGACAACCGGAATTTACCCAGTTGGACATGGAACTTTCTTTCTCAAGCCAAGAAGAAATTTTGCAACTGACAGAGAATATGTACACGGCAATGGTTCAGGAACTTTATCCTGGAAAGCATATTATGCAATCGCCGTGGCCACGTTTGAGCTATAAGGAATCCATGGAAAAATACGGTAGCGACAAGCCAGATCTCCGGGTGAACAAAGAAGACCCCAATGAGCTCGCCTTTTGCTGGGTGCTCGACTTTCCACTCTTCGAATGGGATGAGAAGGAAAAGCGCATTGCTCCTATGCACCACATGTTTGCTATGCCAAAAGAAGAGCATGTAGCACTTCTCGATACCAACCCGCTTGAGGTAATCGGCCAATTGTACGACATGGTTTGCAACGGATATGAGATTGCTTCAGGTAGTATTCGTATTGTTGTACCCGAAATTCAAAGTAAAGTATTTCAAATCATTGGCATGAGTGAAGAGGAAGCCAACCGCAAGTTTGGTCATATGCTACAGGCGTTTAAACTGGGAGCGCCACCACATGGAGGCATTGCACCTGGTATAGACCGCATGCAAATGATCTTGGAAAACGAGCCTAATATTCGCGAAGTAATTGCCTTCCCTAAGACGGGTGAGGGGCGTGACCCTCTTATGAATGCTCCTTCAGCCTTACATGAAAACCAGCTCAAAGAGCTTGGCCTGCAGGTAAAACAGTAGATGGAGGAACGCCTCAACAAAGTACTGGCAGCAAGTGGCATCGCGTCCCGCAGAGGGGCCGATTCCCTTATTGCTGACGGCCGGGTAAAAGTTAACGGCATTGTTGCACCCCCAACTGGTGGCATGATTGAGCCGACAGATAAGATTGAAGTAGATGGCAAGCCGCTGCCTACTCCCAGCCGCGTAACCTACATCCTAAATAAGCCCCGGGGAGTAGTTTCAACAAGGGTAGCCCAAAGCCAGGATTCCGTAGTCACCGACCTGGTACCAACATCCCCACCAGTTTACCCAGTTGGCAGGCTAGACAAGGAAAGTGAGGGATTAATCCTCATGAGCAACGATGGTGCCCTTACTGACAAGCTCACCCACCCTCGCTACAAGCATCGCAAGGAATATACGGTATATGGTCACTCGGCCAACGCCTTTAAGCCGCGCAAGCTGGAAGAGGTGTTTCTCAAAGGTATCCCGCTTGAAGACGGTCTGGCAAAAGCCGATTCTATTACCATTAGAGAGGAAAATCATGGTATACTCGTACTCGTAATAACCGTGCACGAAGGGCGCAGTCACCTGATTCGCCGCATGTGTGCCGCAACCGGCATTCACGTACAACGGCTTATCCGCACACGCATGAGCAATCTCAAACTTGGCGCCCTCCAACCAGGGGAATGGCGCGCACTTACTCCGGCCGAACTGGCCCTCCTTGCATGAAACGAACCCATCTCCTTGCTTCGCTTGGCATAACTACCCTCGGTGTAATTCTTGCTACTGGCGCATGGGTAGGGCTTGCCATGCTCGGCTCAAGGCCTGTACAAGGCGACCAAGTTCTTGCGGCAAGCACAGACCTTGCTCAAGCTGCGCCGTCCCTCCTGCCATATCCGGTCCAGATAGGCGATGCCAAACTACTCATCAATGCCCATCACTATGCGCTGTATAACCCGGAAAGTGGCAAGATTGTAGCAGGCAAAGAAGAAGATGTAGAGTCGCCAATCGCCAGTACCACCAAAATGATGACAACGTTCATCGTGGCCCGCATAGGCGATGTCGCTGATACCGTTACCATAAGCCAAGAGGCGGGTACCCAAATAGGATCGGTCATGGGACTGCGGCCTGGTGAGCACATTGTTATTCATAACTTGCTCGAGGGTGCCCTCATGGTTTCTGGTAACGATGCCGCCATGGCGCTCGCCGAATATGGTGGAGGTATTTTACTTGGCAACCCCGATGCCCCACACGACCTGCGTGTTGCCCGCTTTGTGACCGAGATGAATACAATGGCTAAGAAGCTCGGCATGGAACATACACACTACATGGATCCGGCCGGCCTTAACGATGAGGGCCATAGTACCGCTCTCGACCTCGCCAAGCTTACGAGCCATAGCAGTGAGAACCCTATCATCCGCAAAATAATTGGTACGGCAACTGATACGGTAACCAACGTTGAGGGAAACATCCGCCACGATTTGCGCAACTCCAACCGACTTGTTTCTGACTACCTTTACGATGGCGTAATTGGCGGCAAGACAGGCTTTACCCCCACCGCTGGCCACTGCCTCATCAGTGCGGCAACCCGAAACGGCATGGAGCTCATTGCCGTTGTGCTCAACACCTACTCTAACGCTAACGACGCATCTGCCATAGAAGTAAAAAAGCTCCTCGACTGGGGCTTTACCAATTTTACCCTAAAATAAGCTTGACGATGAGAAATGATCGGCTTTCACATTTTTGTGAAAACGCAACTTCGAATCGTTAAGCTTATTTTAGTAACTCTTCCAATGCCGATGTGGCAGCGGCCACTTGGCCAGCCTGCTTGCTATTGCCTACGCCGCGACCAAGTTCCCGGTCGTTAATGCGCACCAGAACGGTAAATTCTTTGGCGTGATCAGGGCCTGTTTCACTCAGTACGTCATAGTGCGGCGTAATGCCAAAGTGTTCCTGGGTGTATTCTTGCAGGCGGCTTTTTGGATCAATGTGCAAGTTATTGGCAATAATATTTTCAAGCATCGAAAGCACATTCTCGTGAATGAACTGCTCGGCAATTGCATATCCGCCATCTAAATGAAGGGCGCCAATAAAGGCTTCTAGAGCGTTAGCCATAAGGTAAGCCTTGGTGCGGCCTCCGCTCTTTTCCTCGCCTTTAGAAACCATCAAGTAGTTAGGGAAGTCCAGAGTAACGGCGATTTGGGCAAGCGTTTCACCCTTTACCAGGGCACTGCGGTAAGTAGTCAGCTCTCCCTCAGGGTTTGGGTAGTGCCGGTACAGGTGCTCGGTCACAATAAGCTCCAGCACGGCATCGCCAAGAAACTCCAGCCGTTCGTTATGCTCAAGGGGAAATGCGCGGTGCTCATTTAAATATGAGCGGTGGATGAATACTTGCTGCAGCAAGTCACGGTCCTTGAAACTGTAGCCAATCCGTTCTTCAAGTGGGGTGAAATCTATCATATTAACGTTCGTCCCGCGGCTTTAAGGTTTCTTCAAACTTGCGGTACACATACCCAAGGGCGCCATTAATGAACTTTGGGGCGCTTTCGCCGCCAAATGTTTTGCCAATTTCGATTGCTTCATTAATAGAAACGCGGGGTGGCACGTCTTCTTCACTGTCGTACACCATCTCAAAGATTGCTACCCGTAGAACATTTTTGTCTACCCTGGCCACCTGATCAAGGGGCCACTCAGGGGCAGCCTCTACAATAAGGGCATTAATATCTTCGTATTTATCACGAATGCCGTACACCACTTTGGTGATATAGGTCTGGTCGACATCCTTCTCAAACTCGTGAATGTTGCGATGCATGATTTCATCAAGATCGGGAAAATCACGGAATTCCCACTCGTAGAGTGTCTGCATACAGACTGTCCGCGAGAGGTGTCGATTTTGGGCCACGGGGTACGAAGTTAAGCTGCGGTAACCAAACGACCCTTGTAGTAACCACAAAACTTGCAAGCCTGGTGCTTGACCATGAGATGCTTACAATTTGGGCACTGCTGGGTAGCTGGGAGGGCGAGGCCAAGGTTGCGGCGACGGTTGCCGGAACGTGGTGGACTGGTCCGTTTCTTAGGGGTTGCCATGAGATCAGTTTACGAGAATGCGGGAGATTTGGCTAGCGACACGCTGGTTGCACATTTAGGTACTGATCGACTATACCAGATTTAAACCTGGTGATCAACCATTTGTGACATACGAAATCAGGCGGCCGGGAACTACCACGACTTTGACCATTTCCTTGTCTGCCAAGTAGCTTTGGACGATAGTGTTTGCTTCTACAATTTCACGTACAGCCTGCTCATCAAGGGAGCTGTCCATGGCAAGGCGCACCCGAACTTTTCCGTCGATTTGTACAGGACATTCCCAGGTTTGAGCAACCAAATATTGCTCGTCAATGGTGGGCCAAGGGGCAATGCTCGCAAAGCCGGAACAAGCCATTTCTTGCCACAATTCCTCGACTATATGAGGGGCGAATGGTGACAAGATGGTGATCAGGTTTAGGTAGGTGTCTTTGCTTACCTCTGGGAAAACACTTAAACTATTTACCGTTTCCATGAGGGTAGAAATGCAGGTATTGAACTTGAATTCGGCAATGTCTTCAGTCACTTTCTTAATAGCCCTGTGAATGAGGGGAAGCTCTTCTATAGTAGGGGGTGTTATGGTCACTTTTTCCTGCATCTTCCATACTTTTTCGAGGAATCGTCGTACCCCAACCATGCCTTTAGTATTCCAAGGTTTTTCCAGTTCAAAAGGCGCCATAAACATTTCGTAGGCCCGCAGGGTGTCGGCACCAAATTCCTTAATGACATCATCAGGGTTTACCACATTACCCTTCGATTTGGACATTTTGTTATGGTCTGGGCCCAAGACGCTTCCTTGGTTGCGCAGCGTGGAAAATGGCTCAGTAAAGGAGACAAGCCCGGCGTCGTAGAATACCTTGGTAATAAAGCGGGCATAGAGCAAGTGCAATACGGCGTGCTCAGCCCCTCCCATGTAGGTATCGACAGGCAACCAGTCAAGGGTTGTAGGATCCCATGCCCCTTCCGAGAAGTGGGGGTTTGGAAAGCGCAAATAATAAAAACTAGAGCATACAAAGCCGTCCAGTGTGTCGGCTTCGCGGGTCATGGCCTTACCACTTATAGGGTCCGTGTAGTGGCGCCATTCGGCAGAAATGACCAAGGGGGACTCGCCCATAGGAGAAAAGGAAACGTCATGGGGCAGCTCTACCGGAAGGCTTGAAGCAGGGACAAGATGCGTATTTCCTTCATCGTCATAAGAAATGGGAATTGGTGCACCCCAATAACGCTGGCGAGATACTAGCCAGTCCCGTAAGCGATAGGTTGTGCGCCACTCTCCACCTGCCGCCATAACAATGCGCTTACCCGCTTCTTCACTGGAAAGGCCGGTATAATCACCCGAATCACAGAGCGACCCCATTTCGCTATATGGTGTAAAGCCATTTACTAACCAGTCCAAAGCAAAAATATGGGTTTCCGGGGTCAAAAAGTCAGCCAACTCTTCTGAGGTCAGCCAGTTGAGTTCATGGCGGGCTGCTTCATCTGCTGTAATTTGCTTACGATCTTCGTTCTCCAACTGCACTAAAAATACATGCCCACGCACATTCTTATTGGTCTGCTTTGGTAAATGGTAAAAAAGGCCGCTAATAATGCCCAATTTTCGGGCAATTTTGGCATTGAGATACCCAGTTTCTTCTCCAATTTCCTTTAGTACTGTTTCTTCGGGACTCAAGTCGTCAATTGTGCAGGTCAGTAAGGTTTTCGCGCCCCAAGCCTGTTCTTTCCAATCGAGGGCTAAGTATTTTTCTTCCTGCGGATGCTTCACAAATACAATGACACTCTCGCCATTAATAACCGGATCAGAAGGCCGGTACTTTTCCGGCTCGGTCTGTTGCACAAGCTGGGGCACTATGACTTGCTTGATAGGCAAATTATAGGTCTGAGCAAAGGCATAGTCGCGCTCGTCATGGGCAGGTACTGCCATAATTGCACCCGTTCCGTAGGTGCTCAGCACATAGTCGCTAATCCAAACTGGCACTTGCTCGTGAGTAAGAGGGTGCTCAGCAAAAGCCCCTGTCCATACTCCGGTTTTTTTCTTTTCCAAGTGCAAGCGCTCTAATTCAGTCTTGTGCGTTGCCTCTTCTTGATAAGCCTTAATAGCATTGAGCTGATCGGGAGTAGTAATTTTATCTACCAACTGATGCTCTGGTGCAAGCACAAGGTAAGTAACCCCAAAAAGGGTATCTGGACGGGTAGTAAACACTTCGATAACTGCTTCGCCTACCTTGAAATTTAGACTTGCCCCTTCAGACTTACCAATCCAATTTCGCTGCATGGCCTTAATCTTCTCGGGCCAATCAACGCCTTCAAGGTCAGTAAGCAGCCGCTCAGCGTAGTCGCTAATCTTGAAATACCACTGCTTAAGCTCTTTTTGAATAACAACTGAATTGCAGCGCTCGCAACGGCCATTAATTACCTGTTCATTAGCCAGCACCGTTTGATCTTGAGGGCACCAGTTTACCATTCCCATTTTTTGGTAAGCCAAACCCTGTTCATGCAATAAACTAAACAGCCATTGAGTCCATTTGTAGTACTCAGGAAGAGAGGTGTTCATCTCCTTTTCCCAATCGTAACTCATGCCTGCTTGAGAAAGCTGGCGCTTATATTCAATAGTATTTTTGGCGGTCGAATCGGCTGGATGCACTCCCGTCTTTATTGCATAGTTTTCGGCGGGCAACCCAAAGGCATCCCAACCCATTGGATGAAGCACTTTGTGACCCTGCATGCGGGCAATCCGGGCGACTACATCAGAACCCGTATACCCAAGCAAGTGGCCGACGTGCAGGCCGCTTCCTGAGGGGAAGGGAAACATATCCAAAATGTAGAGGCCTTTTTCTTGAGGGC